>DATAUO010000001.1:0-7499 GCA_036268215.1 Steroidobacteraceae bacterium
CACCGTCTCCGTGGAGGCGATCGTGAGCGGAGTGCCCGCAATATAGGTCGCCGATGAGGCCGTGGGGGGCGTGCTATCGGTTGTGTAATGAACGACGGCTCCCGGAGTGCTGTCCGAAAGCGCGACATGCTGCGGGCCGGCATAGGTGCCGGGCAACGGACTGAAAGTTGGCTGCGCTGCCGTCGCGCTCGCGAGGAGCCCGTACACCGCCACCTTGTTCGAGAAGGTGGCCACGTATACCTTGCCGTTCGCGATGGTGGGCGGCACGAATTTGGCGAAATTGCCCAGTCCATCCCGTGTGGGATTGCCGTTGGAGCTCCACAGCACCGTCGCCACGTTGCCGGCATCCATGGCATAGAGAATGCCGGGATCGGTCGGGTCGTCGAACAGGTTGCCGCTCGCCGCAGCGGTCGCCCAGAGGATGCCGGTCCCGGGCATATCGCCGTTCGCCGAGATCGACAAAATGCCGCCCGGATAGACCGGCATGTTGGTTCCCTGCTGAGTCGGCGTCGCCGCGAACGTCGAGCCGTTGAAGGCGTAGGCTTTGACCGGATCGCTCGGGCCCCAGTTGTAGAGCACGGGGCCCCCGTTCGCGGCCGAGCGCTGCCAGTACACCGGACCCCCGCGAAATTGCGGAGCTGCGTTCAGCACCTGCAGGGCTCCGGCGTTGGTCGAGGTGTAATGCTGGAGATTCGAGGTGTTCAGGAGGTACATGGTCCCGGCTTTGCCGCCGCCGGCAAGCAAACTGGGACTCGTATTGGGCACGATGAGCGGCCCGGAGCTGCCCAGATCCAGGTCCTGGCCGTCCAGCGAGCTCCAATTGGATGGCGTGAACCAGTCGACCGGCGGCGCCGAAAGATTCGCAGGGTCGAGCTTCAGCGCAGACTCGCTGAACTCGGTGGTGCCGTTGTAACCGTTGGTGTAGCCGTTCCCCGTGAAGACATAAACGTACCCGGCGCCGTCCACCGCGGGCGGCCGGCCCGACTGCCACACGCCGGCGCCTTTGGTACCGGAGGATGCGGTTGCGAAGGCGCCGGTTTGCGCAAGCGTCTGCTTGTTGTATGCCATCACCCAGCCCGAGTAACCGCCGGCGTATTCCAGCTCGACAGGGCCGAAAGCGAACACCACCTGATTGCCGACCAGCGTCAACGAGGCGCGCTGGGTCTGGTAGCGGCCATCGAACGTCATTCCGCCGTAGCTGGCGGAGATCGCCACGTTCTTCAACGGCTCGGTGCCGCTGGTGATGTCGATCTCGTGCAATCGCCACACCAGGGTGTTGTTCTCGAGGGTGCAGGCGACGAGGTACATGAGATTGGTGGACGGATCGATGACCGGCGTGCCCAGGATGCCGATGTTGCCCACGATGTTCTGGTTGCCCGAGAAGGTGAAGCTGCCAATCGGCGCGGGCGTCGCGCCGACGCTGGTCGCCAGGTTGACCGACCATAAAAGGCTGCCGCCGTCCGCATCGAAGGCGTAGAGCGTGTCGTTCATCGATGCGACGTAAAGAACGTTGTGCGAGCCTTGTCCGGCGACCGACACGTGCGGCACATAGAGCGGTTGAGCGTAGACGTCGGCGTCCACGGGCAAGGTTGCAAGCAGCCCAAACGTGCTGGGGGAAACGCTCGACGTGGTCAGCGTCGTTTCAGCCAGGTTTGCGCCGGAGAGACCCGGGTCGTAGCCACGCTGCAGCACGGAAGGCTGCGCGTGCGAGAAGTTGGCGAAAGCAAGAAAAAGCAGAGCAACGGAGATGCTCCAAGGCTGGCTCTTCACGGGTCTTCCCCTTTTTCGTTCTATTTATGCGCGCTTCATCGTCTGCGCGTCCACACTTGAAATTCTTGGTATTCGCAGTCGACCACCGGCCCATGCGACCGGCGCGCTGCCATCCCGCGGGAATTATGAACCAGAACGCCGCAGCAACGCCATCGCACCGGACGTGTCGGCTCGCATTATGTCAACTCTCATTCGTCGGCGAGCCGGCCGAGCGCCTCCTTGAGCGGTCCGAGCCACGGCTCGTAATGTCGCCACTGGTCGATGCCTTCGCGATTGATCGGCCGCCGCACCTGCTCGGAGCTCGCGCTGTGCACGCTTCGGTTGGTCTTGTGGAAGTCGATGCAGGCGGGCTCGAAGGGCAGCTCGCAGAAATCGAGTATGCGCCGGACATGGCTCTCGAGGTCATCGACCACCGCTTCGTGACGGATGCGCAGGATCCGCCCCGGCAGCGCTTCATCCCAATGCGCCATGAGATCGATGTACATGCGGTAGTAGCGCGCGATGTCCTCGATGCCGTACGTGAACTGCTGCCCCGAGGCGAAGAGCTGCTTGTAATTGCTGAAGCAGCAGGCGAGGGCGCCGCGGCGGGCGTCGATGATCTTGGCGTTCGGCAGGATGAGGTGGATCAAGCCCAGGTGCCGGAAATTGTTCGGCATCTTGTCGATGAAGAACGGCTTGCCTCGGCGATACGCTTCCGTGTCCTTCAGGTACCGCCGACCGAGTCGCTCGATGTCGGCCGGCGCGAGCCCGGCCAGGGCGGCCGGGTAGCGCGGGCTCGAGTCCTCCGGGTCGCGCCCGCGCAGGTCCTGGACCAGCCGCGGGATGTCGGCGAGCTCCATGGTGCCCTCGACCTGCGAGTGCGAGGCGAGGATCTGCTCGATCAGGGTCGAACCCGAGCGAGGCAGACCGACGATGAAGATGGGCGAGCGGTCCTGCGCGCCCTGGCCCGCACGAGAGGCGAAAAATTCGCGCGTGCAGATGTCCGCCTGCAGCTTGGCATTGTGCTCCAGGGTTTCCGCACGGTAGCGGCACTCGGCTTTCTTGAGGGCGTTGCCGCGCTCGTAGAACGCGAAGGACTCGGCGTACTCGTCTCGATCCTCGAGCGCCTTGCCGAGCGCGAAGCAGAGGTGATAGCGGTCGGCAGGCTCGATGCCGCCGGATGCCTCGCCGGCGCGCATGCGCTGGATCTCGGCCTCGCTGAAGCGATAGGTCTTCAGATTCGCGAGGCTCCAGTGGGCCTCGCCGTAGTGCGGTCGGACCGCGGCGGCGGCGCGATACGAGGCGATGGCTTCGTCGGTGCGGCCCAGGGTCTTGAGCGCGTGGGCGATCGACAGGTGCAGCTCCGCGTCCTCGGGCATTTCCTCGAGGATCTCGCGGTAGAGCGGCAGCGCGAGGTCATAGTCGCCGAATCCCGTGCAGACGGTGGCATGGGTGGTCCGGTACGCGCGGTTGTGGGGATCGACGGCGAGCAGCTTCTCCATCTGCTCGCGGGCCTGCACATGCTTGTGCCGCCTCAAGAGCGCGAGCGCGTACTCGTAGCGCGCGGCATGATAGTCCGGACGGCGAGCTACCACGTTCTCGAGCAGGAGCTCGGCATCGTCGATCACATCGAGCTGCATGCCGATCTGCGCAAGCAGCCGCATGCCCTCGATGTGGTTGCCGTGCGCGAGCAGATATTGCCTCACCAGATGCTCGGCGCCGCCGATCTCGCCGTCCGCGTACAAGTTGAACGCGGTCATGAGCTCGCGCGGCAGCTCGGCGAGCTTCTGCGCCTCGGCGGCGGCGTGGCGCGCATCGGCCTCTCGGCCCGTCATGCGGAACAGCACTTCGAGCGCACGCCAGCTTCCCGGCAGCGCCGAATTCAGGTTCACGGCACGCACGAAGGCGTCGATCGCGGGCCCGGCCGAGCGCGTCGCAACGTGGCAGTGGCCGCGCTCCTGGAACAGGCGGCTGTACTTCGGGTGGTGCGCCTCGAGCTCGGCGAGCGCCGCGAGCGCTTCGGGAATGCGGCCGAGATAGCGCAACGCCACGGCCGTCATGTAGAGCACGTCGCGGTTCAACGGGACCCGGGCGCGCAGCGCCTGGGCGCCCTCGAGCGCCGCGGCGAACTGGCTCCGCTCGAGGAGCCCGCGGACCCGGTTGACCTCGGCCTCGATGGGCGGGGCGGAGGCAGCGCCGGGATCGGGCGTCGCCGGAGGCGTTTGGGAGGCGGATGCTGACATGGTCGTAACGGAATCCTGCGCCTGGAACGACTTGGATTCTACGGCAGAACCGGCCGGGGCCGCCTGCGGCGGCCCGGCCGTTGCGTGCCGACCGCGGGGCGCCGCCGGAGCTCGTGTGGCTCCGGCGGCCTGTTGCGACTCAAACGGCTACTTGGCGCTCGAGAACTTGTAGCTGAAGCTGATCCCGAGCACGCGCGGGCGCTGCGGGACTTCGGCGATGATGAACTGGCCCTGGTTGGTCGAGAGGCTGGAGTTCACGTTGGTCAGATTCGAGCCATAGAACCGCACGGCCCAATCGCCCTTGGAGACGCCGGCCGACGCGTCGTAGGACGTGTAGGGCGGAATGTCGAAGGCCGGCACGTAACCGGTCGCCGTCAGCATGTGGTCCTGATGATGGCCGGACGCCTGCACGAACATGCCGTAGTCGTCCATGTTCCATTCGTAGCGCAGCCGCAGGTTGAGGTTTGCCGACGGCGAGTAGGAGGTCGGGCTGCCGAGCGGTCCGTACGGGTTCGGGATGGACGTGATGTTCTTGCCGTAGTTCTCGCTCGCCGGGTTGTTGTCGACCAGGTACGGCGAGTTGGTCTGCGAGCTCGAGTTCCAAGCGCCCGCGAACTGCGCCGACAGCCCGTGCACGATCAGCGCATTGATCTGCGGCTCGACGCCGCGCACGCGGTAGCTGGGACCATTGGTCGAGAACGCGAGATTGCCGAGGCCGCCCTGCGGGTCGAAGAACCCGGTCTGAGCGTTGCCCCAGACTTCTTGGTAAACCGCACCGTTGAACTGGACGCGATGATCGAAGAACTCGGTCTTCCAGCCGATCTCGTTGTTGGTGACGTTGTCCGGCACCGTGAAGGCCGGCACACAGAACTGGTCCTTGCCGTCGGGGCCGGGCAGATGGCACGAGGTGGTGCGGTTGAACGCGCCGGCGCGGAATCCTTGCGACCAGGTGTAGTACAGCAGGATGTCGTCGGTGACGTGCCAGCTGATGTTGGCGCGCGCGCGATTGCCGCTCGGCGTGAAGCGGTTGGGCGCACGGATGCTGACGTTGGTGCCGTACGGCGCCTGGCAGGGCCCGAAGTAAGTGGTCGCCGTGAATTGCTTGCAGTAGAAGCTGCCCACGTCGCCGCCGGTCTCGCGGTCGTCGTACTTGAAGTGCCGGATGCCGCCCGTGATGGTGAGCGCGTGCGGGATCACGTCGAAGTCGACCGAGGCGAACTCCGCGAGCTGCTTGTAGCCGCGCTCGAAGTCGTCGAAGAACCCCGTGGGGGGGCTCGGGGTATACGCCGGCGAGCCGGGCCACGGTTTAATCGGCAGGTAGCAGTCCACGTTGAGACCGGTCGGCGAGCAGGTCGGCACCGTGACGTAGGACCACTGGGTCTGGTCGACGATGGTGTAGCTCTCCAGGTAGGCGCCGACGGTGCCGCGGATGCGCAGGTCGTCGGGCGAGCTCAGCCGCAGCTCGTTGCTCTGGTGGGTGTTGTGCTCGTGCTCGCGCCAGGTGGTGCTCGGCGTGTAGCACTTGCCCTTGGTCGGATCGGTGCTCGAGTATCCGGCGCACTGGTAGTAGTAGCCAAAGACACCACGCGCGTAATTGGTGTAGTCCTGCACCTGGTCGACGTTGCGGATCATGTAGGCGCCGCTGTACACGATCTTGAAGTTGTCGATCTTGCCGTTGACCACCACGGCGGTGTTCTCGAACGTGTCCTTGTCGTAGGACGGATTGAACAGCGTGACCGACAGCGGCGGCAGCGCTTGCCCGCCCTGCGGCACGGCGTTGGCGGTGAGCGATGCGCCCTCGGTGCCGTTCGGCATCTCGTAGAACACGCCCTGCGCGTTCATGTTCTGATACGACTGCGACAGCAGCACGTTCCAGTCGTCGTTGATCTTGAGCAGCGCCTCGAGCCGCGTGCCGGTGTAGGTCAGCGGGTTGATGGCGTTGCCGACCAGGGCGTTGTTGTTGATGGAGACGCTGTCGTTCGGCACCACCCCGTTGTTGTAGCGCGCCAGCCCCAGGTCGGTGGAGGAGCGCGAGAACGTGCTCGGCACGTTGTTGATGTAGCCGCCATGATGATCGCTGTAGATCACCGCGCGCACCGCGAGCATGTTGTCGATGAGCGGTAGATTCAGCACGGCGGTCAGGTTGGTGTTCGGATCGCCGTGCGCCGTGATGCCGTAGCCCGCATCCACGCTGCCCTCGGTCACGTCGAGCTTGGGCTTGTTGGTGATGTAGCGGAGCACGCCGGAGAGCGCGCCGCCGCCGAACAAGGTGCCCTGCGGCCCCTCGAGAACCTCGACGCGCTCGAGGTCCGCCGCATACACGTCGAGATTGCGGCCGGGCAGCTGGCCCGACTGCTCGTCGAGATAGATGGCCACCGCCGGGAATGCGCCCGTGGTGCCGCCGCCCTGGCCGCCGCCGCCGCCGACGCTCAAGCCGCGCATGAAGATGTCGCCTTGCGCCGGGCCGTTGGTCGCCTGCGTGACGTTTGGAATGTTCTTGATCAGCGAATCGAAATTCTGGACGTTGAGCTGGGTCAGCGTTTCCCCGGTCAGCGCCTGGATGGTGATCGGGACGTTCTGGATGTTCTCTTCGCGCCGCTGCGCCGTGACGGTGATCTCCGCGAGCGCGTCCGAGCTGTCCGCCGCGGTACTCGTCGCCGCGAGCGCGGTTGATCCGTATTGAACACCGAGAATGGAACAGATGGCGCAGGACAGCTTTTGTTTAGGTGTCACCCTGTGTCTCCCTTAAGACTTGGATCGTTGTGATGCCCGCCGCAGACCGAGCCATGCATCGCGCGCTTGTTGGCATGTTCGTATCGCGCTTTGCACAAACTCGTGTCACCCCGATGACGGACTGTACCCGAACTGGCGAGGATTTCAGCAACTTTTAACGTTCAATATGTATTCGGGCCATTTCGGGCATCTTTCGTGGCACGAAAAATTGTTGCGTGACAGCAACAGAGGCCTCGGGTCCGGATCGACTCCGTGCCCGGTGCCGCCCGGTCAAGCCTCGAGGGGTACCCGGTGCCGGCTGACGGCATCGCCGTCGCCCGGCCGCAGCTCGGCGAACACCAGCGTGGACACGATCGTCAGCGCTCCCAGCGCGCGCAGGGCCAGGTGGATGCCGCGGATCATGTCGCCCGCATCGGCGTGCAAGCGGCCGGGGATGAACACCGCGGCCGTGAGCGAGGCGGCGGCGACACCGAAGCTCACCGCCATTTGCTGCACGGTGCTCGCGATGGTGCTCGCGCCGGCGGCCTCGCGGTCGCTCACGTCGGCGTACGCCAGGGTGTTCATGCTGGTGTACTGAAGCGAGGTCAGGAATCCGAAGGTGAATGCCAGCATCACGATCGCCCAGACCGGCGTGCCCGTACCGATGGCCGAGAACAGCAGGATCATCGTTCCCACGAGCACCGTGTTGGTGACGAGGACACCGCGGAAGCCGAACCGGCGCAGGATCTTCGGCATGCTGAGCTTCAGGCTCATGGCGGCAATCGCCTGCGGCAT
>DATAUO010000002.1:0-2606 GCA_036268215.1 Steroidobacteraceae bacterium
CGGCATCGACATGGGCGCCGTCGACCTCGTCATCCAGATCGAGTCGCCGCCCTCGGTCGCCAGCGGCATGCAGCGCATCGGCCGCGCCGGCCACAGCGTGGACGCAGTCTCTGAAGGCGTGATCTTCCCGAAATATCGCGCCGATCTGGTCGCCTGCGCCGCCGTTACCCGCGCCATGCACGAGGGCCACATCGAGTCCACGCGCTTTCCGCGCAACCCCCTCGACGTCCTCTGTCAGCAACTCGTCGCCATCGTCGCCCATCCGCCCGCGACCGCTGCCCCGCAACGGAAGAAGTCGAGGTCTGCTCGTGCAGAAAAGCTGGGTGCCCCAGGTCTCGATTTTGAGACCTGGGAAAGCACGAACCTTGCTGACAAGGCCAACCCCACTGACCCAGCTCTCCCCGAAGTCCCCGTAGACTTCCTCTACGATCTCGTCCGCCGCGCCGCGCCCTTCGGCGCGCTCACCCGCTCCACCTTTGAGGGCGTTCTCGATCTGCTCAGCGGCCGCTATCCCTCCGACGAATTCGCCGAGCTGCGTCCCCGCCTCACCTGGGACCGCATCCGCAACGTGGTCACTGCCCGCCAGGGCGCGGCCCGCCTCGCCATCCTCAACGCCGGCACTATCCCCGACCGCGGCCTCTACGGCGTCTTTCTCGCCTACAACGACGGCAAATCCGTGCGCGTGGGCGAGCTCGATGAGGAGATGGTCTTCGAGTCGCACCCCAACGAGACCTTCATCCTCGGCGCCTCCACGTGGCGCATCGTCGATATCACGCATGACCGCGTGCTGGTCACGCCCGCTCCCGGCGAGCCCGGCAAGATGCCTTTCTGGAAAGGCGACGGCCCCGGCCGTCCGCTCGAATTCGGCCGCCGCATCGGCGCCATGGTGCGCGAGCTGCGCGCCCTGCCCAAGCCCGCGGCGCTCACCCGCCTGGTCGCCGAGCACGATCTCGACCCCGGCGCCGCGGAAAATCTCATGCAGTTCCTCGCCGATCAGGAAGCCGCCACAGGCCAGATTCCCGACGACCGCACCATCGTCATCGAACGCGTCCGCGACGAGCTCGGCGACTGGCGTGTCTGCGTGCTTACACCCTTCGGCAGCCGCATCCACATTCCCTGGGCCATGGCGGTGAGCGCGCGCATCCGCGCCGCCGGCGGCCCGGAAGTGGAAACCCTCTGGGGCGACGACGGCTTCGTCGTCCGCTTTCCCGATACCGACGAGCCGCCCGACTCCGACTGGTTCATGGTCGAGTCGGCCGAAGCCATGCAGCTCGTACTGCGCCAGCTTGGTTCCACAGCTCTCTTCGCCGGCCGCTTCCGCGAGGCCGCGGGCCGCGCGCTGCTGTTGCCGCGCCGCCGCGCCGATCAGCGCTCGCCCCTCTGGCAGTTGCGCAAGCGCTCTTACGATCTGCTCGGCGTGGCCTCGCGCTATCCATCGTTCCCGCTGCTGCTCGAGGCCTATCGCGAGTGCCTGCGCGACGTCTTCGATATGCCGGCGCTCATCGAGACGCTGCGCGCCATCGAGCAGCGCCAGCTGCGCGTCCACGTGGTCGAAACGCGCAAGCCCTCGCCCTTCGCTTCCTCGCTGCTCTTCAGCTACGTCGCCAATTTCCTCTATGACGGCGATGCGCCGCTGGCCGAGCGCCGCGCCCAGGCCCTCACCATCGACCAGGACCAGTTGCGCGAGATTCTCGGGGAAACCGACCTGCGCGAATTGCTCGATGCGGACGCCATCGCAGAGATCGAAGAAAATGCGCAGTGCCTCACCGAGTCCTACCGCGCCCGCTCGGCCGATGGCATCCACGATCTCTGTCTGAAACTCGGCGACCTCTCGCGTTTTGAGTTGGCCCGCCGCGTGGTTGCGCCTGAGCTTCTAACTCACGTCGACCGGCTGCTGCGCGCCCGCCGCCTGTTGGAGCTCAACATCGCCGGAGAACGCCGCCTGATCGCCGCCGAAGATGCGGCGCGTTACCGCGACGCCCTCGGCATTCCGCTGCCGCCGGGACTGGCTGCGGCACTGCTCGCGCCAATCGCGCATCCGGTGCTCGAGCTCATTCGCCGCTATGCCCGCACGCACGGCCCGTTTCCCGCGCGGGAAGCCGCGGATCGATTTGGATTAGATGGCAAGACGGTGGAAGATGTACTGCTTCAACTCGCGTCGGAAGGCCGCGTCCTCGAAGGCGGCTTTCGCCCCGGCGGCCTTCACCGCGAGTGGTGCGACGCGGAGATTCTTCGCCTCATCCGCCGTAAGTCGCTCGCCAAATTGCGCCGCGAGGTCGAACCGGTGGAGCAGCACACGCTCGCACGCTTTCTCACCCACTGGCAGGGCCTCATCACTCCACGCAGGGGACCTAGCCACGGAGGCCCAAATCTCGACGCGCTGCTCGACGCCATCGAGAGCCTGCAGGGCGCGCCGCTGCCCGCGTCGCTGCTCGAAACCTCTATCCTGCCCGCGCGCATTGCCGATTATGCACCGGCCGGCCTCGACACGCTCATTGCCGCCGGCGAAGTGGCCTGGGCCGGCGTCGAGCCCATCGGCGAGCGCAACGGCCGCATCGCGCTCTTTCTCGCCGACAAGCTGCCCTTGCTGGCGCAACAGCGCCCGC
>DATAUO010000003.1:0-1766 GCA_036268215.1 Steroidobacteraceae bacterium
GGCTCGCTTTATCTGAGCAAGCCGTTCAAATAATCGTTGTCATTCCGGGGCGCACCACCAATCTCGGGTTTACCCGAGATCGGCAATTTAATGAGCCCAAGTCGGCTATAGCCGACTTGGGTGGTGCGAACCCGGAATCCAGTAATAAGGACGGCACCAAGTCGCTGGATTCCGGGTCCGCTCGCTTTCGCGAGCGCCCCGGAATGACGGCTAGATTGTCAGTCGAAAATCCGGGTCGAAGCCGAGGAGCCGCTTGGCTTTTTCGCTCAACAGCGTCGGATCGTCCTCGCCGATATTGTAGACGCCCGGCGCGCCGCGTGTGAGTGCGTTGGCCGCCGCTTGCGCCGCGGCGTCGACATGAACACCCGGCCGCCGCCCCGGCCCGTCCGCCGACCAGGTGCCCGGGCCGTAGAAAAAGGCGTAGCGCAGGACGATCCCCTCCGGCAGCGCCAGCACGGCATCCTCGAGCGCCTTCACGGCCGGAATGGTCCCGGCCATCAGACCCTCGGCCGGCGCCATCGGGTCCGTCTCGACCCGGGCGCCGGGGCCGTCGGCGTAGATGAAGGCGATGCTCTGCGCGACCAGCCGCCGCACGCCGGCGGCGCGGGCCGCTGCGGCGAGGTTGGGCGTGCCTTCGGTGCGGATGCGGGCGTTGCGCCGGAGCGCCTCGGCGTATTGCGGCGTGCCCGGCGCAAAGGCGAGGTCGGTGAGCTGGTGGATGATGGCGTCGGGCTTTGCGGCGGCGACGGCGCGCTTCAGCGCTTCACCATCGAATACGTCGACCACCACCGGCTCGGCGCCCATAGCGCGCAACGCGCCCGCCTTGTCCGGGGAGCGTGTCGTGCCGATGACTTGATGGCCCATCTTGACCAGCAGCGGCGTCAACCGCCGTCCGATCGCCCCGCCCGCTCCGGCCAGGAATACACGCATAGTCACCACTCCGGCTTGTCGGTCGTGCGCCACGACCTTGCCGGCACATCGACCGAAATCGCAAGCTGGGACCTTGCGGTGACTACTGTTAAGCAGTACTTTTCATGCCGGACCTGCGATTTGAATGGGATGAGACGAAGGCGGCCCGCAACGAGGCAGACCACGGCGTCGCTTCGAGATAGCTGCCCTCGTGTTCGGCGATCCGTTCGCGCTCGAATGGCTCGATGATCGCGAGGACTATGGCGAGGAGCGTTTCGTCATCGTCGGCATGGTCGAGGACCGATTGCTATACGTCGCATACGCGATCCGTGGCGACGTCTATCGGATCATCTCGGCACGAGGAGCCGAACCGAATGAGCGGCGGCGATACCACGAAGAAAACAACTGACGCCAAGTGGTCGCGGTTCGATGCGATGAGCGACGCCGAGCGCAGTCGCGCGGCCGCCCGCGATCCCGGTGCCAAACCACTCACCCCCGCCGACTTCAAGCGCATGCGGCGCACGCCGCAAGTGAAGATCATCCGCCGCACGCTCGGGCTGACGCAGGAGGAGTTCGCGCGCCGCTTCCATATCCCGCTCGGCACGTTGCGGGACTGGGAACAAGGTGCAGCGACACCCGACCAGTCGGCGCGTGCGTATCTGACCGTGATCGCGCGCAATCCCGATGCGGTGCGAGAAGCGTTGGCACCGTCGGAGCCTTAGCGGGATCCACCCCGCGTGCCGGCCAAGAATACACGCATGGGAATCTCACTTTCTATCCCTCCCCTTCAGGGGAGGGTTGGCGAGCGAAGCGAGTGGGTGGGGTTCTGATGGATACCCCCCACCCGGTCGGCTCCG
>DATAUO010000004.1:0-22825 GCA_036268215.1 Steroidobacteraceae bacterium
CGCGGCCCTGGCGGCATCGATCGCCGGCACCGGCTGGTTGCTGCGACACCCCGCCATCGGGCGCTTGGCCGATCAACCGAACGCGCGCAGCGCGCATAGGGTTCCGACGCCGCGCGGCGGCGGTCTGGCCATCGTTGCGACCACCAGCATCTGCGTGGCGGCCCTGTATCTCTCCGGCCGGATACCGGCATCGATCACCGCCTGCCTGGACATCGGAGCCCTGGCGGTCGCGGCGGTCGGATTCCGGGACGACATCAAGTCCACCCCGGTCGCGGTGCGCATGGCCGTGCACTTCGGCGCCGCCTTGCTCGCGGTGGCGCTCCTCGGCGGCGGCGTCACCGAGCTGCCGGTCGGGTCCTTGCTGCTCCATCTCGGAGCCGCAGGCTCGGTGATCTGCACGCTGGCGATCGTATGGACTCTGAATCTGTTCAACTTCATGGACGGAATCGACGGGATCGCGGCGTCCGAGGCGACCTTCGTCCTGTTTGCGTCGGCTGCCATTTCGGTGCTGGCCTCCAACGCCTCCTGGGAGCAAGCGGCCCCTTCCCTGGTCGTGGGGTCGGCCTGTCTCGGATTTCTCGTCTGGAACTGGTCGCCCGCGTCCATCTTCATGGGAGACGTCGGCAGCGGATACCTCGGATACATCCTCGCGGTCATCGGCGTCGACTCAGTTCGCGATCACGTGCTCAATGTTTACGTGTGGCTGATTCTCGGAGGAGTGTTCTTCGTGGACGCAACTCTCACGCTCATCCGGCGGCTCGCACGCCGCGAGCGGGTCCACCAGGCGCACCGGTCGCACGCTTACCAACGGCTGGCCCGGCGTTGGGGCTCGCACGCGCGGACGACGGCGGCGGTCATTGCGATCGACGTGCTCTGGCTGCTTCCTTGCGCGACCCTCGCCGAGAAATATCCGCCGTACTCGGCTTGGATCTGCGCGCTGGCCCTCATTCCCCTGGCCGCGGCGGCGTTTGCTTGCGGCGCGGGAAAGGCCGAGTGAGCCGCCCTTTGTAAAAAGCGCCATCGGGTGTCGGCAGCCAGCGACGTCGCGTCACGGGTCCGATGGTATAAGCTTGGCATCGGGGCCGCGCTTCGCGGCCGAAATCGGAGTACCCATTGGGCAAGTCTGCATTGCTGACCGGCGTCACGGGCCAGGATGGTGCTTACCTGGCGGAGTTCCTGCTGGCGAAGGGCTACACCGTGCACGGCGTCAAGCGCCGCGCGTCGTCGTTCAACACCGACCGGATCGATCACCTCTACCAGGATCCGCACGATCATGATGTGAGGCTCAAGCTGCACTATGGCGATTTGACCGATTCGACCAACCTGATCCGCATCATGCAGGAGGTTCAACCGGACGAGATCTACAATCTCGCGGCGCAGAGCCACGTCGCGGTATCGTTCGAGACCCCGGAATACACCGCCAATTCCGATGCCATCGGCACCCTGCGCGTGCTGGAGGCAATCCGCATCCTCGGCCTGGCCGCAAAAACGCGCTTCTATCAGGCCTCGACGTCGGAGATGTTCGGCCGCGTGCAGGAGACGCCGCAACGCGAGACCACTCCGTTCTACCCGCGCTCCCCCTATGGTGCCGCCAAGGTGTACGCCTACTGGATCACGGTGAATTACCGCGAGGCGTACGGGATGTTCGCTTGCAATGGCATCCTGTTCAATCACGAGTCGCCGATGCGCGGCGAGACGTTCGTATCGCGCAAGATCACGCGCGCGCTCACGCGGATTCACGTCGGGCTCCAGGATACCCTGTACCTCGGCAATCTCGATTCGCAGCGGGATTGGGGGCACGCGCGCGACTACGTGCGCGCGCAGTGGCTGATGCTGCAGCAAGAGCTGCCCGAGGACTTCGTCATTGCCACCGGGAAGCAGCATTCGGTGCGCGATTTCGCGACGTTGTCGGGCTCCTTGCTCGGCATGCGCATCGAGTGGCGCGGCAAGGGCGTCGAGGAGATGGGCGTGGATGCGCGCACCGGCCGCACGATCGTGCGCGTCGATAGCCGCTACTTTCGTCCCACCGAGGTCGACACGCTGCTCGGCGACCCCCGCAAGGCGCGCGACAAGCTCGGCTGGTCGGCCAAGATCGGATTCGAGGAGCTGGTCAAGGAGATGGTCGAGTCCGACCTGCAGATCGCCGAGCGCGACGCCATGGTGGCCAAGGAAGGCTACAAGATCTACAACCACAATGAGTGATCCCGTGCCGCTCGGCCATGCCTCCCGGATCTTCGTGGCGGGCCACCGCGGGCTCGTGGGATCCGCGGTCGTCCGTGCCCTCCGGCACCAGGGCTACCGCAGCCTGCTGCTGCGCAGCCGCGCCGAGCTGGATCTCACGGATCAAGCCGCCGTACGGGAGTTCTTTCGGCGCGAGCGGCCGGAGGTGGTGGTGCTCGCCGCGGCGCGAGTCGGCGGCATTCACGCCAACAGCTCGCACCCGGCGCTGTTCATGCGCGACAATCTCATGATCCAGGACAACGTCATCGATGCCGCTCATCGGTTCGGCACCGCCAAGCTCGTGTTCCTCGGATCCAGCTGCATCTATCCGAAGCTGGCGCCCCAGCCGATCCGGGAGGAGTACCTGCTGAGCGGGCCGCTGGAGCCCACCAACGAGTGGTACGCGATCGCGAAGATCGCCGGCCTGAAGATGTGTCAGGCGTACCGGCGTGAGTTCGGATTCGACGCGATCGCCCTGATGCCGACCAACCTGTACGGACCGGGCGACAACTTCGACCTGCAAAACTCCCACGTCCTCCCCGCGCTGATGCGAAAGTTTCACGAGGCCAGGGAGCGCGGCGACCCGGAGGTCGTCATCTGGGGAACGGGGACGCCGCGCCGCGAGTTTCTCCACGTTGACGATCTGGCCGACGCGATCGTCTATCTCTTGAACAACTATGCGGCCGAGGACGTCGTCAACGTCGGATGCGGCGAGGACATCGCAATTCGCGACCTCGCGCTGCTGGTCAAGTCCGTCGTCGGCTACGAAGGTCGGCTGGTCTTCGACCCCAGCAAGCCGGACGGGACGCCCCGCAAGCTCCTCGACGTGAGCCGTCTGAGCGCGCTCGGCTGGCGGGCGAAGATTCCGCTCGCCGAGGGCATCGCGAGCACCTATCGCTGGTTCCGCGAGCACTCCGGCGAAGTGCGGCGCGAGGCCGCCGCCGCCTCCTAGCCCCCGGGGATCAACCTTCAATTCGACAGGTGTCCAAGCCACGATACCTGTAGGACAACTCCCGACGCGATATGCGCCGTATCGAGCGCGAAGGGCGCGCCGGTCGCGGCGTTCGTGAATTGGAAATACAGCCGGTTGCGCGATGTTCCAACGATGCTCGCGGCCGCAACGCCGGCAACCACATTGAGGACGACGCCGGTCGAGTTGTAGGACACGAACGCGACACCGAGCGTGTCTGCGGCACTCTGGTCCGCGGTGTCCAGCCAGAAGACGTTGGTCTGGGAGCCGCCGATCTTGCCGCCCGCGGCGAACGGCGTCGTGGCATCGGCGCCGGCCGGGGTGCGCACGAAAGCGGCGCTCGCCGCGTTGATCGTCGATGCGAATCGCGTGTCGCCGCCCCCGGGCTCGCCGATGCGGTGCTGAAGCATGCCCGAATCGTTGCGGATGCGCAGAGTGAAGGATTGCAGCCGCTGTCCGGCGCTCTCGCTCTCCCAAAGTCCGTCGCCGCCGTGGGGCGCGACCGCTGCATGGTGTCCCTGTCCCGTGGCATTGCCCGCGAAGTAGCTGCCGTCGGCACGCATGCCGTTGCCGCGCAGTACGCGGGCACTGCGCTTCGAGCCCCATACATATTGGGCGCCCGCAAGCCGCCAGCTCGCCGCGTTCCTGCCCACCTCCCACACGTGATCGATCTCGGTGTCGTCGGCGAGCGCGAACAAGACGCCTGAGATGTCGGCGTTCTGCTGGATCGACAGGGGGATGGCCCCGCTGGACGGTGCCTCGATCTCGAGACCGGTGACCTGGATGCCGATGCCGTTCAAATAGAGCCCGTAGGCGCCGGGCGCCATCGACACGATATTGCTGCAGCGGTTTCCGGTGCCGGTGATGCGCAGACCGGATTGCTGGGGCTGTCCGTTGCAGTAGATCGACAGCAGGTCGTAGAACCCGACGTTCCCTTTGACGTCGCACTGAAATCCGTTTTCGAAACAGGCACAGTCCCGTATCCAGAGGCTTTTCAAGTAGCCCTCGGTGCCGTGAGGGCTGGCGACGTTCTCGTAGCCGAGCTTGAGACCATGCGTCATGCGCGGGGACGCGGCATAGGCGCAGTAGAACGCCAGATCCTGGATGATGATCTTGGCGGCGCCCGCCGGTACCTCCTGCCACCACGCCCCGCTGGTGCCGGCCTTGGCAATGAAGCCGGACTGCTCGCGGCCGCTGCCGAACAGCGCGGAGACCGGGGGAATGCGCTGCTGTCCGGTCCGGTAATATCCGGGCCCGAAGCGGATGGGCACGAGGCCGCCGCCGTCCGCCGCACCGCCCGCCGCCGCGATCAGACAGCTCGCGATGGCCGCGGTGCAGTCGGTCCCGGCCGTTCCGATGCCACCGTGCTCCGCCGCATGCGAGTCGGCGCGTGCGCCCCACCACTCCGGATACAGCTCGAGCACGGCGCCCTGCCCGCCGGTGTTGCCGCCGCCGAACGCCACCAGGCCCGCTCCGCGAAAGCAGCTTGCGCGCGGCGCCGAGAAGCTGCCGTTGATCTGCAGCAACGCCCCGCGCTCGAGGCTGATGCTCCCCGACAGGATCTGCAGCAGCACCGCGGGCGCATCCGCGCTCGCGCCGGGGATGGTCACGGCACCGCCGGCCGCGGCGATCGCGACGGGTCCGTTCACGATGACGGGCGCCCCGATGGGAACGCCGTTTGATATCCGGCGCGCCTGCGCTATCGCGCTCGCGAATGCCGCGTTCGCCGGCGTGCTGCCGGGAACGGCATTGGCGAAATACCGATCCACTTGCCCCGGCGGCAGCGAAGTAGTGAGCGGCTTGACCCCTGCCGCCGCCTCCGCAGCCGTCTGCGGGTAGAGGACAGCCGCGCTACCTTGCGCTTCTGCCTGCGTGCCCGGAAGCGCGGCACCCGCGGCCGAAACGAGCAGAGCACGTGAGACGTCCCGCCTGCGCATGACCAACCTCACCGATCCAAGTCGAGGCCGCGGCGAAGGGGCGGCGCTGCACGCCGCCCTTCGCCGCGATGATCACACGCTCCGCACGGCGAGCAGCGCGACCGCCAGGTTGTAGATGATCGTCGTCACCGCCTGCCACAACGGCAGCGCGCGGATGCGCTCGGTGTCGAGCGGAACGACGATGGTGTCGCCGGGACGGATCTCGACCGACTGCTTGCGCCGGAACCATCCCGAGCGCTCGCCGGATACCACGTCGCCGTTGGCGCGCACCACGTAGATGCGCTTGCGGTCGGCCTTCTGCGTGGAGCCGCCGCTGCGCGCGATGTAGTCGTCGCGGGTGAGACCTGCCTCGAACACGTGCGAGGTCGGACTCTGCACCTCGCCGAGAATGGTGATCTCCTGCGACTTCTTGGGGACGAGAAGCTTGTCGCCGTTGCGCAGGACCACATCTTCCGGCGAGCCCACCGGCCCCTTCACGACCCGGTTCAAATCGATGACGAGCCGCCCGACGGGCTTCGTGTCCCGCAGCTGACTCAAGAGCTGCTGGCCCACCACCAGGCCCTGCGCGGCGCTGCCGCCCGCGCCGGAGTTGGTGGCCGCGCTTCCGGCCACCGCTTCCAGGGACAGGGCCGCCAGATCGCTCTGCAGCCGGTTGGCAAGCAGGTCGAGCTGCTCCTTCTCGCGCTTCTTGAGCTCCTCGCGCGTGAATACCGCGCCCTCGACGAAGGCAAAGTCCGTGAATCCGCCGGCGCGGTGCAGGACCGACGACATCGTCTCGCCCTGATGGATGGGGTATTTGCCCGGGAAGCGCACTTCGCCGGCGAGCTCGATCGTCCCCGGCTCCACCCAGGAAGGAATGGGCTTGATGACCAGCACGTCGTACGGCTGCAGCGCGAGGTCGGCAGCGGCGTCGCCGCGGCGAATCGCGCCGAGGTCGATCGGGATCAATTGCGTGGTGCGCCCGCCGGACTCGTTCACGTCGTAGCGGGTGATCTCCGCCTGCGCGCGGAACGCGCCGTCATCCAGGCTGCCGCCCGCGCGGATCAGGTCGCTGACCCGCATCGAGCGCTCGAGCGGATAGTGCCCCGGGGCCTTCACCTGTCCGTCGATGCTGACCACCTGCTCGGGGATCTCCGGCGTCGCCTGAAGCTGGATCTCGCGAATCAACGGCCGCAGGATGCGGGCGCGATCCGTGGACAGATCGAACACATAGATCTTGTCGCGCGGCTTGAGCTCGGGATCGGCGGCGGTGCCGCGGGCGGCGAGCGCCCGGACCAGGTCGGCGGAAACGACCTCGATGCGCTGGTCGGGAGGTATCTGACGGCGGATCATGATGTAGTGCTGGTCCGCATTCGGCCGCAGCTCATCGAAGCTCGGAATCACCTCGCTGAGCCGCATTCCCGGGTGGTACTGGAACTGTCCCGGCCTGAACACGTAGCCGGTCAGCACGACCGAGTGCTCGAGCGTCGGCAGGATCTCCGGAACGGTCAGCACGTCGCCGTTCTCGACCGGAGTGTCGCGTCCCGCAGGAGCGGTGAGATCGACGTTGCGCATCTCGCGCAGATCGGACGGCAGTATTCGCTCGAGCTGTCCGAGCTTCTGGTCCGCGTCGGGGAGCGGTCCGCCCGCCATCTCGAGCGACTGCCCGGCGGTCCTCTCGCTCCGCAACTCGTAGATGGCCGGGCGCCGTACGGCACCCTCCACCGACACGGTGTTGCCGATCGGCGGTATGAAGATCACGTCGCCCTGCATGAGCTGCCGATCGCCGCTCGTGTCTCCGTGCATGAGCAGGTCGTAGAGGTCGAGGGTCGAGATCAATCGGCCGTCACGCTTCAGCTGAATGTTGCGCAACGAGCCTATGTGCTTGACGCCGCCGCTCACGAACAGCGCGTTCGTCATGGTCGAGAGGCCGCCGACCGTGTACGACCCCGGCTTTTCCACCTCGCCCAGCACGAACACCCGGATGGAGCGCAACTCGCCCATGCTCACGCTCACGCGCGATCCGATGAGCTGCTTGGAGACGCGCTGCTCGATCGTGTCGCGCGCCTGCTCGAAGGTCATGCCGCTCACATCGATCGGCCCGAGCTTCGGGAACTCGACGCGGCCGTCGCGCTGCACCGTGAGATCGTAGCGCGCGGGCTCGTTGCCGTAGAGCTGGACGTGCAGCGAATCGCCGGCTCCGACCCGATAATCCGGCGGCACCTGGATGTCGGCCACCGGAGCAAAGGTGCTCGGCTCGCCCTCGAACAGGTCGTACCCGAACGGCTTCAACGCTTCCTTGCCGGTGGGCACCAGCCGCAGCAGCGACAACCGTACGGCAAAATCCTGAAGGTCGGGATCGGCACCGAGCCTCTTGCTGGCCTCCGCGGCCGTCAGACCGGCCAGCGGGATGGCGGGCAAGCCGGGCAGCTCGAGCACGCCCTGCGAGGTCAGCCGGTAGGGATTGCCTTCCATGATGCGCGCGAGGAACTTCTCGGTCCGCTCCTTCTCGAGATCCGTCTTCGGGACCTCGGGCGGCTGCCGGCAGCGGGTATTGGCGAAACGCGGGTCCGGCAGGGTGGCGCTCCGCAAGGTGCCGTTCGGGACCCCGAGCTGGGCGGTATTGGCGTTGACCCCGACCCCGTTCAGGTCGGGCACGCCCGTCAGCGGCAAGCCGTTCGGGGTGAGCGCGTGGCCATTGGCGCCGTTGGGGTCGTTGCTGTTTTGATCCGCGAGCTCCCTGTAATAGTTGGCGCAGAGCTCATCGAGGGTGATCAGCTCGATCAGCACGCTGTCGGAAGCACGCAGCTCGGGATCCTCATCGGCCTGGCGCAGAAATCGGCCGTCGCGGGTCTTCTCGTTCCCCGGCTGATTCAGCTTCTCCTGGCCCTTGCGGCGAATGGTTTCCGGCGTGTCGAGCTTGGGATCGCTGCGCTTGCCGCCCATATCGCCCTTGCCGAGAACATCCTGCAACAGCGAATTGCCGCCCGACTGGTCCCCCGAGATCGTGCTCTTGAGGGCTTGCAGCGTGTCGGAGTTCTGGCTCGACGACAATCCCGCCAAACCCAGCGACAGCGCAATGACGAGTGCACCTAAACGTCTGAACCGCATGCTTTCGATACCATACCTTGAGGGCGACCCATGATCATAGCGCCGGCCGAGCGCCTAACGCCGATAGTTCTTGTCCAGCCACTCGGCGTAATCACGCCCAAGCAGCGCCTGCCACCACCCTGTGTTGCCCAGGTACCACGACAGGGTTGCCTCGAGGCCGCCTTCGAGATCGTGGGCGGGAGAATAGCCCAGTTCGGCGCGCGCTTTCGAATAGTTGATGGCATAGCGGCGGTCGTGTCCCGGGCGGTCGCGGACGTGGGTGATGAGGTCGAGCGAGCGGCCGCCCCGGACCGCGGGCGAATCGGGGAAATGCCCCGGGAGCTCGCGCCGCCGCGAGAATTCGGCGTCGACCATGGCACAGAGCCTCTTCACGATGTCGATGTTGGCCGTCTCGCTGTTGCCGCCGACGTTGTACACCTCGCCGGCGTTGCCGCGCGTCAGTGCGAGCGCAATCGCCGCGCAGTGATCCTCGACGTGCAGCCAGTCGCGCACCTGCAGGCCGTCGCCGTACACCGGCAACGGCCGGCCGAGCAGGATGTTGACGACGGTGAGCGGAATGAGCTTCTCGGGAAACTGGTAGGGACCGTAATTGTTGGAGCAGTTGGTGACCGTGGTGTCGAGCCCGTAAGTCTCGTGATAGGCGCGCACCAGATGGTCGGACGAGGCCTTGCTGGCCGAGTACGGCGAGTTCGGCGAGTACGCCGTGGTCTCCTCGAACGGCGGATCCTTGGGCCCGAGCGAGCCGTACACCTCGTCGGTCGACACGTGATGAAAGCGATGGGCGGGAACCGCCTTGGCGTCGATCCAGAGCGACTTGGCCGCTTTCAGGAGCGCGTGGGTTCCCACCACGTTGGTGCGGATGAAATCGTCGGGGCCGAGGATGGAGCGGTCGACGTGCGATTCGGCGGCGAAATGCACCACGGTATCGATCCGGTGCTGCTCCAGCAGCCCGCCGACCAGGGTCTCGTCGCAGATATCGCCCTTCACGAACAGGTAGCGCGAGTCGTGCTCGAGGCCCTCGAGGCTCTGGATGTTGCCCGCATAGGTCAGGGCATCGAGGACCACGACGCGGCCGCGCCCCGGACGCTTCAGCCAGTGCCTGACGAAATTGGCGCCGATGAAGCCGGCGCCGCCGGTGATCAAGAGGTTATTGGGCTCGAATCTCATCCAGCATCATCCTCAAGCTGTGGCGCCAGTGCCGTGCCGGCGCGTCCACGAGCGCGCGGGTACCCGCGGTGTCGAGCACGCTGAATGGCGGTCGCCGAGCCTTGGTCGGATACGCGCTCGTCGGGATCGGTATCACGGGAATGGCGCGCGTCAGCAATCCCCGCGCCAGAGCCTCGTCTTGTATCGCAACCGCGAAATCATACCAACTCGCCACCCCGAGGTCCGTCCAGTGGTGGATGCCGGGCGGCGCGTCGGCCAAGATCAGCGACCAGATGGCGGCCGCGATCCCCCGCGCCCAGGTCGGCGCCCCGATCTGGTCGCACACGACGTTGATCCGCTCGCGCTCGCGCATCAGCTTCAACATGGTCAGGACGAAGTTGCGGCCGCCGCAAGCGTACACCCAGGAGGTCCTGAGCACGATGCCGCCGCCGGCGGCAAGCACGTGCCGCTCCCCGCCGAGCTTGCTCGCCCCATACACGCTCAAGGGATTGGGCTGATCGCCCGGCAGGTAGGCTCGCGGGGACTTGCCGTCGAACACGAAGTCCGTGGACAGGTGCAGGAGCCGGCAGCCCGCGGAGGCCGCCGCGCCGGCAAGGACCCCCACCGCCGCCTCGTTCACCGCCATCGCTTCGGCCGGCTGATCCTCCGCGAGGTCCACCTGCGTGTAGGCCGCGCCGTTCACGATCCAGGCGGCGCGGCACTCGCGCAGCAGCCGCCCGACCGCTCCGTCATCCGCGATATCGAGCTCGGCGCGGCTTTTCGAGACGACCTCGTGACCGGCGGGCGCACCCCTCGCAACGGCGCTCGCAATCTGGCCGCGGCCGCCGAGCACCAAAACCCTCACGGAAACTTCTCGATCGCATCGAAGCTCGCGCCGACCTTGTCCTTGGCGGAGAGCTTGGGCTCGACGCCGGGAGGCAGGGGCCATGGAATCGCCAGGGCCGCATCGTTCCACGCCAGGGTGCGCTCGTGCTCCGGCGCGTAGAAGTCGGTTACCTTGTAGAGAAAGTCGGCGGAATCCGAGGTCACCAGGATGCCGTGGGCGAGGCCCGGAGGCACCCACAGGATTCGATGATTGTCGGCGGACAGCTCGACGCTCCACCAGCGCCCGAAGCTCGGGCTCGAACGCCGCAGGTCGACCACGACGTCGAACACGCTGCCTGCCGCCACGCGCACCAGCTTCCCCTGCGTCTGCGCGACCTGCAGGTGCAATCCGCGCAGCGTCCAGCGCGTCGAGCGGCTGTGATTGTCCTGCACGAAGGTCGCGGCGATGCCGGCATCGGCGAACTTGCGCTCCTGCCAGGTCTCGACGAAGAACCCGCGCGGGTCGCCGAACACCTGAGGCTCGATGACCCTCACGCCGACGATCGGCGTCTCGAGGAATCTCACGCCGCCGCCCCCGGCCGACCCGGCGCCGCGCGCTCCTCAGGAGTGCTCATGAATGATGCGCATCAGATACTCGCCGTAGCCGCTCTTTGCCAGGGGCTTCGCGAGGCGGGCCAGTTGCTCGGCGGTGATGAACCCCGAGCGCCAGGCGATCTCCTCGACGCACGCGACCTTGAGGCCCTGGCGCTCCTCGATGATGCGCACGAAAACGCCGGCGTCGAGCAGGGAGTTGTGCGTGCCGGTATCCAGCCACGCCGTGCCGCGGCCGAGCTTCTCGACCCGCAGCTCTCCGAGCTTGAGGTACGCACGGTTGAGATCGGTGATCTCCAGCTCGCCGCGCGGGGACGGAGCGAGCGCCCTGGCAAAGGCCGGAGCACGCGAATCGTAGAAGTAGATGCCGGTCACGGCATAGTTCGACGGCGGCGCGGACGGCTTCTCCAAGAGATCGGTCACCCGGCCCTGGCCGTCGAACTGCACCACGCCGTAGCGCTCCGGATCCTGCACGTAATATCCGAATACGGTCGCACCCGACTCGCGCTGCGCGGCCGCCTGGAGCAGCGCGGTGAGGTTGGCGCCATAGAAGATGTTGTCGCCGAGAATGAGCGCGGACGGCGCGCCGGCGAGGAAGTCCTCGGCGAGGACGAGCGCCTGCGCTATGCCGTTCGGCGCGGGCTGCACCACGTACTCGAACGTGAGCCCCCATTGAGCGCCGGATCCGAGCAGGTCCCTGAAAGCGGTCTGGTCACGCGGCGTCGTGATGATCAGGAACTCACGGATCCCCGCCGACATGAGCGCGGCCAGCGGATAGTAGATCATCGGCTTGTCGTACACCGGCAGCAGCTGCTTGCTGAGCGAGGTGGTGATCGGATGCAAGCGCGTGCCGGCGCCGCCGGCCAGTATGATTCCCCGTCGAGCCTTTGCCACTAAGCCTTCTCGCAGCCTTCGATCCGCATAGTCTATCGCATCGGCGCGCGGCGATGCGCCGACACGTAGCGGATGAGCTCCGACAGCCCGTCGGCGCCGGGTCCGCTCGGCGGCTTGGCGCCGGACAAGTCGATGCCGGTGGCGAGCTTCTTGCCGAGCTCGACGCCGAATTGATCGAAGGAGTTCACGCCCCAGATGGTCCCTTGCACGAACACGCTGTGCTCGTACAGGGCCAGCAGGCCTCCGAGCGTACGCGCGCTCGTGCGCGGATACATGAGCAGCGAGCTCGGGCGGTTGCCGTCGTATATGCGATGCGGGCCGATGCGAGCGATGTCCGCAGCGGACGCGCCGGACTTGCGCATCTCGGTCTCGACCTCCTCGCGAGTATGGCCGAAGGCGAAAGCCTGCGACTGGGCGAAGCAATTCTGCAGCGCGAGGTCCTGTCCCTCGGTCCCGCCCCACGAGCCCGTGAGCGGAGCGATGAAATCGAGCGCCTGCGTGAGCGTGCCCTGATGCAGCATCTGGAAGAACGAGTGCTGTGCGTTCGAGCCCGGCTCTCCCCATACGATGGGCGCGGTCGCGAAGTCGACCCGCTCGCCGCCCAGCGCGACCGTCTTGCCGTTGCTCTCCATCTCGAGCTGCTGCAGGTAGGCGGGCAGACGCGCGAGCCGCTCGTCATAGGGCAGCACGGCGAGCGTCGGCAGCTTCAGGAACGTGCGGTTCCACGCGCCGAGCAATCCCATGATCGCGGGCAGGTTGCGCTCGAGAGGCGCATCGAGGAAGTGCCGGTCGACGGCGCTGGCGCCGGCCAGGAACTCCCTGAACCCGTCGCTGCCGATGGTCAGCTCGGCGATCAGCCCGATCGCCGACCACACCGAATAGCGGCCGCCGACCCAGTCCCACATGGTGAAACGGTGCTCGGGCGCGATGCCGAACGCGTCCATCGCCGGCGCGTTGGTCGATACGGCGATGAAATGGCTCGCTGGGGACTTGTCGCCGAGCGCGCCGACCACCCAGCGCCGCGCGGCATTGGCGTTGGCCTGGGTCTCGAGCGTGGTGAATGTCTTCGAGCAGATGATGATCAATGTCTCGGCCGGGTCGATGCTGCGGACCAGATCCTCGAGCTGCGTGCGGTCGACGTTGGACACGAAGTGGGGGGTGATGCCGCCGCTCCACTCGGCCCTGAGCGCATCGCACACCAGCAGCGGCCCGAGATCCGATCCGCCGATGCCGATGTTGACGACGTGCCGAAAGCGCTTGCCCGTGACCCCGAGCTTTGCGCCCGAGCGAACGGCCGAGGAGAATTCCTCGAGGCGCCGACGCGATTCGCGGACTTCCGCCTGGACCTCCGGAGGGCCTGCGAACGCCGAGCGCAGCGCCGTGTGTAGAACCGCGCGCTGCTCGGTGGTGTTGATGGCGTCGCCGCGGAACATGGCCGCGCGCCGTTCCGGCAGCTTCACCGCGTGCGCCAGGTCGATGAGCAGCGGCAGCGTGCGCGAATCGATACGCTGGCGCGAGATGTCGAGCAGCCAATCCTCGTGCTCGACGTGGAAGCGGCCCCATCGGCCGGGGTCCCCCGCGGTGAGCTCGCGCAAATGCACGCTCGCGAGCTGTTCGGCATGCGCGGCAACGGCGCGCCAGGCGGGCAACGAAGAATTGAGCTGTGTCATGTCCGTCTCGATGAAAGGTGACCCGGAAATCCGCGGCAGATGCGCCGAGAACCCGGCGCAGATCGACGCCGCGGCGTCAGCGCAAACGATACCACCCGCCGGTGCGCTTCACGAGCGCCGGCGCCACCCGCATCGGCGCTTCACGAGCGCCGGCGCCATCCGTCGCTTCATGAGCACCGGCGCCACACCGTCGCGCCGCCCGAGGCCTTGTCCAGCAGCAGCAGCACCTGCTCGTGCGCGGACAGCTCGTCTCCGTCGGCGACGATCACGGGGATCCGGCGGGCGCCCGGCACGCGGCGCGAGCTCCGGGCGCGGGCATGCGCGCCGTCGGAGTCCGCGCTCAGCACCAGCGTAGCCTGCCCTCCGGTCATGGAGAGATACACTTCCGCCAGGATGCGCGCATCGAGCAGCGCGCCGTGGAAATCGCGGTGCGAGTTGTCGACCGAGTAACGCTTGCAGAGCGCATCGAGGTTGTTGCGCTGGCCCGGATGCATCTGGCGCGCCAGGGCCAACGTGTCGAGCACGCGGCAGAGGTCGGCAATGCGGTCCGGGCGGTCGAGGCGCGACAGCTCGAAGTTCAGGAACGCGACGTCGAACGGCGCGTTGTGGATGATGAGCTCCGAGTCGCGGATGAAGTCGAGGAGCTCCGCCTGCACCTCGGCGAAGGTCGGCTCCTTCGACAGGCGCTCGCGGCTCAGGCCGTGTACCGCCTCGGCGCCCTCCTCGATGTCGCGCTCGGGATTCAGGTACCGATGAAAGGTTCGGCCGGTGACCCGCCGGTTGAATATCTCGACGCATCCGATCTCGATGATCCGATGCTGCCGCTCCACCTCGAGGCCGGTGGTCTCGGTATCCAGGACTATCTGCCGCATGGTCAGGAACCGCCGGCGCCGCGGATCTCGGGGCGGCCGCCGCCCGTTCCGGCAAGCATGCGATCGATCGCCTCGTTCGCGAGCCGGTCCACGTGCTCGTTGCCCTCGTGGCCCGAATGGCCCTTGACCCAGTGCCACTCGATGTCCTGCCGCTCGATTTCGGCATCGAGGCGCTCCCAGAGGTCCTGGTTCTTGACCGGCTCGCGCGATGCCGTGCGCCAGCCGCGGGCTTTCCACCCGGCAAGCCATTCGGTCGCCCCGAGCAGCACGTACTTCGAGTCGGTATAGAGCTTGACCGCGCAACGCCGCTTGAGGGCGCCGAGCGCGGCGATCACCGCCATCAACTCCATGCGGTTGTTGGTGGTCGCGGCTTCGGCTCCCGACAGCTCCCTGCGCTGCCCGGCCGCGACCAGCAAGGCGCCCCAGCCCCCGGGGCCCGGATTGCCCCGGCAGGCGCCGTCGGTATAGACCTCGACGGGGATCATGCGATGTCGATCATGGACGGACTTTGGAGGTGGGCTCCGCGGCTCCGACCATCACGCGTTGTCGCGCCCGGCGGCGCGGGCGCACCAGCGTCATGGACTTCACACGCTTGCGCGCCTTGAGGAGGTAGGCGCCCCCCAACCAGGCGGCGCGCGGGTCGCGCAACGCACGATGGGGACGGCCCTTGGAGGGAACCAGGCCGAGGTATCCGTGCACGCTGTCGACATCGAATCCTAGGACCGCCACCCAGTCGCGCAAGCGGCGCTCGGACAGCAGGCGCCGCGTGCCGGGCGGGAATGCGGGGCGCTTGAAGTAGCGCGCGAACGAGTGGCGCGCGCCCCAACCGCTCCAGGGATTGAATCCGCAGATCATGAGGCAGCCCTCGGCGCAGAGGACCCGCTCGGCCTCGCGCAGCACCGCGTACGGATCCTCAACCAGCTCCAGCGTGTGGGGCAGGCAGATCGCATCGATGGAATCGGAGCGCAGCGGCAGCGAGTCGAGGGGCGCGCACAGGGTGACTCCCGTGCCCATCTCGGGCGACACCAGGGTCGTGTGTTGAGTGCGCGCGCCGTCGAGCAGATGCCGGGCCGGGCCCCACGCTCCGACCTGAAGGAGCTCGAATCCGAACACATCGTCGAGCACGAGCGGCGCGAGGGCGCGCTCCTCTCGCAGGACACGCGCTCCGAGCGGCCCCTCGAACCAGTTCGCGGCCGGAGCGTCGCGCGTGGGATGCAACCAGGGCTCCTTCATGAAAACAGTAGCGAAGTTCGGATGTTACAGGTTAAATTCATCGCAAAATGTCAATTTCAACCCCCCTCCGCGTGCGACCGGTTCGAGCCTTCTCGGACAACTACATCTGGGTCATCGACCCGCCGGATGCCCCCGGGCACGTCGCCGTGGTCGATCCCGGGGACGCCGAGCCGGTCATCGCCGAGCTCGATCGCAGCGGCGCAAGCTTAGCCGCCATTCTACTGACTCACCATCATCCCGATCATATCGGCGGGGTCACGCAACTTTTGCGCCGCGCCAAGGTCCCGGTGTATGGCCCGAAGGACACTCGAATCGGCGTTCCGCTGCGGCCGCTCGGGGAAGGCGAGCGGTGTGATCTCGCGGACCTGGGACTTTCATTCGAGATTTTGCACGTACCGGGGCATACGGTAAGCCACATCGCTTTTTGGGGGCATGGCGCATTGTTCTGCGGCGACACGTTGTTCAGCGCCGGCTGCGGGCGAATGTTCGAGGGCACACCTCCGCAGATGAGCGCCTCGTTGAGCCGCCTGCGCGGCTTGCCCCCCGATACCCGGGTCTATTGCGGTCACGAGTACACCGCCGCCAACCTGAGATTCGCCATGACCGTCGACCCTGAGAACTCTGCCGCGGCCGACTACGCCGGCGCGGTCGAGCGCTTGCGCGCCCGCGACGAGCCCACGCTCCCCTCGACCATCGGTCTCGAGAATCGCGTCAATCCCTTCCTGCGCTGCGACGATCCCGCGGTCGCGGCGGCGGCCGCGCGCCACGCCGGCCGGCCGCTCTCGGCGATCGCCGACGTGTTCGGGGAGCTGCGCGCATGGAAGGACGGGTTCCGCTGACCATGCCACGGTACTGGAAGAACGGCCTGGCGTCGGCCACCCTTGCGCTGGTGCTCGCCGCCTGCGCGCACGAGCCGCCCAAGCCCGAGCGGATCGTCGCGCCTCCGCCGCCGAGCGCGGACCTGTCCGTCACGCCGCCCGACGAAGCCCAAACCGCGGCGGGTGCGACGCCCTCGCTGACCATGCCGAGCGAATGGCAGCATCACAACGGCGAGGACTACGACGATCTCTTCGACAGAATGCGTGCCGGGTTCGCGCTCAACGAGGTGCAGGAGCCGGCGATCGACCAGCAGCTCGCGTGGTTCCAGCACAATCCGGACTACCTCGAGCGCACGTTCCAGCGCGCGCAGCGCTACATGTATCACGTGGTCACCGAGGTCGAGGCGCGCGGCATGCCGCTGGAGTTCGCGCTGCTGCCGGTGGTCGAGAGCTCGTACGAGCCGTTCGCCTACTCCGTGAGCCGCGCTTCCGGCTTGTGGCAGTTCATTCCCGACACCGGTCAACGCTACGGTCTCAGGCAAAACTGGTGGTATGACGGCCGCCGGGACGTGATCGAGTCCACGCGCGCCGCGCTCGACTACCTCCAGGCGCTGCACGACCAGTTCGACGGCGACTGGCTGCTGGCGATCGCCGCGTACAACGTCGGCGAGATCCGGGTACAGCGCGAGCTCCAGTACAACCGCGCGCACGGCACGCCCGCCGATTTCTGGCACCTCAAGCTGCCGTCGGAGACGCGCGCGTACGTCCCGAAGCTTCTCGCCATGAAGCGCCTCATGTCCGAGCCGGAGCGCTACGGGCTCGAGTTCGCCTCGATCCCGAACGAGCCGTACTTCGCCGTGATCGGCACCGGCTCGCAGATCGACCTGAAGATCGCCGCGCAGCTCGCGGGCACGAGCTACGATGAGCTGGTGGCCCTCAACCCCGGCTACAACCGTTGGGCGACCGACCCCGACGGTCCGCACCGCATGCTGGTGCCCATCGACAATGCCGACGGCTTCGAGGCCGCGCTCAAGACCGTCGGCGCCGACGATCGCGTACGCTACGTCAAGCACGAGGTCGCGGGCCGCGAGACCCTCGCCGCCATCGCCAGGCAATACGGCACCTCCTCGACCGTGATCGCGAAGATCAACGACCTCAAGGGCGGCAAGGTGGCGGTGGGCGAGACGCTGCGGATTCCCGAGCAGACCGCCGAGCTGCCGGACAAGGTGCTGCTGGCCGCGGCGCGGGTGGATCGGCCCGAGCCCGCGGGCGGGGGACGCCGGCAGCATCAGATCGTGTATCGCGTGCGCGCCGGCGAGACGCTTTCCAGCATCGCGCGCAACCACGGCATCGCGGTCGCGACCCTGGCGCGTCTCAACAATATCGACGCTGCGGATGCGCTGGTGAAGGGACAGCGCCTGGTGATCAAGGCGAGCTCGCGCCGCTTCCGCGAGGAAGGCGGCGGCAGCGGACGCCGCGTGGTCTATACCGTGCATCGCGGCGATACCGTGTACAGCATCTCGCAGCAGTTCCAGGTCTCGGTTTCACAGCTGAAGAGCTGGAACGGCATCAATCAACACCATCAAATAAAGGCCGGGCAGCGCATCGTCATGTACGTGGATGCCAAGGGCCAACAGGGGTAAGCATGGGTTTCATGAGTGGAAAGCGCGCGCTCATCGTCGGACTCGCCACCGACCGCTCGATCGCCTGGGGCATCGCGCAGGCCATGCGCCGCGAGGGCGCGGAGCTCGCCTTCTCGCACATCGATCGGATGACGGACCGCGTGGTGCCGCTCGCCAACGACCTCGGCTCGGACATCACCTTCGTCATGGATGTGGCGTCGGACGATGAGATCGCCCGTGGCTTCGCGCACCTCAAGACCCGCTGGGACGCCTTCGACGTGCTGGTGCATGCGGTTGCGTTCGCGCCGCGCGAGGCGCTTACCGGCACCTTCGCGGAGGCGACCTCGCGCGATGCATTTAGGGTGGCCCACGACGTATCGAGCTACAGCCTCACCGCTCTCGCCCGCGCTTCCATGCCGTTCATGAAGGGCCGGGCGGGCTCGGTGCTCACCCTGACCTATCTGGGCGCAGTGCGCTCCATCCCCGGCTACAACGTCATGGGGCTCGCCAAGGCCAGCTTGGAGGCCAGCGTGCGCTTCCTGGCCGCGGATCTCGGGGCGGGCGGCATCCGGGTCAACGCCATCTCGGCGGGGCCGATCAAGACGCTGGCGGCGGCCGGGATACCCGGATTTCGCAAGATGCTGGCGCACGTCGCCTCGACCGCGCCCATCGGACGCAACGTCACCCTCGATGACGTGGGCAACGCGGCGGCCTTCCTATGCTCGGACCTCGCCGCCGGTATCAGCGGCGAAGTCCTCTACGTGGACGGCGGCTACCACACCGTGGGCATGAGCTTCCCGTCCGACGGAGATGGCGCCTGATCCCGGCGCTATGTCAACCCAATCAACGCATTCGCGTTGCCCTCCTTGGGGCAAATCGGTCAATGGCCGACAGCGTTTGCCGGGGCTTGGATGGACAATGGTTCTCGAGCGGGCATCGCTCTGGGTGGGTAGGATGGGTGACATTATGTTAAATCAAAATCTCTTGAGCGCTGCGATCGCCGGCACCGTGGCTATGGGGTTGTCCGCTTGCACCACGCTTGCGGTCAAGACGGATGCGAATCCCAACATGTCGGTCGCGATGTGTCATACCTACGCCTTCGCGCCGGAGCACGTGGCCAACGCCGAGCAACCGGCCGCGTATGGCAACCCGTTGAACGCGGAGCGGCTCCGGGTGGCCATCGACTCCAATCTCGCGGCCAAGGGCCTGCAGCGCGCCGATCGGGCCAGCGCCGACTGCGTCATAGGCTATGCCATGGGTTCGCGGCAAGTTTTCAATGACTACTACGCCGGGTTTGGCCCGGGCTGGGGCTTCGGGTGGGGCCGCCGCGGCGGATTCTACGGCGCCTGGGGCTGGGACTATCCCTACGTGAGCGACGAGACTCGCATCGCGGTGGACATCTTCGACGCGAAGTCGCGTACGCCGATCTGGCACGCCACCGTGAGCCAGTCCGCCTCGGATCTGACCGGACCGCAGGCCGAAGCCAAGATCAGCGCGGGCACGGCGGCGATTTTCGCGAAGTATCCGCTGGCGGTTCCTCTGCCCGCCGGTTCGGGCCGCACCACCTAGGCGACCGGCCGCTCAGGCGCGGACGACACGCCGCACGAAGGCGTAGTACAGGCCTACGAGCACCGCCCCCACCGCCAGGACGAGCAAAAAGAAACGGTGCAGCGAGCCCGCGATGAGCTCGGGATGCTGGCCGACGGTCCGGCCGAGCCACGCGAGAACCGTGCACCAGAGAAGCGAGCCCAGGAGCGTGGAGACCGCGTAGAGCCGGAAGTCGAGGCGCAGGAGTCCCGTGGGAATCCCGATGAGGTGCCGGATCACCGGCAGCAGCCGCGACAGGAACACACCCGGGGCGCCGTAGCGTGCGCACCAGCGCTCGGACAACTCGAGCTTTGCGGGCGTGATGCCGACGTAGCGCCCGAAGCGCACGATCACGGGGTAGCCGAGCAAGCGGGCCGCCCAATACATGAGCGACGCCCCGAGCCACGATCCCGCCGTCCCCGCAATCACGACTCCCGCCAGCGAGAGGTGCCCCTGGGTGTGCGCGAGGTAAGCCGCCGGTGGGATGATGACCTCGCTCGGAATCGGCACGATCGTGCTTTCCAGGGCCATCAATCCGGCGATCAGCCAGTAGCCTCCCTCGGCCAACGTGGCGAGGTACCAGTCCGAGAAATGGTGCAAGAGCGCGGCCATCAGCAGCCGAGCTTCAGCGGCCGGCCGTCGATCTCATGAATCACGGTGCCCGCTGCCGCCGAGGGGTCTATTCGAGCGCCTGCGGATTTAGGATGACCTTGGAATCGGCGCGGGCCCCGACCGCATAGCTCTCGGCCTCGGTGGATGCGAGCTGGGCGGCGAGCTGCATGCGCATGTCGGTCAGCTCCTGCTTGGCGTCGCCCGGCTGCTCGCGGATCGCGCTGAAGGCGACGACGGCGGCGTCGCCATTGTCGAGCGAAGCGGAGTAATAGGTGGTCTTGCCTGCAACTTTCGGCGCCCCGAACGCGGTGGTGCGCACGTGCAACGGAACATCCTGCTCGCCCCGAGATACGAACTTGGGCGCTTGCGGCGTCACCCCGAGGCTCTTCGCCACCGCGTCCCACGCATCTCCGGCCTCGAGTCTCTTGATGGCGCCCTGCGCCGCCTCGACGGCGAGCTCCTCGCCCTGTTGCTTCTTCAGGGACGCGACGACCTGCGCGCGTACCTCGTCCAGCGGCTTTTGCTGCGGCAACTTGTGGTCGGTCGCCCGCAGCACGACGCCGCGCCCCTTGTCGATCTCGACGATGGAGCTCAGATGCCCTTCGAGCACGTCGGAGCTGAACGCGGCGTCGATGACCGCGGGGACCTTGCCGAGCGCTCCTCCGCCGTCGGTGCGGCTGAAGCCGGGAACATCCACGACGGCGAGACCCGCCTTGCGGGCCACCACGTCGATGTCGCCGCTGTTTTGCAGCGCCGCGTCGGCGAGCTGCTCCTGCGCGTCGTTGAACATGCGCTCCGCGGCATCACGGCGATACTCGTCCTCGAGCTCCGCCCTGGCTTCCTCGAAGCTCTTCACGGCCGTCGGCTTGATGTCGTCCAGCTTGACGATGTGATAGCCGAACTTCGTCTTGATGGGCCCGCGAATCTCGCCGGGTTTCATGGCGTACGCGGCGTCGGCCAGCGCGGGAATCATCGCCTTGCGCTCCTGCCAACCGAGATCGCCGCCCTGTTTCGCGGACGCCTCGTCCTGCGACAGATCCTTCGCGAGCTTCCCGAAATCCTCGCCTCCCTGCGCTCGCTTCAGGGCCGCCTCGGCACTGCCCTTGGCGGCGGCGTCACCCTTCGGGTCGTTGACCACGAACAAAATGTGGCTCAGGCGGCGCTGCTCGGGCTGCACGAAGCGCTCGGGCGTCTTGCTCTTCTGCTCCTCGTAATAGGTCTTTAGCTCGGCGTCGTTGACCTTGACCTTCGGGCTCAACTGCGCGAGGCTCAGCTCGACGTAGCGCACATCCACGGTCTCCGGCGTCATGTAAGCGCTCTTGTGCGCATCGTAGTACGCCTTGATGGCCGCGTCGTCCGGGTTGGCTTGCGCCGCGTACTTGTCGGCGGAGACGGTCATCCAGGCGACCTCGCGCTGCTGCAGCGTGAGCGCCAGCAATTGCTTGACCTCTCCCGGCGTCGCGAAGCTGGTTGCATTCAGTGCCCGATCGAGCTGCTCGCGCTTCACGTCGCTCGCGAACATTGCATCGATTTCGGCCGGAGAGCGGCCCTGCGCGCGGATCAGCGCCACCGCGTGCGCGAAGTCGCACTTGCCGTCCACCTGGAACGCCGGGACCCGGCATTCCGCCTGCCGGATCTCCTCGTCGCTCACGCGATAGCCGAGCGACTCGGCGCGGGTCACCAATGCCTCACTGTTGACGTATTGATCGAGAACGCGGTTCTTGATCATCGCCCGCTCGCCATCGCCGAGATTGCCGTTCGTCTGGCGCTCGACCTGCGCGAGCTCCCGCTGGTACGCCTCGCGCACCTGGTTCGCCGAGATCTCGACGCCGTTGACCTTGGCGGCGTAGTTCGGCGCGGACAGCGTCCAGTTGATGCCCCAGAAGACGAACACCAGACCGATCGCGCCCAGCACGACACCGGCCAGCCAGCCTTTCAACTTATCGTGTATCGATTGCAGCATGACCCACCTGATCCAGCCCCGAAGGCGCGTCCGCACCCCATGTGTTGCGGCGGGCCTTCCGGGGAAAATGGCGGAGTGGACGGGACTCGAACCCGCGACCCCCGGCGTGACAGGCCGGTATTCTAACCAGCTGAACTACCACTCCGCTGGTGGTGGGTGCTGAGGGGATCGAACCCCCGACCCTCGCCGTGTAAAGGCGATGCTCTACCAGCTGAGCTAAGCACCCCTCCGGTAAGAGGCGCCGAATGTTACACAGGTTAGGCGCTGCGCGCCACCTCTTACGGGGTCGAAGCGACCCCGACCTTTAGGTGCTCGCTGCGCGAGCATTTGGAGAAGAACCTCTTAGCACTCTGGGCCGGGGTCGCGTCGACCCCATACGAGTTGGCGCGCAAGCGCCTATTCAATGCGCACGGGGCTGGGTCTTGCTCCGGGCCGCTTTGCGGCGCGGCTTCTCCGCCGGCATCGCCACCGGCATCGACGTTTCCGTCGGCTTCGCTTCGGGAGCCGGTAGCGGCGCCGGCATGTGGGTGAGAGCCACCTGCAGCACCTCGTCGATCCACTTCACCGGCCGGATGTCGAGCTTTTCCTTGATGTTGTCGGCGATCTCGGCGAGATCCTTGGTGTTCTCGTCCGGGATGAGCACGGTGGTAATGCCGCCGCGATGCGCCGCCAGCAGCTTTTCCTTCAACCCGCCGATCGGCAGCACTTCGCCCCGCAGCGTGATCTCGCCCGTCATGGCGACATCCGAGCGCAC
>DATAUO010000005.1:0-8890 GCA_036268215.1 Steroidobacteraceae bacterium
CCGACAACGTCAACTCCATGGCCGGCAACCTCACCGGCCAGGTGCGCAACATCGCCGAGGTCGCGACCGCGATCGCGACCGGCGACCTGTCGCGCAAGATCACGGTGGACGTGCGCGGCGAGATCCTCCTGCTCAAGGAAACCTTGAACACCATGGTCGACCAGCTGAACCGCTTCGCATCCGAGGTCACGCGAGTGGCGCGCGAGGTCGGCACCGAGGGCAAGCTCGGCGGCCAGGCGAACGTGCCGGGCGTCGCGGGCACCTGGAAGGACCTCACCGACTCGGTCAACTCCATGGCCGGCAACCTCACCGGGCAGGTGCGCAACATCGCCGAGGTCACGACCGCGGTGGCCCGCGGCGACCTGTCGCGCAAGATCACGGTGGACGTGAAGGGCGAGATCCTCGAGCTCAAGAACACCATCAACACCATGGTGGACCAGCTCAACGGCTTCGCGGGAGAGGTCACGCGCGTCGCGCGCGAGGTGGGCACCGAGGGCAAGCTCGGCGGCCAGGCGCAGGTGCCGGGCGTCGCGGGCACCTGGAAGGACCTGACCGACAACGTCAACTCCATGGCCGGCAACCTCACCGGCCAGGTGCGCAACATCGCCGAGGTCGCGACCGCGATCGCGACCGGCGACCTGTCGCGCAAGATCACGGTGGACGTGCGCGGCGAGATCCTGCTGCTCAAGGAGACCTTGAACACCATGGTCGACCAGCTGCGCTCGTTCGCGGGCGAGGTGACGCGCGTGGCGCGCGAGGTCGGCACCGACGGCCGGCTCGGCGGACAGGCCGTGGTGCCGGGCGTCGCCGGCACCTGGAAGGATCTCACCGACAACGTCAACCTGCTGGCGGCGAACCTCACCACCCAGGTGCGCAACATCGCCGAGGTCACGACCGCGGTGGCCCGCGGCGACCTGTCGCGCAAGATCACGGTGGACGTGAAGGGCGAGATCCTCGAGCTCAAGAACACCATCAACACCATGGTGGATCAGCTCAACGGCTTCGCCGGCGAGGTCACGCGGGTGGCGCGCGAGGTGGGCACCGAAGGACGCCTCGGCGGACAGGCCCAGGTGCCGGGGGTCGCGGGCACCTGGAAGGATCTCACCGACACCGTCAACGTCATGGCGGCGAATCTCACCGAGCAGGTGCGCGGCATCGTCAAGGTGGTCACGGCGGTGGCCGACGGCGACCTCAAGCAGAACCTCACCGTCGCCTCGAAGGGCGAGGTGGCGGCGCTCGCCGAGACCATCAACAACATGACCGACACGCTCGCCACGTTCGCCGAGCAGGTGACCACGGTGGCGCGCGAGGTCGGCGTGGAAGGACGTCTCGGCGGCCAGGCGAACGTGCCCGGCGCCGCCGGCACCTGGAAGGACCTGACCGGCAACGTCAACCTGCTGGCGGCCAATCTGACCACCCAGGTGCGCGCGATCGCGGAGGTGGCGACCGCCGTGACCCAGGGCGACCTGACGCGCTCCGTGCAGGTGGAGGCACGCGGCGAGGTGGCGGAGCTCAAGGACAACATCAACACCATGATCGGCAATCTGCGGCTGACCACCGACCGCAACACCGAGCAGGACTGGCTCAAGACCAATCTCGCGCGCTTCACCAACATGCTGCAGGGGCAGCGCGACCTGACCACGGTCGGCCGCATGATGCTGTCCGAGCTCGCGCCCCTGGTCGGCGCGCAGCACGGCGTGATGTATCAGGTGGAGGGAGAGGGTGCCGATCAGGGACTGCGGCTGCTCGCCTCCTATGCCGACGATGCGACGGCGGGCCATCCCGACCGGCTCGCGCTCGGCGAAGGCCTGATCGGGGAATGCGCGCTCGATGCCAGGAAGACCCTGATCACCGACATTCCCAGCACCGTGGTGCCGATCCGCTCCGGCCTGTTCAGGGCCCCGCCGCGCAACGTGATCGTGCTGCCCGTGCTGTTCGAGGGCCGCGTCAAGGCGGTGATCGAGCTCGCCTCGCTCGGCACCTTCACGGCGCTGCAGCTCTCGTTCCTGGATCAGCTGACCATGTCGATCGGCATCGTGCTCAACTCGATCGCCGCGACCATGCAAACCGAGGACCTGCTCAAGCAGTCGCAACAGCTCGCCACCGAGCTGCAGACCCAGCAGCGCGAGCTGCAGCAGACCAACGAGCAGCTCGAGCAGAAAGCGCAGCAGCTCGCGGATCGCAACGTCGAGGTGGAGGCCAAGAACCAGGAAATCGAGCAGGCGCGGCGCGCCGTCGAGGAGAAGGCGACCGAGCTCGCGCTCACCTCCAAGTACAAGTCGGAATTCCTGGCCAACATGTCGCACGAGCTGCGCACGCCGCTCAACAGCATCCTGATCCTGGGGCAGCAGCTCACCGAGAATCCGGACGGGAACCTGAGCAACAAGCAGGTGGAGTTCGCGCGCACCATCCATGGCGCGGGCACCGACCTGTTGAACCTGATCAGCGACATCCTCGATCTCTCCAAGATCGAGTCGGGCACGGTCTCGGTCGACGCCGAGGAGGTGTATTTCAGCAACCTGCTCGAGACCATCGCCCGTCCGTTCCGCCACGAGGCGGAGAACAAGCGCGTGCAGTTCGACGTCGCGATCTCGCCGGATCTCGGGCGCAGCATCATCACGGACTCGAAGCGCCTGCAGCAGGTCTTGAAGAACCTCCTGTCCAACGCCTTCAAGTTCACCGCCGAGGGATGGGTGTCCCTCAAGGTGTCGCCGGCCGCCTCCGGCTGGAACGAGGATCATCCGACCTTGCGGCACGCGCCGAGCGTCGTGGCATTCGAGGTCACGGACACCGGCATCGGCATCCCGCCGGAGAAGCAGCGCATCATCTTCGAGGCGTTCCAGCAGGCCGACGCGGGCACCAGCCGCAAGTACGGCGGCACCGGCCTGGGATTGGCGATCAGCCGCGAGCTCGCACAGCTCCTCGGCGGCGAGATCCAGCTCCGCAGCTCCCCGGGCAAGGGCAGCACCTTCATCCTGTTCCTGCCGCAGACCTACCTCGGCAGCGCATCGGCGAAAGCCGTGCCCCCGCCCGTCGCGGACGGCGCGGCGAGGTTCGCGCAGCGCCCGCCGGACCGCCAGGTCGAGCAGATTCCGGACGATCGGGCCTCTCTCGAGCCGGGCGACAACGTCGCGCTGATCGTCGAGGACGACCCGCATTTCGCGCGCGTCATGGTCACGGCCGCGAAGGAGCAGGGATTCAAGGTGCTGGTCTGCCACCGCGGCGCCGAGGCCCTCGCGCTCGCCCGCACGCACGTGCCGACCGCCATCTCGCTCGACATCTTCCTGCCCGACATGCTCGGCTGGACGGTCCTCAGCCAGTTGAAGCAAGACCCGGCCACGCGGCACATCCCGGTGCAGATCGTCACGCTGGATGAGGACCGCCAGCACGGGCTCTCGCGCGGCGCGTTCGCGTTCGTCCAGAAGCCGGCGAGCCCGCAAGGGCTCGAAGGCGCCTTCGCCCGCATCAAGGACTACGCCGCACCGCGCCGCAAGCGCCTGCTGCTGGTCGAGGACGATGCGGCGGAGCGCAGCAGCGTCGCCGAGCTCCTGAGTCATTCGGATGTGGAGATCGCATCCGCGGAGACCGGCGAGGTCGCGCTCGCGGCGTTGCGCGACCAGCCGGTCGATTGCGTCGTGCTCGATCTGCGATTGCCGGACATGTCCGGATTCGAGGTGCTGGAGCGGATTCGCGACGATGAGGCGCTCGCCGACGTGCCCGTGGTCGTGTTCACCGGGCGTGAGCTGTCGGCCGAGGAGGACGCGCGGCTGCACACCATGGCGCGCAGCGTGGTCGTCAAGGGCGTCGAATCGCCCGAGCGGCTGCTGGACGAGACGGCGCTGTTCCTGCACCGCGTGGTGGCGGACCTGCCGCCCGCGAAGCAGCGCATGCTGGAGCGGCTGCACAGCTCGGACGAGGATCTGCGCCGGCGCACCGTGCTCCTGGTCGACGACGACACCCGCAACATATTCGCGCTGTCCAGCGTCCTCGAGCGCCGCGGGATGGAGGTGCTGACGGCAACCACCGGCAGCGAGGCGCTCGCCGTGCTCGGCTCCCGATCGGACGTCGCCATCGTGCTGATGGACATCATGATGCCCGGCATGGACGGCTACGCCACGATCCAGGCGATCCGCGAGCACACCGAGTTCCGGCGGCTGCCGATCCTCGCGCTGACCGCGAAGGCCATGAAGGGCGACCGTGAGAAATGCCTCGAGGCGGGCGCCTCGGACTACATTGCCAAGCCCGTCAACATCGAGCAGCTCCTGTCGGCGCTGCGGATGTGGCTGCACCGGTGAGCGCGTGAACGATGACGACAAGGTGAACATCCTGCTGGTCGACGACCAGCACGCCAAGCTGTTGAGTCACGAAGCCATTCTGGCCGAGATCGGCGAGCGCCTGTTGAAGGCCTCTTCCGCGCGGCAGGCGTTCGACTTCCTGCTCAAGCACGAGATCGCGCTGATCCTCATCGACGTCTGCATGCCGGATCTCGACGGCTTCGAGCTCGCGAGCATGATCCGCGAGCACCCGCGCTTCCAGTCGACCGCGATCATCTTCGTCTCGGCGGTGATGATGGCCCATCCCGACCAGCTGCGCGGCTACGAGCTCGGCGCGGTCGACTACGTGCCGGTGCCGGTGGTGCCCGAGCTGCTGCGCGCCAAGGTCAAGGTGTTCGTCGACCTGTATCGCAAGACCCGCCAGCTCGAGGCGCTGAACGCCGAGCTCGAGCAGCGCGTCAAGGATCGCACCGCCGAGCTGCAGCGCTTCAACGAGCAGCTCGAGCTCACCATCGAGCAGCGCACCCGCGAGCGTGAGACCGCGTTGGGGCAGCTCTTCGAGGCTCAGAAGCTCGACACCGTCGGGCGTCTGACCGGCGGCGTGGCGCACGACTTCAACAATCTGCTGATGGCGGTGCTCGGCAGCTTGAGCCTGCTCGAGAAGCGGCTGCCGCCGGACCCGCGGCTGCACCGCCTGGTGCAGAACGCGCAGCAGGGCGCGCAGCGCGGCGCCGCGCTGACGCAGCGCTTGCTGGCGTTCTCGCGGCGCCAGGACTTGAAGCCGGAGGCCGTCGACGTGCCGCAGCTGGTGCGCGGCATGAAGGAGCTCCTCGAGCGCGCGCTCGGGCACGGCGCGCAGCTGCGCATGCAGTTCCCGCAGCTCCTGGCGCCCGCGCTGGTCGACGCGAATCAGCTCGAGCTCGCGCTCCTCAACATGACCCTGAACGCGCGCGATGCCATGCCGAGCGGCGGCACCGTGACGATCGCCGCGAGCGAGGAGCCGCACACCGGCGACGGGGGCACGGTCGATCAAAGCTCACGGGGATTCGTCTGCATCACCATCGCCGATGACGGCATCGGCATGGACGCGGAGACCGTCGCCAAGGCCGCGGAGCCCTTTTTCACCACCAAGGGCCCCGGCAAGGGCACCGGGCTCGGCCTCTCCATGGTGCATGGATTGGCGGCGCAGTCCGGAGGCCTGATGCGCATCCGCAGCGAGCTCAATGTCGGAACGGCCGTCGAGCTGTGGTTGCCGATCGCCGACAAGCCGGCGGCTCGCCGCGGCAAGCTGCAGCCGGCCCAGGCGCCGCAAATCGGGCCCTGCACCGTCCTCATCGTCGACGACGACCAGCTCGTCATGACCGGGCTCGCGGCCATGATCGAGGATCTGGGTCACACCATCATCGAGGCATCGTCCGCCCAACAGGCGCTCGCGCGGCTCGCCGACGGCGCGCGGGTCGACGTCGTGTTCACCGATCACGCCATGCCGTGCATGACCGGCATGGAGCTCGCGTGCGAGATCCACGAGCGCTATCCGCGCCTGCCGATCATCCTGGCGAGCGGGTACGCCGAGCTGCCGCTCGAGCGGCTGCCGCCCGGGGTGCAGCGCCTGGCCAAGCCCTGCGAGCAGTTCGAGATCGCCGTCGCCATCCAGACCGCGATCGCGAGCCGCCGCTCGACCGCCAAAACCCGCACGCCGGATGCGGAGAGTCCCACATCGCCCTAAGAGGCTGCCTACACGCCTTCAGGGCCCGCGCGCCTTAAATTCGTCCGCGGACGGCCCGATGATGGGTGCATCATTCAAGGCCGAGGGACTGTCATGAATTGGAAAACGCGAATTACCGCGCTGCTGGCGCCGGTATTGTTGCTGTTGGGTGCTGCGACGGCAGGCGCCGCTCACACGGGCAAGTACGCCGACACGGTCAGCCTCTTCCGCAACGCCGGCCAGAGCGCCGCGTTCTTCAACCACAGCTACGGATATGCCGTGTTTCCCACGATCGGCGAGGGCGCGGTCGGGGTCGGCGGCGCGTTCGGCAAGGGCCGCGTCTACGTGCACGGGAAGCTGGTCGGGGACACGAGCATGGCCCAGGTGAGCGTCGGCTTCCAGGCGGGCGGCAAGGCCTACAGCCAGATCATCTTCTTCGAGGACAAGCGCGCGCTCGATGAATTCGAGTCGGGCAGCTTCGAGTTCGCGGCGGGAGCGAGCGCGGTCGCGGTGACCGCGGGCGCGAACGCCGGCATCGCCACCGACGGCGCGGAGGCGGGCGCCAGCGCCGGCCCGAAGGACGCGCGCGCCAGGGGCCAGTACGAGAAGGGCATGGCGGTATTCACCATCGCCAAGGGCGGCCTCATGTACAGCGCGAACATCGCGGGACAGAAGTTCTCCTTCACGCCGCGAGGCGAGGGGTAACGAAAGCGGCGCGTCTGCGCGGCAGTGGGAAACCACGCCGCGCGAACGCCGGGAAACGCTGCGAGCCGGCCGGGTGGCCGGCAACCTCGAGGGCTCGGTTGGCCTCAACCGAGCCTTTTTTGTGCCTACGACGATCCAGGGCGCCCGGGACCTGCGGACCCGATGGTCACGTCTCGAGCAGCTTGTCGAGCCTGATCGGCAGGTCGCGCACCCGAGCTCCGGTCGCATGGTAGACGGCATTGGCGAGGGCCGCCGCGACGCCGGTGATGCCGATCTCGCCGATGCCCCGCGCGCCGAGCGGATTGAAGTGAAGATCGTTCTCGGCGACCACGTCGACGTCGATCTCGCCGATGTCGGCGTTGGTGGGGACGTGATAGTCGGCCAGATTGGCATTGAGAATCCGCCCCCGCTGCAGATCGAGCACGGATTCCTCCATCAACGCCATGCCGAGACCCCATACCACGCCGCCCATCAATTGGCTGCGGCCGGTCTTGGAGTTGATGAGGCGCCCGACGCTGTAGCGCCCGACCACGCGCGGCACGGAGATCACGCCGAGATCCAGGTCGACGTGTGCCTCGACGAACACGGCGCCGAAGGAGTGCATGGAGTACTGCTTCTTCTCCGCCCCGGGCTCGGCCTTCGCGGTTGCGGCCACGTCGGAGCCCGCGCGCGCCACCGCGGCACCCAGCGGCTCGCGCGCACCGCCGGCGCGCAGGCCGATCCGGCCGTCTTCGATCACGATGTCCGATGCGGCCGCACCGCGTACCGGCGACGCCGGGTCGGCGACGGCCAGCTGGATGAGCTTGTCGCGCAGTGCCGCGCACGCCGATTGCACCGCCGGAGCCACGCTCGCGAGACTTTGCGAGCCGCCCGACACGGGCGCCTCGGGCAGCTCGCTGTCGCCGAGCTCGAACCTGACGAGCTTTGCCGGACAGCCGAGCGTGTCGGCGGCAACCTGGGTCATGACGGTATAGGTGCCCGTGCCGAGATCCTGCGTGCCCGACTGAACGATGACGCGGCCGTCCGTGGTCATGCGCGCGGCCGCATTGGCGGCGGAGCGATTGGCCGGGTACGTGGCGCTCGCAACCCCGAGGCCGATCGCCGTCGAGCCTTCGATCCTGCTTCGCGGTCTCGGATCGCGGCTCGGCCAGCCGAAGGCGGCCGCACCGCTCTCGAAACACTGCCTGAGCGAGCGCGACGACCAGGGAAGGCGCTTCTCGGGATCGATGGCGGGCTCGTTGCGCAAGCGCAGCTCGATGGGATCCATCCCGAGCTGATAGGCCAGCTCGTCGAGCGCCGATTCCAGGGCGAATGTGCCGGTGGCGTGGCCCGGCGCTCTTTGAAATGTCGGCGTGCCGACGTTGAGCGGCACCAGCCGATGGCGTGTCTCGAGATAGGGCGAGTCGTACATGATCCGCGTTTGAAGCGCGGCGGGCTCGGTGAAGTCCTCGATCACCGAGGTATGCGACAGGACATCGTGCCGCGTGCCGACGATGCGCCCGTCGCGCCGGGCGGTGAGCTCGAGCTCCTGCACGGTGAGGGGCCGGCCGCCCACCGGCCCGAACATCTGCGATCGGTCGAGGACCAGCTTGACCGGCCGCTTGAGGCGCCTCGAGGCCATGGCCGCGAGGGCGACGTGCGACCAGGTCGAGCCCTTGCAGCCGAATCCGCCGCCCACGAACGGACAGATCACCCGAATCCGTTCCTTGGGGATGCCGAGCGTCTTCGCCAGCGTGCCGTGCACGCCGCTGATGTACTGCGTCGCGTCGTAGACGGTCAGCCGGTCGCCCTGCCAGTGCGCGAGCGTCGCGTGCGGCTCCATGGGATTGTGATGCTCCATGGGCGTCGTGTAGGTCTGCCGCACGCGCGCATCGAAAGCCGCTCCCGGCGCTCCGCGCAGGGAGTCCGCATTCTCCCCGTTCACCTTGCCGGGGGAATGCGCGCCCGGTCGGCCGGCGGCAAAATCGAGCTGCGCAGGCGCCTCCTCGTAGCGAGCCTTGACCGCGGCTGCGGCAGCCACGGCCTGCTCCAGGGTCTCCGCCACCACCAGCGCGATCGGCTCGCCGTTGTAGTGAACCTCGTCGTTCTGCAGCAGCGACAGCACCCGGCCGGCCGGCGGATTGACCCCCGCACGGCCTCCTTCAGGGAGCCGCGGGGCGTTGGTGTGAGTCAGGATCAGCACGACGCCCGGCATGCGCGCCGCCGT
>DATAUO010000006.1:0-20055 GCA_036268215.1 Steroidobacteraceae bacterium
CGGCGGGAGCCGGGTTTTGCCCCGAAAAGGGGCCGATCCGGTTGCCCGGAGGGGTTCCGTGTCGCTACAATTAGCGGCTGAGCTCTGCAAGGTGAACCCAAGATGGTGACGATTCGTTTGACCCGGCGCGGCGGCAAGAAGACCCCGTTCTATCACGTGGTGGTGACCGACAGCCGTAAGCGCCAAGGCGGGACCAGCCTCGAGAGCGTGGGCTTGTTCAATCCCGTCGCGCGCGGCGGGGAGACCAAGCTGCGCTTGGACGTGGCTCGAATCGAGCACTGGCTGTCCAAGGGTGCCCACCTGTCGGACCGCGTCAAATTCCTTCTGACCAGCTACCGCAAACAGGCCGCCTGAGGCCGAAAGCCTATGACAGGGCGTCTGACACGCTCTTAAAGGACGGAACGATGGGCGACGATTCCTCGGCGCTCATTCAACTGGGGTTGGTGGGGGCGCCGTTTGGCGTCAAAGGATGGATCAAGCTACGTTCGGATACTGACCCTCCGGAGCGCCTGCTGGAGCACCGATGTTGGCGCATCGGGCGGGGGCCGGCCTTCCGGACATTTCAAGTGGAGGATTGCGGGCGTAGCGGCGGCATGCTGACCGCGAAGCTCCAAGGGGTCCACGACCGGGATGGCGCGCTCGCGTTGCGCGGGGCCGAGATCTGCGTGTTGCGGAGCGAGCTGCCCAAGGCGGCGGGGCCGGATTTTTACCGCGCCGACTTGATCGGATGCGAGGTGGTGACCGTCGAGGGCGAAAGCCTGGGGACGGTGGCGCACTTCATCGAGACGCCGGCGCATGCCTTGATGGTGGTGCGCGGCGCGAACGAGACGTGGATCCCGGCGGTGCCGAGGCACCTCCGGCGGATCGATCTTGGGGCGCGCCGGGTGGTCGTCGATTGGCAGGCGCTGGAGTAATGCGCATCGCGGTGGTGACGTTGTTTCCCGTCATGGTGCGCGAAGCGCTGACGCAGGGCGTGGGCGGCCGCGCACTGGAGCGCGGCAGCGTCTCGGTCGAGTGCTTCGATCCGCGCGACTGGGCCGCCGACGTGCATCGGACCGTCGATGACCGATCGTACGGCGGCGGACCGGGCATGGTGTTGAAAGTGGAGCCGCTGCGCAGCGCGCTGCGCTCCGCGATGGCGGCGCTGCCCGCGGGCAGCCGCCGCGTGTATCTGGGCGCCGACGGCCGGCGCTTCGAGCAGAGCCTGGCTCGCGAGGCCGTCGGGTGGCCGGGCTTGGCGCTGGTGGCGGGACGCTACGAGGGCGTGGATGAGCGATTCGTCGAGAGCGAGGTCGACGAGACCTGGTCGATCGGCGACTACGTGCTCTCCGGGGGCGAGCTGCCGGCGCTGGTGGTGATCGATGCGATCGCGCGCCTGGTTCCGGGTACGCTCGGGTGCGCGGAGTCGGCCGTGCAGGAGTCGTTCAACGACGGCCTGATCGACTGGCCGCATTACACCCGGCCCGCGATCATCGAGGGGCGGCCGGTGCCGGAGGTGCTGATGTCGGGCGACCACGCCGCGATCGGCCGCTGGCGGCTCAAGCAGGCGCTCGGGCGCACCTGGCTGCGCCGCGCGGATCTGCTCGAGCGCCGCGGCATGAGCGCCGAGGAGCGCGGTTTGTTGGAAGAATTCAGGATCGAGCGTGCCGTGGGCACGGGACGAAGCGACGATAGCGAGAGGTGAGCGATATGAACAAGATCATCCAAGAATTGAATGGCGAGCGCGCGGCGCGCAAGTTGCCCGATTTCAATCCGGGCGACACCGTCGTGGTGCAAGTCAAGGTGGTCGAAGGCGACCGCGAGCGCGTCCAGGCGTACGAGGGCGTCGTCATCGCCAAGAAGAATCGCGGCCTCAACTCCTCGTTCACGGTGCGCAAGATCTCGCACGGTGAAGGGGTGGAGCGCGTGTTCCAGACCTTCAGCCCGTCGATCAGCGAGGTCAGCGTGAAGCGCCGCGGCGCGGTGCGGCGCGCCAAGCTCTATTATCTGCGTGACCTGTCCGGCAAGGCGGCGCGCATCGACGAGAAGATTTAGAGGGTCCGCACAGGTTTCACGAGGCGCGTCGGCGGCCCTTGCCGCGCGCGCGCGACTGAGCGGCCTCGGGTGAGGTTGAATGGCTGAGAGGTCGGCGCGGATGGGATTCTTTGCGCTCGTGTGGCGCATTCTCGATGGGGTGCGCCGGGCGCTGCACCTCGTGCTGCTGCTCGTGATCTTCGGCTTCATACTCGCCGCCCTCCATACCTCGATCCCGAAGGTGCCGCACAGCGCCGCCTTGGTGATCACCCCCGAGGGCGAGCTGGTCGAGCAGCTCTCGAGCGATCCGGTGCGGCGCGCCTTCGGCGAAGCCTCCGGCGGCCCGGCTCCGGAGACTCTGCTGCGCGACGTGATCGATGCCATCAACGCGGCGAAGTCCGATGCGCGCATCAAGTTGATCGTGCTGGACCTCGACCAGATGCGCTCCTCGGGGCTGTCGAAGCTGCAGGAGGTCGGCGCCGCGCTCCGGGAGTTTCGCGCCACCGGCAAGCGCGTGGTGGTCGGCGCGGACTCGCTCGACCAGAGCCAGTACTACGTCGCCGCGCAGGCCGGCGAGATCTATCTGGATCCGATGGGCACCGTCTATCTCGACGGCTTCGGCTATTACCGGCTGTTCTTCAAGGACGCGATCGACAAGCTGAGCGTCGATGTCAACGTGTTTCGCGCCGGCACCTACAAGAGCTTCACCGATCAGTTCTCGCGCACCGACATGGCGGCGAGCGAGCGGGAGGAGAGCTCGGTGTGGCTCAACACGTTGTGGAGCGCCTATCAGCAGGACGTCACGCGGGCGCGCTCGCTGCCCCCGGACGCGCTCACCCAGTTCATCGCCGATGAGCCGGCCGCGCTCGCGGCGGTGAGCGGCGATGCGGCGAAGCTCGCCCTCCAGCGCGGACTCGTGACCGCGCTCAAGAGCCGCCGCCAGATGGCCGACGAGCTCAAGGCCCTGGTCGGCGAGGACGAGAGCAATCATTCGTTCAACGGCGTGACCTTGAGCCAGTACCTCACGTCGGTGCGATCGAAGCGGGTGCTGAAGTCGAAGTCCGACGCCAAGGTGGGCATCGTCGTGGCCGCGGGCAACATCCTCGACGGGCATCAGCCGCCGGGCACGATCGGCGGCGAGAGCACGGCCGACCTCCTGCGCCAGGCGCGCTACGACAAGTCGATCAAGGCCGTGGTGCTGCGGGTCGACAGCCCGGGCGGCAGCATGTTCGCCTCCGAGGAGATCCTGCGCGAGGTGCAGGCGCTGCGCAAAGCGGGCAAGCCGGTGGTCGTCTCGATGAGCTCGTACGCGGCCTCCGGCGGTTATTACATCTCCGCCGCGGCCAATCAGATCTTCGCCTCCCCGACCACGCTCACCGGATCCATCGGGGTGTTCTCGGTATTCCCCACCTTCCAGCACACGCTCGAGAAGCTCGGCGTCAAGGTGGATGGCCTCGGCAGCACGCCGCAGGCCGGCAGCATGCGGCCGGAGCGGACATTGACCCCGGCCACGCGGCAGATCCTGCAGGCCTCGGTCGAGCATGCCTACCAGGAATTCCTGCAGCGCGTGGCTGATGGGCGCAAGAAGACGGCGGAGGACGTGGAGCGCATCGCCGAGGGCCGCGTCTGGGCCGGTGCGGATGCGGAGCGCATCGGGCTGGTCGATCACCTGGGCGGGCTCAAGGATGCGACCGACGCCGCCGCCAAGCTCGCGGAGCTCGGCACCGAGTACGACACGGACTACATCGAGCCCGAGCTCAATCTGCGCGAGGAGATCTTGATGCAGCTGCGCTCGAACGGCCGCGACTTCGCGCAGTGGATGGGGCTCGTGCCGCGGCCGACCGGGATCGAGCGGCTCCTGGATCCGCTGCTGGCGCAGGCGCGCACCCTGGCGCAGCTCAACGATCCCCGGGGCCTTTACTCGTATTGCTGGTGCGAGCAGCCGGGCGCCGCTTCGAGGTGACCGCGGACGACCGGCGCCGCGGTGCCGCGGCCTTCAGGCCGCCGCTCAAAGCGACGCCCAGTCGAGCGTGACCTTGCCCGACTTGCCGGACTTCATGATCTCGAAGCCCTCGCGGTAGTCTTTGATGCCGAGCCGGTGGGTGATCACCGGGCGGACATTGAGCCCGCTCTGCAGCATGCTGGCCATTTTGTACCAGGTCTCGAACATCTCGCGGCCGTAGATGCCCTTGATGGTGAGACCCTTGAATATCACCTGATTCCAGTCGATCGCGGTCTCGCCCGGCGGAATGCCGAGCATGGAGATGCTGCCGCCGTTGTTCATGGTGCGGAGCATCTCGCGCAGCGCCGCCGCGTTGCCCGACATCTCGAATCCCACGTCGAAGCCTTCCTCCATGCCGAGCTCGCGCATGGCATCGTCGAGCGATTCGCGCGACACGTTGAGCGCCTTGGAGGCGCCGAGCTTGGAGGCGAGGCCCAGGCGGTAGTCGTTCACGTCGGTGATGACCACGTGCCGCGCTCCGCAGTGGCGCGCGATCGCCACCGCCATGATGCCGATGGGTCCGGCACCGGCGATCAGCACGTCCTCGCCCACGACATTGAAGGCGAGCGCCGTGTGCGTCGCATTGCCGAACGGGTCCAGGATGGAGGCGATCTCATCGTCGATGGCCTTCGAGAGCTTGAAGACATTGGTCGCCGGAATGGACAGATATTCGGCGAACGACCCCGGACGGTTCACGCCGACGCTCGAGGTATTGCGGCACAAGTGCCGACGACCGGCGCGGCAATTGCGGCAGTGCCCGCAGGTGATGTGGCCCTCGCCGGAGACCCGGTCGCCGGTCTTGAAGCCGCGCACCTCGCTGCCGATCTCGACGATCTCGCCGGCGTATTCGTGGCCGACCGCCATGGGCACGGGGATGGTCTTCTGCGCCCAGGAGTCCCAGTTGTAGATGTGCATGTCGGTGCCGCAAATGGCGGACCGCTTGACCTTGATGAGCACGTCGTTGTGCCCGACGGAAGGCTCGGGAACGTCCTGGAGCCAGATGCCGGGCTCGGCGTGCGCTTTGACCAGTGCTTTCATGAAAACCCTCGAATACCTGCCGAGGCGTCAACAGGCCCTATTGGATGACCCCGAGCTCGCGGCCGCCTTGCGCAAACGCTTCAATAACCCGATCCAGCTGCCCGCGGGAGTGTGCAGCGCTCATTTGGGTACGAATGCGCGCTTTTCCATGGGGTACGACCGGGAACGAGAAGGCAACCACGTAGGCACCCCCGGCCTGTACCCGCTCGGCGAGCCCGGCCGCGAGCTGCGCATCGCCGAGCATGACCGGGATGATCGGATGCTCGCCCGGGAGGAGATCGAACTTCAGGGCCTGCATGCGCCCTCTGAAGTAACGCGCGTTGTCGTGCAGCCGCTCGCGCAGATTCCCGGAGCGCTCGAGGAGCTTCAGCACCTCGAGGGTGCCCGCCGCCACCGGCGGGGCGATGCTGTTCGAGAACAAGTAGGGCCGGGAGCGCTGGCGCAGCCAGCCGACGATCTCCCTGCGCGCGGCCACGTAGCCGCCGCTCGCGCCGCCGAGCGCCTTGCCCAGCGTTCCGGTCAGGATGTCGACGCGGTCCATCACGCCCTTGAGCTCGTGGGTGCCCCGTCCCTGCGCGCCGATGAAGCCGGTCGCGTGCGAGTCGTCCACCATGACCAGTGCGTCGTGGCGACGGGCGAGATCGCAGATCTCATCGAGGCGGGCGATGGAACCGTCCATGGAGAACACCCCGTCGGTCGCGATCAGCCGTGTGCGCGCGTCCTTCGATTCCTCGAGCGCCCGCTCGAGCTCGCCCATGTCGTTGTTGGCGTACCGCAGCCGCCGGGCCTTGCAGAGCCGGATGCCGTCGATGATGCTCGCGTGATTGAGCGCGTCGCTGATCACCGCATCGTGCTCGTCGAGCAGCGTCTCGAACAAGCCGCCGTTGGCATCGAAGCACGAGGAATAGAGGATGGTGTCCTCCATCCCGAGATACGAGCTCAAGCGCTCCTCGAGCTCCCGATGAACGCTCTGGGTGCCGCAGATGAAGCGCACCGAGGCCATTCCATACCCGAAGTCATCGAGGCCGCGCTTCGCGGCCGCGATCACGTCCGGATGGTCCGCGAGGCCCAGATAATTGTTGGCGCAGAGATTCACCATCTCGCGCCCGTCGGCAAGCTTCACCACCGCCCCCTGGGGCGAGCCGATCACGCGCTCGCGCTTCAAGAGCCCCTGCGCCTCGAGCGCCTGGGTGTCGCGCGCGAGCCGCTCGCGAAATTCGTTGAGCATGGCGGTTATTATAGCGGCATCGCGCTGGCGCGCTTGGGGCGAAGGATGAGCGAAGAGAGATCCGGCGATCACCGCATCGACAAGTGGTTGTGGGAGACGCGCTTCTACAAGACCCGCGGCCTCGCGTCGGCGGCCATCCAGGGCGGCAAGGTGCACCTGAACGGCGAGCGGGTGAAGCCGGCGCATCGCATCCGCCCCGGCGATCGCATCAGCCTCAGCGTGGGCGGCGTCGTGGCCGAGTTCGACGTGCTCGGTCTGCCCTCGCGCCGCGGACCGGCAGCCGAGGCTCAAACCCACTGCGCCGAGACGCCCGCGAGCGCCGCGCGGCGGGCGGCGTTGCGCGAGCAGCACCGCCTGGCCGATGCCTCGAGGCCGCGCTCCGAGGGCCGGCCGGACAAGCGCGACCGCCGCCGCCTGATGCGCCTGCAGCGCGACCCTACATAACGCACCGGCCGGTTTCTTTTGACCGGCAGAGGGGTTGTGGCGCAAACTTCACGGCAGTTCGCGCGGGGCGCCACCCGCGGCGCGAATCGATAAGCTGCCAATAGCAAAACGAACAACTCAAGAATCAAGGGGCTCTCCGACATGCATCCGATCAACACCGTTAAGGGCGCCATAACGGCGGGCGTCGTGCTCGCCATCGTCATCGGTATCGCCCTGACAGCTTGGTCAGGCTTTGCCATCTCCTTCCATCCGATCCGCATCGACCGCTGGCTGCACATCGTCTCCGGGGTCACCTGGATCGGTCTCCTGTACTACTTCAATCTGGTGCAGACCCCGGGTCTGGCCGCCGCCGCCGCGGACAAGGGCGGCCCGGGCGGAGCGGGGGTCGGCAAGTACATCGCGCCGCGTGCGCTCCTCTGGTTCCGCTGGGGCGCGGTCGTGACCTGGCTGACGGGGGCGAGTTATCTCGTGGTCGGTTACGGCACGGCGAACGGCCTGCTGCGCGCCTTCACCTTGCAACCCGGGTTCCGCTCCATCGGCACCGGCGCCTGGCTCGGCACGATCATGCTGATCAACGTGTGGGTGTTCATCTGGCCGAACCAGAAGAAGACCCTCGGCATCGTGCCGGCGAGCGACGAGGAGAAGGCCAAGGCGCGCAAGACCGCGGGCATGGCGTCGCGCGTCAACTTCATCCTGTCGTTGCCGATGCTCATGTGCATGGGCGGCCAGTCGCACGGGCTGCCGTTCTAGCGGCTAGCCCTCGTCGCCTTCGGGGTCGTGGAGCTCGACGGCCTCGGCGCCCTCCGGCTGCATCGTGTCCCAGCGTGCGTTGCGCCACAGTGCGCTCGCGATCCCCGCGGTCGGCAGCTCGCGACGCTCGTGCTTGGGCCCGAGGCGGCTGGCGATCTCGCTCAGGCCGGGGTTGTGGCCGCAGATCATGATGTGCTCGAGCGCCGCGTCGCGCCCGACGAGCACGCGCCAGATCGTTTCCGGCGTGCCGAGGTAGAGCTCGCGCGCACAGAGGAGCTGCTTGGCATCGAGCTCGCACGCTTGCGCGACGATCTCGGCGGTCGCCCAGGCCCGCTCGGCCGGGCTCACCAGGATCAGGTCGGGAATCAGGCCGTGCTCGACGATCAATTTGCCGATCTCCCCGGCCTCGATCGTGCCGCGGCGGGTGAGGGTGCGCTCGAAATCCTCCGCGCGCGCATCGATCGATTCGGCCTTTCCGTGGCGCAAGAGCGTCAGTCGGCGCGTACCCATAGGCGGCCATCCTCGATCTTGGTGGGATAAACTCGTATCGGCTCGTAGGCCGGAGGCGTCAACGCCTCGCCCGTGCGCAGGCAGAAGCGCGCGCCATGCCGCGGGCAGATGATCTCGGCGCCCTCGACGGCACCGCCGGTCAGCTCCGCGCCGTCATGCGTGCAGACGTCATCGACGGCGAACAACTCTCCGCCGCTCATGACCAGCGCGATCATGCGCCGGCCGACCGCAATCGAGATCGTCTGCCCCTCGCCGAGATCCGCCGCGGATCCCGCATCCACCCAGCTCATGCCGGGGCCTCGATCGGTGCAAGCGCCGCACGGCTCACATCATGCCCGTCTGGAGCCGCGCCGCTTCCGACATCATGGTCTGATTCCAGGGCGGATCGAACACCAGCTCGACGTTGGCGTGCGCGACCGTGGGAATGATCTGCACCTTGTCGCGCACGTCCTGGACCAGCACCTCGCCCATGCCGCACCCGGGCGCGGTCAACGTCATCTTGATCTCAACGGTGCGCGTGGCGTCCTCGTTCCTGCTCACCTCGCACTCGTAGACCAACCCGAGATCGACGATGTTGACCGGGATCTCCGGGTCGTAGCAAGTCTTCAGCTGCTCCCAGATCACGTTCTTGATGTCCTCCTCGGAGGCGCCGGGCGGCACTTCGGGCGGCGTCGCCGGCGTCTTGCCGATGGCATCCGCGTCTTGACCGGCGATGCGGAACAGGTTGCCGTCGATGTACACGGTGAAGCTGCCGCCGAGCGCCTGGGTGATGTAGCCCACCGAGCCGAGCTTCAGGTTGACCTCGACGCCGGCCGGAATCGCCACGGCCTTGACGTCGCGCTGGACGACGATGGGCTCATTCTCGCGGGCGTACATCGCGCATTACTCCGTGCTGACCGCGGCCGGCTGCGGCGCGTCGGTCTCGAGGGCGGAGGCGAGCGTGTGCCAGCACAGGCTCGCGCACTTCACCCGCGCGGGGTATTCGCGTACGCCCGACAGCGCCGCCAGCTTGCCGAGCCCCTCAGGCTGGGCGTCATCGTCGGTGAGCAGGCGATGCACCCGCTGGAAGAGATCGAGCGCCTCGCCGCGGCTCCTGCCCTTCACCGCTTCGGTCATGAGCGAGGCGGAGGCGGTCGAGATGGCGCAACCCTGACCCTCGAAGCGGATGTCGCCGATGGCATCGCCGTCGAACTTGACCCGCAGCGTGAGCCGGTCGCCGCACATGGGATTGAATCCCTCGATGCTGCGGTCGGGATGCTCCATGCCGCCGAAATTGCGCGGTTGGCGGTTGTGATCGAGGATCACGTCGCGGTAGAGGTCGTCGAGGTCCATGGTCGGGTCCGCTCTCAGCCGAACATGGCGCGTGCGCGCTCGACGCCCGCGGCGAGCCGGTCGATCTCGTCGAAGGTGTTGTAGAACGCGAACGAGGCCCGGGCCGTCGCCGGCAGCCCGAAGAACTCCATCACCGGCATGGCGCAGTGATGGCCGGTGCGCACCGCGATGCCGTCCTCGTCGAGGATGGTGCCGAGATCGTGGGGGTGGACCCCGGCCAAGGTGAACGAGACGAGACTGGCCTTTTCGCGCGCCTGGCCGACGATCGCGAGGCCCGGTATCGAGCTCAGCGCGCGCGTGGCATGCTCGAGCAGCGCCGCCTCGTGCGCATGCGCCGCGTGCCGGTCGAGCCCCTCGATGAAATCGACCGCCGCGCCCAGGCCCACGCCGCCGGAGATGTTCGGCGTGCCCGCCTCGAACTTGTTCGGCAGCCCGTTGTAGGTGGTCTTCGCGAAGGTGACGGCGAGGATCATCTCGCCGCCGCCCTGCCACGGGGGCATGCGCTCGAGCAGCCGCTCGCGGCCGTACAGCACGCCGATGCCCGTGGGACCGAACATCTTGTGACCGGAAAAGGCATAGAAATCGCAGTCGAGCTCGCTCACGTCCACGCGCAGGTGCGACACCGCCTGGGCGCCGTCCACCAGGGTCACGATGCCGCGCTCGCGCGCCGCGGCCATCAGGCGCTTGACCGGGAGCACGGTGCCGAGCGCGTTGGAGACGTGCGCGCAGGCGAGCAGGCGGGTGCGCGGGGACATGAGCGCGACCACGGACTCGTAATGGACATCGCCCTTCGCATCGATCGGTGCCACCACCAGCGTGGCCCCGGTCTGCTCGCACAGCATCTGCCACGGCACGATGTTGGCGTGGTGCTCGAGGTGCGTGATCAGGATCTCATCGCCGGGACGGAGCTGCGGCCGTGCGTAGCTCTGCGCCACCAGGTTGATGGCCTCGGTGGTGCCGCGCACGAAGATGATCTCGCGGCTCGAGCGGGCATGGATGAATCCGGCCACGCGCTCGCGTGCGCGCTCGTAGAGGGCGGTGGCCTCCTGGCTCAGGGTGTGCACGCCGCGATGGATGTTGGCGTGGTGACGCTGCTCGTAGTCGTCGACGGCCGCGATCACCGCGAGCGGGCGTTGCGCGGAGGCGCCGTTGTCGAGGTACGCGAGGGGCTTGCCGCGCACGGTACGCGACAAGATCGGAAACTGCCGGCGCAGGGCGTTCACGTCGAACTTCGGCGGCCGGTCGGCGAGTGCAGTGGTGCTCATCGGAAATTCCGCAGGGTTTGCGAGTCGGGCAGTTGCGCGATCAGTGCGCCCTCGATGGCGCTCCGGGCCGAAGCCATGGACATGCCGGTGAGCACGTCCGCGAGGAAGGCATACACGAGGAGCGCTTGCGCGGTCTCCCGGTCGAGGCCGCGCGACAAGAGGTAGAACAGCATGTCCGGGTCCAGCCGCCCGGTGGTCGCGCCGTGAGACGCCTTGACCTCGTCGGCGTGGATCTCGAGCTGCGGGCGGGTGTCGATCTCCGCGTGCGGAGACAAGAGCAGCCCGCGGCAGGACTGCTTGGACTCCGAGCGCAGCGCGCCGCGATTCACGACGACCTTGCTGTTGAAGACGACGCGGCTGCTGTCGCCGGCGATCGCGCGGGCGGTTTGCGCGCTCGCAGTATCGGTCGCGGCATGGGTGACCACGTTGGCGCAGTCCACGTGCCGCTCGCCGTGGCCGACGAGGAGCGAGAACTGGTCCAGGGAGGCGCCGGGCCGCGCGAGCTCCGCCTCGAGGCCCGCGCGCACCAGTCCGCCGCCGAGGGCGATGGTGAATTGCTTGAGGCAGCTCTCCTCGAGCTGGCGAATCTGCAGCGAGTCCAGGTGCATCGAGTCGGCCGCGGTCGCGAATACCCGGTAGTGCTCGACGCGAGCGCCCTTGTCGAGCACCAGATGCGTGTGGGAGGCGACCAGCGGCGCATGGCGCCCCTGCGACACGTGATGCTCGACGATGGTGGCGGCCGCGCCCGGCGCCGCATGGATGATCACGCGCGGATAGGCCACATTGTTCACGCCGTCGCCGGTCGCGACGTGCAGCACGATGAGGGGCACGGCCAACGGCTCGGTGATCCGGAGGTGCAGGCCGTCGATGAACAGCGCGGTGTTGAGCAGCGCGAAGCGCGACAGGTCCGGATCGCTGGGCTGCTCCAGGTAGGCGCGCAGCATCTGAGGATCGTGTTTAGCTAGGTCGGCTAAGGTATTGATTTCAAGACCTTTGATGAACCCGTCGCCATAGGGAATGGACGGGTGGCCGTTCACCATCAGCAGCGAGGCGGCCCGCTCCGATTCGCCCACCAGCGAGAGCGAGGCGTTGGGCTCGATCTCGGACCCGTCGCGGCGGGGCGCATCCACGAAGGTCCGGGACGCGAGGCTGCGCAGGTTGGTGTAGCGCCAGCTCTCGTCGCGCATGCCGGGCAACCCGAGCTTCATGAAGCGCTGCATGGCCTGCTCGCGGAGCGGAGCCAGCGAGTCCGGCGTGCGCGTGTGCCACTGGCCGGCAAAGGAGCGCAGCGCCGGCGAGACCGGCTGTGGCGCTGGGAGCACCGAGGTCATGCGACCTTGCCTTCCAGCACCCAGTCGTAGCCGCGCTTCTCGAGCTCGCGAGCGAGCGAGGCATCGCCGGACCTCACGATCCGGCCGCCCGACAGGACGTGCACGCGGTCCGGGGCAATGTAGTCCAGGAGCCGTTGGTAGTGCGTCACCAGCACGACCGCGCGCTCGCGGGAGCGCAGGCTGTTGACGCCGGCCGACACGACCTTGAGCGCGTCGATGTCGAGCCCCGAATCGGTCTCATCGAGGATTGCGAGCTTCGGCTCGAGCACCAGCATCTGCAGCACTTCGTTGCGCTTCTTTTCGCCGCCCGAGAATCCCTCGTTCACGCCGCGCGTCAGGAAGGCATCGCTCATGTGCATGGCCTTCATCTTCTGGCGGATCAGGGTCAGGAACTCGTATGCGTCCACCTCGGGAAGGCCGGCCGCCTTGCGCTTGGCGTTGAGCGCCGCCTTGAGCAGATAGACGTTGTTCACGCCCGGAATCTCGACCGGATACTGAAATCCGAGAAACAGCCCGGCGCGCGCGCGCGCCTCCGGAGGCATGGCGAGCAGGTCGCGCCCCTCGAAGGTCACCGAGCCGCCCGTGACTTCATAGTCCTCGCGGCCGGCGAGCACCTGCGCGAGCGTGCTCTTGCCGGATCCGTTGGGGCCCATGATGGCGTGCACCTGGCCGGCCTGCACCTCGAGGTCGATGCCCTTGAGGATGTCCTTGCCCGCGACGCGGGCCTTCAAATCGTTGATCTCGAGTAGATTCATAAGTGCTAGCCGACTGCGCCCTCCAGGCTCACGGAGAGGAGGTTCTGCGCCTCGACGGCGAATTCCATCGGCAGCTCCTTGAATACGACCTTGCAAAAACCGCTGACGATCATGTTCACCGCATCCTCCTCGGAGATGCCGCGCTGCAGGCAGTAGAAGAGCTGGTCCTCGCCGATCTTCGAGGTGCTGGCTTCGTGCTCGACCGTCGCGGTGGGATTCTTGACCTCCATGTACGGAAAGGTGTGTGCCGCGCACTTCGAGCCCATGAGCAGGGAGTCGCATTGGGTGAAGTTGCGGGCGCCCGCGGCGCTCGGCAGGATCTTGACGAGGCCCCGATAGGTGTTCTCGGCGTGGCCGGCCGAGATCCCCTTGGAGACGATCGTGCTCTTGGTATTGCGGCCGATGTGGATCATCTTGGTCCCGGTGTCGGCCTGCTGAAAGTGGTTGGCGACCGCGACCGAGTAGAACTCGCCGATCGAGCTCTCGCCCTTCAGCACGCAGCTCGGGTACTTCCAGGTGATCGCCGAGCCGGTCTCGACCTGGGTCCAGGAGATCTTGGACCTGCGGCCGCGGCATTCGCCGCGCTTGGTGACGAAATTGTAGATCCCGCCGACGCCGTTCTCATCGCCAGGGTACCAGTTCTGCACGGTGGAGTACTTGATCTGGGCGTCGTCGAGCGCGATCAGCACCACGACGGCGGCGTGCAGCTCGTTCTCGTCGCGCATCGGCGCGGTGCAGCCCTCCAGATAGCTCACCGAGGCCGCTTCGGCGGCGATGATCAGGGTGCGCTCGAACTGCCCCGTCTTGGCCGCATTGATGCGGAAGTAGGTCGACAGCTCCATCGGGCAGCGCACGCCGGGCGGCACGAACACGAACGATCCGTCGGAGAACACCGCGGAGTTCAGCGCCGCGAAGAAGTTGTCGCCGGGCGGCACCACGCTGCCGAGGTATCTCTCGATGAGCTCGGGGTGATCGCGCACCGCGTCCGAGAAGGAGCAGAAAATGACGCCGGCCTTGGCGAGCTTCTCCTTGAAGGTGGTCGCCACCGACACGCTGTCGAACACCGCGTCGACCGCGACCCCCGCGAGGCGCGCGCGCTCGTGCAGCGGGATTCCGAGCTTCTCATAGGTCGCGAGCAGCTTCGGGTCCACCTCGTCGAGGCTCTTCGGCGCGTCCTTGGGCGGCCGCGGCGCGGAGTAGTAGGAGATGTCCTGATAATCGATTGGTTTGTAGTGCACGTGCGCCCAGCTCGGCTCGTCCATGGTCTGCCAGTGACGGAACGCCTTCAGGCGCCAGTCGAGCAGGAACCCGGGCTCGCGCTTCTTGGCCGAGATGGCGGCGACCACGTCCTCGTTCAGGCCGGGCGGCAGGCTGTCCGAATCGATGTCGGTCACGAACCCGTGCCGATACTTCTGAGCGAGCAGCGATTCGACTTCTTGTGACTTGCTGGACACGATGCGGACCTTAAGTGTGAACCCGGATTTCCGAGGCGATATCCGCGACGCGGAGCGCGCTCGAATCGATTCCTGCGAGCTGGCGCAAGGTGACCTCCTCGAGGGCACGGCGAATCGCGGCGTTGACGCGCTGCCACGCGCCGCCGACGCGGCACTGACGCTCGATGCCGCACTGGCTCGAGGCGCCGCTGCACTCGGTGATGGCGATCGGACCTTCGAATACGTCGAGGATTTGCGCGGCGGTGATCTGCTCGGGAGCGCGCCCGAGCCTGTACCCGCCCTGCGCGCCGCGCGAGGAGATGACGAGCCCCGCGCGCTGCAACCCCTTCAGCACCTTGCTCACCGTGGGACGGCTCAAGCGGGTACGGTCGGCCAGCTCCGTCGCGGCGCGATGCCGCGCAGGCTCTTGCGCTAAACTCGCCAGCACCACGGTGGCGTAATCCGTCAACTTGCCCATTCGAAGCATAGGGTTTCCACCCGATTCACGATGTAGGACTATTTTAGTCCTAATTGCGCCGCGGGTCCACCTCGGGGCGGAGCGGAGGCGATTTTGCTATTCTTGGGCGCTATCGCACTCAATTCCCATCAGCGAGACCGACACGCATGAACATTGCAGAGCTCAACGCCACGGCACGGGGCATGGTTGCCAAGAGCCGCGGCATTCTGGCTGCCGACGAGAGCACCAGCACCATCAAGAAGCGCTTCGATTCCATCAAGCTCGAATCCACCGAGGAGAATCGCCGCACCTACCGCGAGATGCTGTTCACGGCGCCGGGCGCGCAGGATTACATCAGCGGCGTGATCATGTACGAGGAGACGCTCGGGCAGAAAACCAAGGACGGTACGCCGTTTCCGGTCTATCTGGCCAAGCAGGGCATTATCCCGGGCATCAAGGTCGACACCGGCGCCAAGCCGCTGGCGGGATTTCCCGGCGAGACCATCACCGAGGGCCTGGACGGGTTGCGCGAGCGGCTCGCCGGCTATGGCAAGCTCGGGGCGAAGTTCGCCAAGTGGCGCGCCGTGATCGACATCGGCAACGGCATTCCCACGACCCACGCCATCCGTGCCAACGCGCAGGCGCTGGCCCGCTACGCGGGCCTCTGCCAGGAGGCGAACATCGTCCCGATCGTCGAGCCCGAGGTGCTCATGGACGGCGGCCATGACATCGCCCGATGCGAGGAAGTCACCAACGCGGTGCTCGATACGGTGTTCCATGAGCTCTTCTCCGCGCGCATCGTGCTCGAGGGCATGGTGCTGAAGCCGAACATGGTGATCTCCGGCAAGAAGTGCGCGCAGCAGGCGAGCCCCGAGCAGGTGGCCGAGGCCACCGTGCGCACGCTGAAGCGCCACGTGCCTTCGGCGGTTCCGGGGGTCGCGTTCCTGTCGGGCGGACAGAGCTCGGTCGCAGCCACGCAGCATTTGAGCCTCATGAATGCCGCGGGCCCGCTGCCCTGGGTGCTGACGTTCAGTTACGGGCGCGCGCTGCAGGACACCGCGATCAAGGCTTGGGGCGGACAGGCGGGCGGCTATGCGGGCGGCCAGAAGGCGCTGTTCCAGCGCGCCAAGCTCAACGGGCTGGCCGCCGTCGGACAGTACAAATCCGCGATGGAAAGTGCCGCTGCCTAGCAACCCCAACGGCCCCGGGGACGCCGCGCTGCGGGCGCCCTTGCAGGGCATCGCCGGCGAAGGGTCGGCCATCGTCGAGATACGCGATCTCGGCTATGCCGTGGGAGGCCGGCCGGTATTCGCGGGCCTCGACATGGAGATCGCGCGCGGCGGCATCACGGCGGTGATGGGACCGAGCGGCACCGGCAAGACCACGCTGCTGCGGCTCATCACCGGCCAGCTCGCCGCGGATTCGGGCGAGATCGTGGTCGCCGGCCAGGACATGCGCATGGTGTCGCGCGCGTCCCTCTTCGCGCTGCGGCGGCGGATGGGCATGCTGTTCCAGAACGGCGCGCTGCTCACCGATATCTCAGTCTTCGAGAACGTTGCCTTCCCGCTGCGCGAGCATACGGATCTTCCGGAGCGCCTGATCCGGGAGCTGGTCTTGATGAAGCTGCAGGCGGTGGGCCTGCGCGGCGCCGCCGAGCTCATGCCCGCCGAGCTCTCGGGAGGCATGAACCGGCGCGTGGCGCTGGCGCGCGCGATCGTCATGGATCCCGAGATCCTGATCTACGATGAGCCCTTCGTGGGCCTCGATCCGATCTCGCTGGGGATGATCTTGCGGCTGGTGCGGCGCCTGAACGATGCGCTCGGCATCACCAGCATCGTGGTATCGCACGACGTCAAGGAGATCAGCGCCGTCGCGGACGCGATGTTCCTCCTGTCCGGCGGCAAGGTGGTCGCGCACGGCACGCCTGCCGAGCTCAAGGCGAATGGCAGCGACATCGTGCGCCAGTTCGTCGGCGGCCTGCCCGACGGGCCGGTGCCGTTCCATTTTCCGGCCCCGGACTATTTCGGCGAGCTGCTCTCGCGGGAGGACCGCCCGTGAGGCTGCTGCGCGAGGTCCTCCACAGCCTGGCCGAATCGCTGGTAGGGCTCGGCACCGTGGTCCGGTTCTTTCTGCGCACCGTCGCTGCTTGTCCGGCGGCGCTGCTGCGTATCGATCTGGTCTCGAAGCAGGTTTACAACTCGGGTGCGCTGTCGCTGGTCATCATCATGTTGTCGGGCCTGTTCGTCGGCATGGTGCTCGGCCTGCAGGGATTTCAGCTATTGCAGCGGTTCGGCTCCGAGGAGGCGCTCGGCACGGCCGCGACCATCGGCCTCGTCAAGGAGCTCGGCCCGGTGGTGACCGCGCTCCTGTTCGCGGGGCGCGCCGGCACCGCGCTCGCGTCCGAGCTCGGCTTGATGCGGGCCACGGACCAGATCTCGGCGATGGAGATGATGGCGGTGGATCCGATCCGCCGCCTCGTCGCGCCGCGCTTTCTCGGCGGCGTGATCGCGATGCCGCTGCTCGCGGCCATTTTCAGCATGATCGGCATCTACGGCGCGCAGCTCGTCGGCGTGCAGATCATGGGCGTCGACGGCGGCAGCTTCTGGTCGCAGATGCGGTCGGCGGTCGACTTGCGCGACATCAACGAGGGCATCGTCAAGAGCTGCGTGTTCGGCGTCAGCTGCAGCCTGATCGCGGTGTACGAGGGATTCTTCGCGATCCCCACCGCCGAGGGTGTCGGCCGTGCGACGACGCGCACCGTGGTCACGTCGGCCGTGGTGGTGCTGTTCCTGGATTATTTGCTCACCGCCGCGTTCTTGTAGGAGGTAGGTCATGCGCACATCACGCACCTTGGATCTGGGCACGGGACTGTTCGTGCTGCTCGGATTCGCGGCATTGTTCTTTCTGACCACGCAGACCACGAGCCACGGAATCTCGCTGGTGAGTCCGCCGCACTACGATCTGACCGCCAAGTTCGACAACATCGGCGATCTCAAGGTGGGCGCCCCGGTGTCCATGTCCGGCGTCGAGATGGGACGCGTCAGCAACATCGGCTTCGACACCAAGGAGTACAAGGCGGTGGTCACCATGCGCATGGATGCCAGGTACGACCAGATCCCGACCGACAGCGACGCCAGCATCTACACGCAGGGTCTGCTCGGCGGCAAGTTCATCGGCATCACCGCGGGGGGCGCCGACACTTATCTCAAGAACAAGGATCACATAGACTTCACGCAGTCTGCGATCGTGCTGGAGAACCTCATCGGCCAGCTGGTCGCGAACTTCGGGAAGAGCTCCTCCTCGTCTGACAACGGCGGCGGCTCGACGGACAATGGCAAAGCCGCTACGCAGCCGGAAGGCCCGAAGCCGAAGCCAGGTGCCGCGGAACCCAAAGCCACGGAGAAACCCAAATGAAGCGACCCTCCCTGATTGCCGCCTGCGCTCTTGCGATCCTGACCGCGGCCGGCCCGCTCGGCGCGGCCGCGGCCGCCGAGGCCCCGGCGGCCCCGACCGCCGCGCCGAGCAGCGCGGGCCCGCAAGAGCTGGTCGAGAATTCGGCGAAGCGCATGCTCACCGAGCTCGACGCGAATCGGGCGATGTACGCCAAGGATCCAGCCAAGCTCGATGCCCTGGTCGCGAACGTGCTGCTGCCGAATTTCGACACCGACTACGCGGCGCGCCTGGTGATGGGCCAGACCTGGCGTACCGCGACGCCGGAGCAGAAGAAGCGCTTCGTGGATGCGTTCTATCATTCGCTGCTGCGCAACTACGGATCCGCGCTGGTGAACTTCACGGCGAACCGCTTCCAGGTTCTGCCGTATCGGGGCGATCCCAACGCGACCACGGCCACCGTGCGCACCCAGGTGAAGCGTGATTCCGGCGAGTCCGTCCCGGTCGATTTCACCCTTCACAAGGTCGGCGGCGTGTGGAAAGCCTGGGACGTGGTGATCGAGGGCATCTCCTACATCAAGAGCTTCCGCACGGACCTCGGCTCGGAGATTCAGCAGAAGGGCCTGGACGAGGTGATCAATCGGCTCGAGACCACGGCCAAGGCCGGTCCGACGGCGGCTCCGGGAACGTCGCATTGAGCGTATCGCCGGCTCCGAGCGCAGCCACGGGATCGGGGGCCGCGCGCCCGCCGGGCCGTTTCGAGCTCGCGGGGGAGAGCCGCGCGCGCGTCGTGGGAGCCCTGTCGTTCGGTACCGTCACGGCGCTCCTGTCCGAGGGCTCGGAGGCGGTCGCCGCCGGCCGCGCCGCGCTCATCGATCTCGCGGGCGTGACGGCGAGCGACAGCGCGGGGCTCGCGCTGCTGATCGAATGGCTGAGCATCGCCAAGGCGGCGGGCCGGGCGGTGCGGTACGAAAACGTACCCGCGCAACTGCTGCAGCTTGCACGGCTGAGCGATGCCGAGGGATTGCTGACCGGCTAAGGACCATAGGCTCGAAGCGAGTCTCAACCCCGCTGCAAAACAATCGTCCCTGATCGGCCGCCGTCCGTATGGCTAAGGGTTGTGGTCCGGCGGCTTGTTGGGCGGCTGATCCGGCGTAGGCGGTGTCGGCGGCGTAGGCGGTGTCGGCGGCGGCTTGTCGGGCGGCGGCTTGTCCGCGCGGGTCGTGTCGGTCGGGGGCTTGTCCGGAGTCCCCGGATTGTCCTCTTCCGGGTCCAACAACGGCTCTTCCTGCTCGGTGACCTGGCCGTCCGCGACCAGATAGGCGCGGCGCTGCAGGTAGGCGTCGCGAATGACCGCGTACGGGTCGAAGACGTTTTTCAGCGTGTCTTCCAGGGGCAGAAGGCCGGCGCGGGTGTTCAGCGCGGACAGGCCGTAGAGGCCGTACTTCAGCGGCCGGTAGCCGATGTAGGCCTGCGGATTCGTGTAGGCATCCACCAGGCGCGAGGGCCCGTCACGCAGGTCCGAGGGACCGAGGACCGGCAGCTCGATGAAGGGGCCCGGATGCACGCCCCAAACGCCCAGTGTCTGGCCGAAGTCCTCGTTGTTGTGGGCAAGACCGGCGGAGGTGGCGGGGTCGAAGATGCCCGCGAGGCCGAGGGTCGAGTTCATCAGGAAGCGCGCAAGGTCGTTGGCCGCCGCGCGAAACTTGCCCTGCAGCGCGTCGTTCACCATGACGGTCGTCGTGGAGAAATTGTCGAACACGTTGCTCACGCCGGTGCGAATCGGGCCCGGAACATAGCGCACGTAGGCGTGCGCTACGGGTTTGGCGAAGGCGCGGTCGAGCTTGTCGTTCACCCGGTAGACGCCGCGATTCCAGGATTCCCACGGATCTTGCGGAGAGCGGGGCTTGCCCGGCGGAAGGGTCACGCAGGCGCTCGATATGCAGGCGGCGGCGATGACCAGCGTCACGCGCATCGATCGTGCTTTCGTCATGTTCTTTTTCGTCTCCCAAAGAGGTTGAGCGTGCGCCGCCATCGGCCCGGCGCCCGGGTTTCTCCGGGCGCCATGCGGCGGGTCGGCGGCGTGCGCGGAACTAATGTCGACCGT
>DATAUO010000007.1:0-6947 GCA_036268215.1 Steroidobacteraceae bacterium
GCGACACCGGCCGCCGCAGCTCCGCGGCCGCATATATCCTGAGCGAGCGCGGCTTCGAGGCGTTCGTGCTCAAAGGCGGCCTCGCGGCCACCGAGGCCGCGCGCGCCAACCGCGAATAGCACGATGAATCGATGGCTCGAGCGAAAAATGTCGCCGCGGACGAGCCCGCGCTCCCTTCGGGTTCGACCCGACTCGATGCCTCGCGCCTTCGGCGAGGATCCGGAGCTGGGTCCGGACCCCGAGATCCTGAAGAAGCTCGAGCCGCCGTCGGTGTTCGCCGAGTACAAGGTGCTGACCGCGGTGTTCCTGGCCGCGGGCGTCGTGCTGGCGTTCTACTTCGTCAAATGGGTCTACACGGCGCCGCCGCACGAGCCGCCGAAGCCGGCGCGGGAGTCGGTGTACATCGACGTGGTGCCGGCGCCGGCTCCCGCCGCCCCGGCGCCGACGCAGCCTGCCAAGGAACCAGCCAAGGGATCCAACTGACGCGGAGCGAGCCCGGCCGCGAGGCCCGCCGCCTACATCGTGTGCGTGGGCTTGTCCCCGCCGAGCGCGCCCGCGAGATAGGTCTCGATCTTCTTCTGCGTGTTGCCGCGATCCTGGTCGCTGAACTGCACGCCGATGCCGGCGGTGCGCTTGCCTTGCGCGCCTTTCGGCGTCATCCAGATCACGCGGCCGGCGACCGGCAGCTTCTCTTCCTCGCCCATGAGGTTCAGGAGCATGAACACCTCGTCGCCGAGGCGGTAGTTGCTGTTGGTGGGAATGAACAGTCCGCCGTTCTTGACGAAGGGCATGTAGGCAAGATACAGCGCGCTCTTGTCCTTGATGGTGAGCGTGAGCAGACCCGGTTTATTACTTGGACTTCGCAACGTTCAGATTCCCAGGCCGCCCCAATCGCGCGACCGCCGCCTCACTTAGCCAGTGCCGCGCGGCCGCCCAATAGCAGAGCCTCCAGCGCCAGCTGTTGATTGACACCCGTCGAGCCCAGGCGCCGATATTCGCGCAGGGCATCCAGCCACTCGAACAAGGGCTGTATCTTCGCCTTAAGTAAAGCGGCAGGCAAGCGGACAGGTTCCGCACTTTCCTGCGAATTGCGCGCGGCGAGCGCCGCTTGTACGCGCCGTGTGATCCAGTTCTCAAGCCAAGTGATACGCAATGCCGGATTGGTGCGGGCCCAGCGCTCGGCGAGCAGCGTGACGTCCACGGATCCCGCCGCCAGCTGACGGAGCGCGTCCTGCATGTCCGCGTCGAGCTCGGCGATTCCGATGTCGGCGAGCTCGGCCGCCAGCAGCGGCGCGCCGCCGGCCAGCGACAGCGCCGCGGCCCACGAAGACCTCGCGCCGCCCCCCTCTCCGCGCGGAGCCGACCCATTCGCCGCGCGCTGACCCGTCTCACCCGCCGCGCGCTGCGTCGACTCGTTCGCGCCGCGCCGACCCTTTGCAGCCGGCGCGCGCGCCTGCGCCGACGCCCTCTCGCTCAGCCATGCGATCGCGGCGTCGGCCGGCGGCGGCGTCAGGGTGATGCGCAGGCACCGGCTGGCGATCGTTGCCGGCAACCGATGACTGCGCGCCGCGATCAGTATCAGCACGGTGTTCGCCGTCGGCTCCTCGAGCGTCTTCAGGAACGCGTTCGCACCGTTCGCATTGAGGAGCTCGGCGCCTTCGATGATGCCCACCTTGAATCCGCTGCGATAGCTCTTGAGGCCGAGCGATTCGATCAGCCCGCGTATCTGATCGACCTTGATCTGCTGCGCACCCTCCTCCACCCTCACCACGGTCACATCGGGATGAGTGTCCGCGAGCAGGAGCACGCAGGATGCGCAACGGCCGCAGGGCTTCTCGCCGCTCGACTCGCAGGTGACGAGAGCGGCCAGCCAATCCGCCAGCCGCTCCGCTCCGAGGCCGGGGCTCGACAGCAACAGCAACGAATGCGGCACCCGCTGCGCCTCGAAGGAGGCGGCGAGCTGCCGCCGCGCCGGCTCGAGCCACGGCATGGAGCGCGCGCTCAGGAAATCCATGCGCGTCCCTCGATGACCCGCATGATCCGCGCCGCAACCTCCGCCGCGGACGGGCGGGCATCGATCACGGCGATGCGCCCGGGCTCGGCACGGGCCCGGGCGAGGTAGACATCGCGCACCCGCTCGAAGAAGTCCGCGCGCTCGCTTTCGAAGCGATCCGCGGCGGAACCGCCGTTGCGCTCGTGCGCGCGCCGCAACCCTTCCGCCACCGGCGCATCGAGCAAGAGCGTGAGATCGGGCCGGCGCGTCCCCTGCACCAGACGCTCGAGCGACCCGATGTCGCCCGCGGCCATTCCGCGGCCTCCGCCCTGATAGGCATAGGTGGCGTCGGTGAACCGATCGCAGATGACCCATTTGCCGGCGCGCAAGCCGGCCTCGATGCGGTTCTCGAGATGCACGGACCGGGCCGCGAACATGAGCAGGAGCTCCGCCGCGGGCGGCACCCGCTCGGCGCCGCGCTCGAGAACGATGGCGCGAATGCGCTCGGCCAGCGGCGTTCCGCCGGGCTCGCGCGTCACGTCGTGCTCGATGCCGCGCGCGGCAAGCGCCGCCGCAAGCCGCTCGATCTGGGTGCTCTTGCCGACGCCCTCGATACCCTCGATGGTGATGAACCGCGCGGAGACCTGGCTCATCGCATGGCCTTGCGCCGCTGATGCGCGACATAGGCGGCAACCGCGGCATTGTGCTCGGCAAGCGTGGCCGAGAACACGTGGCTGCCGTCGTCCCGGGTGGAAGCGACGAAGTACACGGCATCGCTCTTTTCGGGATGGGCGGTCGCGCGCAGCGCCGCTGCGCCCGGCAGCGCGATCGGCGTCGGGGGCAGCCCCGTCCGGGTATAGGTGTTGTAAGGCCCGTCGGTGCGAAGGTCCACGCTGTGAATGTCCCCGTCGTACTGCTCGCCGAGACCGTAGATCACGGTCGGGTCGGCCTGCAAGCGCATGCCGATGGACAGCCGGCGCAAATACAGGCCGGCGATCTTGGGCAACTCCTGCGGCACGCCGCTCTCCTTCTCCACGATGGAGGCCATGATCAGGAGCTCGTACGAGCTGCGCAAGGGGACGTCGGGATCGCGTTCCTTCCACGCGGCATCGAGCTCGCGGCCCAGTGCTTCGTGGGCCTGGCGCAGGAGCTCGAGGTCGGTGGTCCCGGACACGAAGCGGTAGGTCTCGGGCAGGAACTGCCCCTCGGCGTCGAGCCCCGGAAGCCCGAGCTTCTCCATGAGCGCGGAGGCTTTGCCGGCCAGGGTGATCACGACATCGGGGTTCTTCTTGAGGGCGGCGATCATGTCCTCCACGCGCCAGCCGTCGACGATGGTGAACGAGTGCAGCACGACCTGACCGTTCACCATCTTCATGAGCAGCGCGCGCGGGGTCGTGCCCGGGTCGATCTGATACTCGCCCGCCTTGACCGCCGGAGCGAGGCGCGACCACCGCGCATAGATGACCCAGGCGCGCGGGCTCGCGACCACGTTGCGCGCGGCGAGCTCCGCGGCCACGTGCGCAAAGCTCGCGCCCGGAGCGACCTTGAATCGGATCGGCGCGCTCACGGTCAGCGGCTCATCGAGGCTGCGCTCGCCGCGCCATACGGTCAGGGCGGCCGCGCCCGCGAGCACCAGGAGGACCGCGACGAGCGCCGCACGGATCATACGTGGAGCCGCGCCCGGAGCACCGCCGCGGCATCGGCCTGACGGAGCACGATGCGCTGCCGGCCGCGCTCGATTCGCGCCACGGATTTGACGCCGACGATGGCGTTGCTCATGAAGGCCTCATCGCACTTGGACAGGTCCGCCCAGCGAATCCGGCGCTCGCGCGCCTCGAAGCCCAGGTCGGCCGCGGTCTCCAGAATCCGACGCCTCATCACGCCCGCCACCCCGCATCGATCGAGCAGAGGCGTCAGAATGAGGCTTCCGCGCCGTATGAACAGATTGGACATGGTACCCGAGATCAGGTTCTCGTCCGTGTCCCGCATCAAGCCCTCCCAAACGAGCGGATCGCGCCACTCCGAGCGCGCCAGCACCGACTCCAGCCGATTCAGGGTCTTGAGGCCCGCAAGCGCGGGATTGCAGCCGAGCTGGGTTGCGCACATACGCACGCGTACCGGCAGGCTCGGGTCCGTCGTGACCGGGGGCAGCGCCTGCAGCGACAGAATCCGCGTGCATCGCTCGGCGCCGGTCGGACGGTAGCCGCGCGCGCCCGGCCCCCGGGTCAGCATCAGCTTCAGAATTCCGTCGCGCCGCCGCGCGGCGATGCCGGCGATCTCCCTTTCCAGCGCCCGCCGCGAGGGCGCCGGGAGACCGAGCACGCGGCAGCCGGCGAGCAGCCGGTCGAGGTGATATTCGAGCACGCGCACGCGGTGCTCCCGCACGAGCATGGTCTCGAACAAGCCGTCGCCGTATTGCAAGCCGCGGTCGCTCCAGTCGATACGCGTGCCGCGGCGCCCGTTGATCCACACCGCCGCGAGCGGGCCGGTCGACCGCTCGCCGCCGCGCGACCTCGCCGCGCGAGATTCCGCCGTGCGTCCGGCGGCGCTCACGCCGTCGAGTCCAGCGCCCGCACGAGGCCCTTGGCCTTGGCGCGCGTCTCCGCCAGCTCCTGCTCGGGACGGGAGTCCGCCACGATGCCCGCGCCGGCTCGAAATTTGAGGGATGCACGCTCGGCGGTCATGGTGCGAATCAGGATGTTGAGGTCGCAGCTGCCATCGAGATTCAGGTACCCGAGCGACCCGGTGTACGCACCCCGCCCGGCCCGCTCGAGCTCCGCGATGATCTCCATGCAGCGTATTTTCGGGCAACCCGTGATCGTCCCGCCCGGAAAGAGCGCACGGATCACGCCGATGGGGGTCACGTCCGAACGCTTCAAGCCGCTCACGTTCGAGACGATGTGGTGCACGTGGGCGTAGGTTTCGACCGTCATGTATTCATCCACGCGCACCGATCCCCCGATACACACGCGCCCGAGATCGTTGCGCTCGAGATCGATGAGCATCACATGCTCGGCGCGCTCCTTCTCGTTGTCGAGGAGCGAGCGCACCAGCCTCGCGTCCGCCTCGGGGGTCGCGCCGCGCGGCCGGGTGCCCGCAATGGGGCGTGTCGCCACGGTATTGCCCCGGATCGACAGCAGACGCTCGGGCGAGGACGAGAGCAGCGCGAAATTCCCGCGCCGAAGCAGCGCGGCAAACGGGCTGGGATTCGACCTGCGCAGACGCCGATAGATCGCCACGGGATCGATTGGCCCGCTCGAGCGGCAGCGCCATGCCCGCGAGAGGTTCGCCTGGTAGACGTCGCCGGCCGCGATGTACTCGAGCGCCCGGCGCACGGACTCGAGGAACTCCTCGGGATCGTCCTCCTCCAGGGTCCATCCGGCCGGAAGACCCGGGGCGGCGCCGCCCGCCGCCGCGCCGGAGCGCGCAGGCCCGGGCGAAACATTCCCGGATGGAAGCTCCGCCGCGTGCCGCTCGAAGTCCGCGAGCAGGGTCTCGTGGCCCGGCTCCGCGCTCAACCAGGCCTGGCCGGTGGCACGATCGCGGATCCAAGCCGCCGGCGCGCGAATCGCGAGCGCCGCCACCGGGTCCGTACCCCGCGGCAGGGAGAGGCGCGGCTCGATCTCCGCGGCGATCTCGTAGCTCAGGTACAGGAGCCAGCCGCCCGTGAACGGCAGGGCCGAGGAGTGCGCGGGGGCCCGCAGGGACGTCCACCACCGCTCCAGAGCGGATAGAAAGCCGCCCGAGGTGCCCGCATGAGCACCCTCGAGCGTACCGTCCGGCGACAGCGCCAGGCACTCGCCATTCGTCATGGGGAGAATGTCGAAACGGCCGCCGCTCGCCGCGCCCGTCGCGGCGCCGCTTTCGAGGAGCGCCGGATACCGCTCCGGCAACGCCCCGACCAGGGTCAGCGGATCAAGTTCGGCGGAAGATGAGCGAACCGTTCGTGCCACCGAATCCAAAGGAATTGGAGAGCGCGTGCTCGATCGGCATCCGGCGGGCCGTATTCGGGATGTAATCGAGATCGCAGCCCTCGCCCGGTTGATGCAAATTGATGGTCGGCGGCGCGACCTGATCGCGCAGCGCGAGGACGGTGAAGATGGCCTCGACGCCGCCCGCGGCGCCGAGCAGGTGTCCGGTCATGGATTTCGTGGAGCTCACCGCCAGCTTGTCGGCCGCCGGTCCGAACGCGCGGCGAATGGCGAGCGTCTCCGCACGGTCGCCGAGCTCGGTCGAGGTGGCGTGCGCGTTGACGTACTGTACCTGGTCCGGGTTCAGCTTGGCGTCGGTCAGCGCTTTTGCCATGGCCTTGCGCGCCCCCTCGCCGTCCTCGGGCGGCGCCGTCACGTGAAAAGCATCGCCGCTCATGCCGAACCCGACGATCTCGCCGTAAATCCTCGCGCCGCGGACCTTGGCGTGCTCGTACTCCTCCAGCAACATCGCGCCCGCCCCGTCGCCCATCACGAAGCCATCGCGATCCTTGTCCCAGGGCCGGCTCGCGCCCTGCGGATCGTCGTTACGCTGCGACAGCGCCTTGGCCTGGGCGAAGCCGCTCACTCCGGTGGGACAGGTGGCCATCTCCGAGCCACCGGCGATCATGGCGTCCACCTCGCCCGATTGAATCAGGCGCATGGCGAGGCCGAGGGCATGCGTGGAGGTGGTGCAAGCCGTCGCGACGGCAAGATTGGGACCCGTTATCTTGAAGGCGATCGACAGGTGGCCGCCGACCAGATTGATGATGCTCGCGGGAATGAAGAAGGGCGACACCTTTTTGGGCGAGTGCGTCTCGAGATACTTGTCGTAGGTGTTCTCGATCGACTCGAGGCCGCCCATGCCCGAGCCCATGAGCACTCCGATCCGGTCGGAATTGGCCTCGGTGACCTCGAGCCCCGAGTCGCGCATGGCCTGCATGCCGGCGACCACGCCGTACTGCATGAACGCGTCCATGCGGCGC
>DATAUO010000008.1:0-10664 GCA_036268215.1 Steroidobacteraceae bacterium
CCGCCGATCTCCCAGCGCGAGATGCAGACGTTGCAGCCGATGCAGACGCGGATGTCGTCGTAGCGGCCTTCCTCGATCTTCTTCGGCAGCCACGGATCGGAGATCGAGGGGCGCGCCGCGCCGATGATGTCGGCGATGCCCTTGGTGACGATCTCGGTCATCTTCTCGGGGTCGGTGAAGCGCCCGACGCCGAGCACGGGCTTCTTCGCGACCTGCTTGACGAAGCGTGTCCAGGGCACCTGATGGCCTTGGCTGTAGAAGCGCGACGGGCCGGCGTCCTCGCCCCATTCGGCGATGTCGCCCACGTCCACGTCCCAGAGGTCGACCAGCGGGTCGGCGAGCGCGATGAACTTCATGCCGTCGTTCTCGACCTCGACGCCGGCGCCGCCGTACAGCGTGTCGACGGCGAAGCGCGTCGCGATGGCGCAATCGTGGCCCACGGCCTTGCGCACCTTCTCCAGCGTCTCGAGCCAGAAACGCGCGCGGTTCTCCAGCGATCCGCCGTACTTGTCCTTGCGCTTGTTGTAGTAGGGCGAGAGGAACTGCACCGGCAGGTAGGAATGAGCGCCGTATACGTAGACGATGTCGAAGCCGGCGTCGCGCGAGCGCAGCGCCGCATCCACGTAGTACTGCTGCACCATGGCAATGTCGTCGAAGTCCATTTCCTTGCAGTAGGTGAGCGTCTCGAACTCGGAGGCGTACTGGCTGGGGCCGCGCGGCGTCGAGCGCGACTCCATGTTGGGCGCGTGCGAGGACCCGTACCAGAGCTCGACGCCGGCCAGCGATCCGTGCTCGTGGATGTGGTCGGTCATGGCCTTGAGGTTGCGCACGTCGCCCGCATCCCAGATGCGGGCCGAGAGCCGGTGCGTGTCGTCCGACTCCGGGTGAATGGAGCAGTATTCGGTGTTGATCCCGGCCCAGCCGCCCTCGGCCTTCAACGAGCGATGCGCCGCCTGGAATCCCGGCCGATCCGAGCCCGCGCCGATGCAGTGGGGGACCTGGTAGAAGCGGTTGCGCAGCGTCTTGGGCCCGATCTTGATGGGCTGGAACAGGATGTCGTGTTTAGGATCGCGCGCCATACTCTTTGTCCTCTTGATGTAGAGCGATATTTATCCGGGAAGGACTCGCCCCTCGAGGCGAGGAACTCGTATCATATTCTCGATCGGTTGGAGCCGGCCAGAAACCCCCGTTCCAAGCGGTTGTACGCAGTGACGACCGATGGCGCTGGCATCGGAAATAAATAGCACGTCAGTTACTGTAGTGCAAATTTCTTGCGTGCAGTGTAAAAGAGGTCTGACGTGGCGCGATCAGGGAAAACATCGGGTCAGGGGACCCCGGCGGCTGTCTCGAGCAACGTGGGCCGACAGCTCGGCGCGGTCGCGAGGCGCGTGCGCGAAAGTCAGGGACTGACCTTGACCGACGTCGCGAGCTCCGCGGGAATCAGCGCCGGGATGCTGAGCCGGCTGGAGACCGGCCACGTGACGCCGAGTCTCGAGACGCTGGTGGCGCTCGCGGGAGCGCTCGGCGTGCGGCCGGCATTGCTGCTGCAGCAAATGGGCGGCGACGAGGAGGGCGCGCAGCGGGTGCCCGCCGGGCAGGGACTCGAGGTGGTGCGGCGCGGGACCCGGCGCGGCCACACCTATCATCTGCTTGCCGCGCAGCGCGGACCGCGCAAATCGTTCGAGCCGTTCCTCGTGACCCTCACCGACAAGAGCGAGGTGTTTCCCGGGTTCCAGCACCCGGGCACCGAGTTCATCTACATCCTGACGGGCTCGCTCACCTATCGGCACGGCAGCCACAGCTATCCGCTCGGTGTCGGCGATTCATTGAGCTTCCGCGGCGACGTCCCCCACGGCCCGGAGACCTTGGACAAGGTGCCGATCCGCATGCTGTCCATCATCATCTACGACGACGAGACCTAGCGAGCCTTCGCGCAGGTTTCCCAAGGCGCGGTGACACACACCGTTGGTGCTCAGCGGCCGGCCCGGCTGCCGTCCGTCATCGCCTCGAGCTTTGCCTCGAGCTCGGTGCCGAAGTACGCCTGGGGGTTGGAGGGCGTCACGCGCTCATCGTGCTCGCGCTTCGCCACGGCGGCCTTGGCGGCCTCGAAGGCCGCGCGCAGCGATGCCGCGCCCGGAAGGGCATCGCGGTAGAAGGCCTCGCCGAAGTAGGTCAGGTCGCGATCATTGGAGCAGCCGAACGACGTGCGGTCGGCCGCCGCCGCGGCGATCACGATGGTCTTGGGGTCGCGCAGCGCGGGGATGAAGCCGCCCGCATAGCAGGCCGAGATCACGATGACGCGCCATTTGATGCCGGCGTCGCTCAACGCCTCCGCCAGGTCCTCGTCGGCGAGAGGGTCGAGCGGCAGATCGGAGTTCGACACCTCGACCGTCGCGTCCTCGCCGCCGTGCGAGGAGATCGACAGGAACAGCACGTCTCGGTCGAGATCCATCCGCGCCGCCAGCCCCCGCAGCGCGTATCTCAATCCGCTCACCGTCGCGAGCGGCGCGGCTTCGAGGTCGCGTTGGTCGTTCAAGAGCGCGAGCTTGCGCGCGCCGAGCCCGAAGCGCTCGCCGAGCACGCGACCGGCGAGGCCGATCTCCTGGGCGAACACCTTCTGATCGCCGACGCCGGCGAATCCCAGGAAAAATCCCTGCGGCGCCGCCGACGGGCCGCGATGAACCGCCGCGAGGGCATCCTCGATGCGCGCGGACTGTTCGAAGAGAACCGCTTCCCCGTCGACCGAAGCTCCGTCGGACTGCTCCGATGCCGAGTCCGCCGGGAGCCAGAGATCCGGAATGAAGTCGAACCGATCGCCGAGCCACGCCGCCGCGAGCACCAGCACGATCGCGGCGCACGCCGCGACGCGCTGCGGGGCCCCGGTGAGCGCCCGCAAGCCGCGGGCGAAGTAAGCCAGCATGTATAGACCGACCAGCGCGGCCGCGGCGGGCAGCGTCGCTCCGTGGAGATGCGGCACGGCGAGACTCGTGAAGAGGAGCGGCAGCGGCACGATGCCGAGGACGAGCGCCAGGGTCTCGGCGTAGGCCGGGATCGGCTCGGATCGCCAGCGCAGCAGCGCCGCGGCGGCGATGATGACGAGGCCGTACCAGCCGAGCAGCGGGATGCCGAACGCCGAGAATTGCGGGTCAGGCTGCGCCAGCCAGCGGTCGATGGCGATCCATGCGATGAGCCACGCGGCCGCCATGACCGCGGCGGCCCGGCCTGGCCGTCCCGCGGGGCGGCCCACCGGGCGAAACAGCCACAGGCGCAGCACGCAGTCGAGCCAGCCGCGGCCGCGCGGGTTGCGGTGCGGCGCGGAGCGATCGCGGCCGCATGGCGCGGCGGTCGAGGCGTCGCCGGGGTCTGGCGCGGCGGGGCTGTCGGGCGGCTCCATCATGCGCACCGATGATAAACCTGTGCATAGCTTCCACGGTACGGTATGGTCGCGTAATCCAATTTGCGATGGTCGTGCAATGGCGTTGTTCAGGTTGGGCGACGTGTCCCCACGGGTCGCCGAGAGCGCATATGTCGCTCCGAATGCCGCGGTGATCGGCAACTGCGTTCTCGAGCACGAGAGCAGCGTCTGGTTCTCCGCAACCTTGCGCGGAGACAACGAGGAAATCCGCATCGGGACCGGCAGCAACGTGCAGGACGGCGCGGTGCTGCACACGGATCCGGGCTTCCCGTTGAGCGTCGGCGCACACGTCTCGGTCGGCCATCAGGCGATGCTGCACGGCTGCACGGTGCACGACGGCGCGCTGATCGGCATTCAATCGGTGGTGTTGAACGGCGCGGTGATCGGCCGGGCGTGCCTGGTCGGCGCGGGCGCGGTCGTCACGGAGCGCAAGGTATTTCCCGAGGGCACCCTGATCCTCGGCGCTCCGGCCAAGGTGGTGCGCGAGCTGACCGAGGCGGAGCGCGCGAACCTTCTGGCGGTCGCCGCCAACTATGCCTCGCGGCGGGAGATTTATCGGCGAGGGCTGCGGTCGATCGAGCCCGTGAAATCCACATGAAGCAGAAACTCGAGGGGAGAAGGACATGAGCGAAGGGGAGAGCGGCGGGACGCTTGGCGGGGACCGGGATCTGAGCAGGCGCGGGTTCGTGGGCGGCGCGGTGTCGGGTCTCGCGCTCGCGGCGCTGCCGGGCGGGATGGCTTTCGCGGCGGCCGTGGACAAGGCCGCGGTGCTCGCGCAGGTCCCGAAGATGCACGACGAGAATCTGAAGCGATTGCAGAACTGGATCGCGCTGCCCTCGATCGCGGCGGAGAACCGCAATTTCCCTCAAGGCCCGGAATACATGGCGAAGCTCGCGGCCGAGGCGGGCTTCACCGGGGTGAAGCTGATCCCGACCTCCGGCAAGCCGGGGGTGTTCGGCAAGATCGATGCGGGCGCGAAGACCACGATCGGCGTCTATTTCATGTATGACGTGAAGCAGTTCGCGCCGGAGGAGTGGAGCTCGCCGCCGCTCGAGGCGCGCCTGGTGCAAAAGGCCGGCCTCGGCACGGTGTGCATGGGCCGGGGCGCGGTGAACCAGAAAGGCCCCGAGAACTCCTTTCTGAGCGCGCTGATGGCGTTCAAGGCCGCGGGCAAGAAGCTGCCGGTCAACCTCGTGCTGGTGTGCGAGGGCGAGGAGGAGATCGCATCGCCTCATTTCGGCGAGGTGGTCAACGATCCGGAGGTGATCTCCGAGCTCAAGCGCTGCATCGGCGTGTTCATGCCCGAGGCGGGACAGGATCGCGACGGCGGCATCCAGGTCTCACTCGGCGCCAAAGGCGTGGTCGAGCTCGAGCTCGTCTCGAGCGGCGAGAAGTGGGGCCGCGGCCCGGCGCACGACGTCCACTCGAGCCTCGAGGCGCAGGTCGACTCGCCGACCTGGCACCTGGTGCAGGCGCTGAACACGCTGGTCGAGAAGGACGGGCACACGCCCGCGGTCGAGGGCTTCTTCGACCGGGCCAAAACCTTGAGCGCCGCCGAGGAGCGGATGGTCCGCGACCATGCGGCGAAGACGTCCGAGGCGATGGTGAAGAGCGCGCTCGGCGTTCAGCGCTGGGTGCACGACGAGGACTGGGTGGATTCGCTGTTGCTGCTGGAGTCTAAGCCCACCATCAACATCGAGGGGCTGGTCGCCGGCTACACCGGCCCGGGCGGCAAGACCGTCCTGCCGCATCGGGCGGTGGCGAAGATCGACATGCGCCTGGTGCCGGACATGACGGCCGCGGACACGCTGGAGAAATTGAAGGCGCACCTTGCCAAGCATGGCTTCGACGACATCGAGGTCAACATGAGCGGCGGCTACAACCCCAATCAGACCGACCCCGCCAGCAAGTTCATCCAGACCCAGCTCGCGACATATCGAAAGCTCGGCTATGACCCGCAGCTCTGGCCGCGGTCAGCGGGATCTTGGCCGGGCTACGTTTTCACCGAGGCGCCGCTCAAGCTGCCCGCCGGGCATTTCGGCCTCGGGCACGGCACGGGCGCGCATGCTCCCGACGAGTACTATCTTATCGAGTCGACCAACTCCAAGGTGCAGGGGCTGGACGGCGCGGTCGCCTCGTTCGTGGAGTACCTCTACGCGATGAGGTAGCGGCCCGCGACATCAAAGCTTCGCGAGCGAAGGCGCGGGGACGCCGGCGATGCACGAGATGCCGTCGACCTTGACCTTGACGATCTCGGTGGTGCTGCGCCCTTCGCCATCATGGAAATACTGGCGGTCGACTGCGATGGTGCGCGGCGCGCGCGGCGAAACGACGTAGGCGACGCGCCGGGTCTCGGTGCGGGTGACGCCGTCGGCGGCCTTCCAATTGACGCGGTAGCGAATCACGCCGCTGCAGCCGTTGGCCGCGCAGTTGTCGGCCTGCACGCCGAAGGCGATGCGAAACTCATCCTTGCTGACGCGCATGACCAGCGGGTCGTGCGTGACGGACGCGGAATGTCCGGCGGGACCCGCGTAGCCGGCACCGGCGGTCAAGCACAAGAGCGCCGCAACGGGCAGTGAAATCGTCTTCATTGGAGACTCCTTGGGGACTATCGGCACGCGGCGCGTGACAGGGTGGCCACGATAGCGGCGCGGTCTCGTACCGGCAAACGATGAAATCTTACCGCTTGATCAATTCCGCTCATGTGTGCGCGAGTGCCTATTTCAAGCGCGCGCATGTGTGCAGGAGTGCCTATTCATGCGCGCGGGCGGCGCGGCGGCGGGCTGTTTCCGCGGCGGGTCGGCGAAATCGGCGGGCTATTTCTGCGGCGGCTTGTCGGAATCGCCGGCTGCGGGCTTGTCGCTCTTGCCGCCGGCGACCGCGGCCTTGGTCTTGTCCGCGCCGCGCTTGGCGGCGGCCGCGGCCTGTTGCGTGCCTTCCTTGACCGCGGTCGCGGCGTGCTGCGCGCCTTCCTTGACCCCGGCGGCGACCTGCTGTGCCTGCTCCTTGGCGACGGTGGCGCCGTCCTTCGCGGTCTTCGCGACTTCGTGCGCGACCTCCTTCGCGGCGGTCGCGACCTGCTGCGCGCCGTCTTTCGCGGCGTCCGCGACGGCTTTCGCGTCGCGCTTGGCGGCGGCCGCGGCGTCGGACGGCGGGTCGTCCGCGTGCGCCGCGCCGAGGGACGCGAGGCCGAGCGCCATCAGCGCACACGCCGCCAGGCGGCGCAGCACCGGGCGCGATTCTCGAGCCGGCGGCGGGGATTTCCGGGTCGTCATGGGCGCTATTGGAACACGTCTCCGTACTCCGCGCGAAGGGCCGCCTTTTGCACCTTGCCGGTGCCTCCCACCGGCAGTGCCTCGAGGAAGATCACCTCCTCGGGCACGCAGATGCGGGCGAGCTGCGCCCCCAGATGATCGAGGATCTGTTGGCGCGCGAGCTCATGTCCCGGACGCCTGACCACGAACAGCAACGGCCGCTCCTGCCATTTCGGATGCCGCACCCCGATCACGGCGGCCTGAGCCACCGACGGATGGTTGCAGGCGACGTTCTCGACATCGATGGAGCTGATCCATTCGCCGCCGGTCTTGATCAGGTCCTTGATGCGGTCGCGGATCTGCAGGATGCCGTTCGCGTCGATGGTTGCGACGTCGCCGGTGCGCAGCCAGCCATCGACGATGGGCGACGTCTCGCTCTTGTAGTAGCCGCTGACGATCCACTGGCCGCGGATCATGAGCTCGCCCTGCGAGGTGCCGTCGCGCGGCAGCGTGCGGCCGTCCTCGTCGACCACCTTGATCTCGACGCCGAAGGGGGTGCGGCCCTGTTTCGCGGTGAGGCCGCAGCGCTCCGCTTGGGGCCCTCCCGCCTCGTCCGCCGTGAGGCAGGTCATGGTGGCGACGCCGGAGGTCTCGGTCATGCCCCAGCCTTGCAAGAGCTCGATGCCGCGCTCCGCATACTTCGCGATCAGGCTCGCGGGCACCAGCGAGCCGCCCGAGCATATGCGCCGTAGCGTGGACAGCTCGAGCTCGTGAGACTCGACGTGCTGCAGCAAGCCGAGCAGCACCGTGGGCACGCCGGCACTGCGGGTCACGCGCTCGGATTCCATCATCTCGTAAAGCGCGGCGCCGTCGAGCCGCGGACCCGGCAGCACCAGCGCCGACCCCGCGATGGGCGCGGCATACGGGATGCACCAGGCATTGATGTGGAACATCGGCACGATCGGCAGCACGCTGTCCTCGGCCGCCAGCGAAAGGATTCCGGGCGTCGTCACCGTCAGGGCGTTCAAGATCAGCGCCCGATGCGTGTAGAGCGCGCCTTTGGGATGACCGGTGGTGCCGGAGGTGTAACAAAGCGCTGCTGCGGTGCGCTCATCGAGGTCGGGCCACGCGTACTGCCCGGTCTCCGGAGCGATCAGCTCCTCGTAGCAGAGAAGTCCCGGCAGACCCTCGAGCGGCGGCATGTGCGCCCGCTCGCAGAGGGCGATCCAATGGCGAATCCGCGGGCATCGGGGCGCGAGCGCGGCGACGAGCGGAGCAAACGTGGCGTCGAACAACAGCGCCGTGTCCCCGGCGTGGTCGAGGACGTAGGCCAGTTGGTCGAGGTGCAGCCGGGGATTGCAGGTATGTATCGCCAGGCCGCTGCCCGAGACCGCGAAATAGGCTTCGAGGTGACGGTGATTGTTCCACGCGAGCGTGGCGGCGAAGTCGCCGGGCTGGAGCCCGAGACGGCGAAGCGCCTGGGCGAGCCGGCGCGAGCGGCGGGCGCACTCGCGGTAGGTGTAGCGATGGATGGGCCCATGCGTCTCCCGGGACGAGACGATCTGGCTCCCGTATTGCGCGGCGGCATGCTCGATGATTGCGGAGATCAATAGCTGCCGGTCCATGTTGAGGCCGTGCTCGATCATTCTTTTCGTCTCCCCTGCATCCGTTCGCGGCCCAGCGACGAAATGCCTCCCAGGTGTTCAAAGGGCTTGGACTTCGCCAAGCGAATCAATGGGGGTATTTCTATGAGCGCGAGTATCTCGGGTCGCCTCGGCCTACTGGCCGCGGCGCTGTTGCCAGTATATGCCTTTGCATCCAGCCATCGCGAGGCGCCGGCCATTGCGGGCCAGCCGCGCCTCGACGGCACGGATTTCTACATGTTCCGCAGCTACGAGCCGGGGCGCTCGGGCTACGTCACCTTCATCGCGAACTACATTCCGCTGCAGGACGCGTACGGCGGCCCCAACTACTTCAACCTCGATACATCCGGGGTGTACGCCATCGCGGTCGACACGGACGGCAACGCCTACTCGAACATGCGCTTCGAATTTCGCTTCACCAACACCTACAAGAACCTGGCGGTGAACGCGGGCGGCGTGAAGGTGCCGGTCCCGCTGACCAACATCGGTCCGATCGACGCGTCGGGCAAGAATCTGAACGTGGTGCAGTCCTACAAGATCAGCGTGATACGCGGTTCGAGCCAGTCGGAGATCGGCAACGCGACGATGGGGGGAACCACGTTCTACAAGCCGGCCGACAACATCGGGCAGAAATCGATACCGGACTACGCCGCGTACGCGGCGAATTTCGTGTACGAGATCAGCGTCCCCGGCTGCGCGACGCCCGGCCGCGTTTTCGTGGGGCAGCGCAAGGACGGCTTCGTGGTGAACCTCGGCGAGGTGTTCGACCTCGTCAACCTGAATCCGCTCGGCGCCCGCAACGGCGAGCCGAACACGCTCTCCGACAAGAACGTCACGTCGATTGCGATCGAGCTGCCCATCTCGTGCGTCACCAACGGAAAGGACCCGGTGATCGGCGCCTGGACCACCGCGAGCGTTCTGAAGGACGATTCCCTGACGCAGGTGTCGCGCCTCGGGATGCCGCTGGTCAACGAGCTGGTGATCGGGCTGCCGGACAAGGACAGGTTCAACGGGAGCTCGCCCATCGGCGATGCTCAGTTCCTCAGCTACGTGACGAACCCGTCGCTGCCGGTATTGCTGAACGCACTGTTCGGCGCCGCCGCCGTGGCGCCCGGAACGCCGCGCGAGGATCTGGTCACGGCTTTCCTGACCGGCGTCAAGGGGCTCAACCAGCCGCAGAAGGTGACGCCGAGCGAGATGCTGCGCCTCAACACCTCGACGCTGCCGACGGCGCCCGCCGCGCAGAACGACCTGGGTGTCCTCGGGGGCGACCTCGCCGGGTTCCCGAACGGCCGCCGGCCCTACGACGACGTGGTCGACATCACGTTGCGCGTGGCGGAAGGCGCGCTCTGCGGGGCCATCGGCAAGTGCGGCTCGGAGACCAGCGATCCGAACCACGGCGCGAAGTACACGGACGGCGCGGAAGCGGCCGGTCCCGATGCCGCGCACTTGCACGTGAGCGGCAAGATCAACGCGGCCGACACGTACCTGACGGAGTTCCCGTATCTGGCGACGCCGATTCCCGGATCGCCGAACGGCGCGAACGGGGAAGGGAAGTAAGGCCCGGCGCGAAACTCCCGCGCGGCTCGGGAAGAGCGCAACGCCACGGCCTTCGAGGCCGTGGCGTTCGCGCGTGAGCGGGATTCAGGAAGGGAGCGTGGGCGGGATTCAGGAAGGGAGCGTGGGGGGCTTTGGAACCGAGCGCGAGATTTTTGGGACGGGGCACGAGACTCAGCGGCGCAGCGGCTTGTCGAGGATCTCGTAGCGGCGCGATTCGAAGGCGTGGCGCTCGTAGAAACGGCGCGCGTGCGAGTTCTCGGGACCAAGCTGCAGCTGCAGGCGCTCGAGGCCGCGCGCGGCCAGCTCCCGCTCCGCCGCGGACAGGAGCGCTGCGCCCAGGCCCGCGGAGCGCGCCGCGGGCGACACGAACACCTCGTCGATCTCGGCCATCAGGCCGCCATGCTCCAGACTGAACATGAACACCGCGAGCAGATAGCCCAGCACCCGGCCGTCGCGGTCGGCAACCCAGCAGGCACCGCGCGACGGCTCGGCGAGCAACCCGCCGAGGAGCCGCTCGACCTTGGCGCGGTCGAAGCCCGGAATGGACTCGAATTCCCAGTAGCGCTCGACCAGGCCCGCCACGGCCGGCAGGTCTGCGGCGGACGCGGGGCGAATGACCATCGTCATGATTTCGATGTCTCCGTGCGCCGCCGCGCGAGACGCCCGCGCGCGCGGACCCGCAAGCCGGAGCGCGGCCCTCAGTGGCGGCCCGCGCTCGACTCTTGTTGCCGATAGGCGACCCACGCCTGGTTGATGAGGTAGGCGTGGATGTCATCGGCGTCCTTCGCGGAA
>DATAUO010000009.1:0-17125 GCA_036268215.1 Steroidobacteraceae bacterium
GTACTTGTCCTGCGCCGGCGCCGCGCTCGCGGTCAATATCGCGGCGATGGCCAACGCCATGATTCCAATCGTGCGCTGGACAATTCTCGCCATGTCTCGTCCCTCGGGGATGGCGAATAATCCGCCTGATCGATGGTGAACCGCAAGTATTTCCGAGGGTTTCGGGAATGACCCCTCTGTTACGGAGCGGTCGTGGTCTGCAGGTCGACCGTTCCCCGAAGAGCGGGACCGCCACCTTCACAATGCTGCTCGAAGTCGGCCACGGGCGCGGCAAGGGAGTGGTCGTCCGCGTACGCCTTCGGCTCCTCCCAGCCGCCGCCAAGCGCCCGGATGAGGTCGACGCTGGCGGTGAGCTGCAGGGTATCGAGATTCAAGGCTTCGAGCCGTGTCTGCAGGAGCGCGGTCTGCGAAGTGACGACGGTGAGGTAGCCGGTCGCGCCTTGCTTGTAGAGCGCCATGGCATAGTCGACGCTGCGCTGTGCCGCATCGACCGCGGACTTTTCATCGACGCTTGCGTCCCGGTAGTGATGCAGCGTGGCGAGGCTGTCCTCGACCTGCTGGAACGCGCCGACGACGGTGCTGCGGTAGCCCGCGGCGGACGCATCGAACTCCGCGCGCGCTTGGGCGACCTGCGCGCGGCGCAGGCCGCCGTCGAAAACGCTGAGCAGGGCATTGGGCCCAATGGCCCAAAACGAGCTCGGTGCGCTCAGCCAGTTGGCCACGCTGCCGCTCTGAAAGCCGCCTTGGGCGCCGAGCGTGAGAGACGGAAAATAGGCCGCGCGCGCAACACCGATATTGGCATTGGCCGATATCATGCGCCGCTGCGCGCCGGCGATGTCCGGACGGCGCTCGAGCAGGGTGGCGGGGACGCCGATCGGAACCTGCGGCAGCGCGATGGCGACGACCTTCGGCGCGATCGAGAACGTGGAGGCGGATACGCCGAGCAGCGCTGCGATGGCGTGCTCCATCAGCGCGCGCTGGGCCAGCGTCTGCGCGGCCTGGGAGCGTGCGGCATCGAGCTGGGTCTGTGCCTGCGCGACGTCGAGGCCGGGCGCGATGCCGGCGGCGTGGCGCTGCTCGGTGAGGCCGAGCGCCCGCGTGTAGATGGTCACGCTTTGATTCAGTATCTCCGCGTCGCGGTCCAGGCTGCGCAGCTGCACGTAATCCTCCACCAGCTGCGCGATCAGCGAGAGCCTGGCGTTCTCCAGATCCGCCGCGGCCGCGGCCGCATTGGCCTCCCCGGCGGCGACCTCGTTGCGGATCCGTCCCCATAGATCGAGCTCGTAACCAACGCTGCCGCCGACCGTGTTGCTGTCGTAGTAGGTGGGCGTGGTGGGACCCCGGAGCGGGGCGTGGAGCGATTCTCGGTCGCGCTCGACGCCGGCACCGACTCCCAACGTCGGAAAGAGACCGGCGCGCGCCTGATCGGAGAGTGCCCTGGCAGCGGCATAATTCGCTGCCGCGGCTGCGAGCGTCGGGCTGCCCTGGATCAACCGCTTCTCGAGGTCGTCGAGCTCCGCGTTGCCATAGAGCGTCCACCAGCTGTCGCGCGGCAGGCGGTCGGCGGGCTGCGCCTGAGTCCATGGGCCGCTCTCTTTATAAGAATCGGCCGTCGGGACGACCGGCGTCTGCAGGGTGGGCGCGAGCGAACAGGCGCCGAGCCACAGCGCAAGGATGGCGGACGTCGGCGCTCGGAGCGCCAGCGCCGGATGCGGCGGCGTCCTCCCGACCCGCGGCATGCCGTTGACCTGACTCATCGGCGCGGCGCCGCGGCGGCGAAGCGCACCAGAGCGCCGTTGCCGATGCCATCGGGAGGGTTCTCGATCACACGGTCGCTCGGAGTGAAGCCCGAGCGCGAGCCGGCATCGAGCTCGACGATCGAGCCCAGGTCGCGCTCGATCGAGACCGCCTTGATCAGGACCCGATTGCGCGAGTCCACCGTGGCGATGGAAAGTCCCTGCGCGTTGAAGATCAGCGCGCTCGAGGGCACGCTCAGCACGTGCGCGGTCGACGCAATCTGAAGGTGAATGCTGGCATAGTCGCCGGGCATCATGTCGCCTTCGCGATTGTCGACGATGAGCTGCATCAGCGTCGTGCCGGTGCTGGGGTCGACGGCCTGTGCAGAGGCCTCGACCGTGGCGTCGTAGGCCTTGCCGGGATGCTCGGGCACGGTGAGCATCGCCTTGGTGCCGGGCGGCACGCTCGGCACGTCGTTCTGCGGCACGTTGACGAAGACGCGGAGCTGCGCGGTCTCGGAGATCACGAAAAGCTCGGCGCCCCCGGAGGCCCCGACGTTGATCAGGGCTCCGATGTCGGTCTCGCGCGCCGTGACGATGCCGTCGAACGGCGCGATCAGGCGCTTGAACCCTTCCTCGGCCATCAACCGGTCGACGTTCGCCTGCGCCGCCTTGACCTGGGCGATGTTGGCGTTCCAGGTGAAGGTGCGCTGGTCGACGTCCTGCTTGGCGACCGCGTCGGTATTGGCGAGCGACTGCCAGCGCTCGGCGCCGATTTGCGCGAGCTTGGCGTTGGCCTGCGCGACGCTCAGATCGGCGCGCGCCTGCATGAGCTGCTGATCGAGATCGGGCGTATCGATCTCGGCGAGCACGTCGCCGGCCTTCACCCTGCTGCCGATGTCGTGCTTCCAGCTCTTGAGATACCCGGGGACCCGCGCGTAGATCGGCGCGCGGATGTAGGCCTCGAGGCGTCCAGGCAAGTCCAGGCCCGCGGAATTCGCGGCACTGCTCGGCGTCACGATGGCAACGGTGGGGAGGGCCTGCGCCTCGGTCACATCGTGCAGGTGAGAGGATTGCGCCGAGCGCGAGCCCAGGCCGTAGGCGACGATGGCAATGGCGAGCAGCACCGAGGCGGCCCCGACCTGGATCAAGCGGCGGGGAACGAGGTGGCGTGAGCTTCGATCAAGCGGGGACATGGATTTCTCCGACGTTGGACTTGGGCACCGGGACTCGGCCGTGGTCCCGGTGAAGGATGGCGAACATCACGGGAACGAAGAAAAGCGTCGACACGGTGGCGAAGATCAGGCCGCCGATCACGGCGCGCCCGAGCGGGGCATTCTGCTCGCCGCCCTCGCCGAGGCCGAGCGCCATCGGCAGCATGCCGATCACCATCGCGAGCGCCGTCATCAACACCGGGCGCAGACGCACGAATCCGGCGTCGAGCGCGGCCTGCGTCGCATCGCCGAGCTCGTCGAGCTTCTCGCGCGCGAAGCTGATCACCAGCACGCTGTTCGCGGTGGCGACCCCCATGCACATGATCGCGCCCGTGAGCGCCGGCACGGAGAGCGTGGTGTGCGTCGCGAACAGCATCCAGATGATGCCGGCGAGCGCCGCGGGGAGCGCCGTGATGATGACGAAGGGGTCGCTCCAGGACTGGAAGTTGATCACGATCAACAGATAGACGAGCACGATCGCGCCCAGCAGGCCGAACAGGAGCTCGGAATAGGCGCTGTTCATGGTCGCCGTCTGGCCGACCAGCGCGACGATCGAGCCCTTCGGCTTGCCCTTCGCATTCGCGGCGACGATCTTTTGGATGTCGGCGGAGACCGCGCCGAGATCGCGGCCCTGGGTGGTCGCGTAGATCTCGACCATGGGCGCGATGTCGTATTGGGACAGGACGGCATCGCCGCTGCGGCGGCGGATGTCGGCGATGCCGCCGAGCACCGTCGTGGGCGCGCCGCTCGCGTTGATCGGCAGATTGCGCAGGGACGGCAGCGTATCGAGCCGGTATTGCGGAGTCTGCAGCGCCATCGGGTAGGTGACGCCATTCTTCGGATTGAGCCAGTAGGTGGGCGCGACCTGGCTGGAGCCATCGAGGTTCACCACGAGACTGTCGGTCACGTCGGCGGCGGTCACTCCCGTGTAGCGGGCCCGGGTGCGGTCGAGATCGACATCGAGCGTCGGCTGGCCGGCCGACTGCTGGATGCGCGCATCGGCGACGCCCCTCACGTGGCGGATCTGGGCCAAGAGCTCGTTGGCATAAGCGTAGTCCGCGGCGAGATCGTTGCCGCGGACCTGCAGGTCGATGGGCGCCGGCGCACCGAAATTCAGGATCTGGCTGACGATATCGGCGGGCAGAAACGAAAAGCTCATGCCCGGGAAGCGGCGCGGCAGCTCGTCGCGCAGCCGGCCGACGTAATCGGCGGTCGGGGCATGCCCGGGGTTGAGCGAAACCTGGATGTCCCCGTCCGACTCGCCGATGGTGCCGGTGTTGTTGTAGATGGTGTTGATCGCCGACAGATACGTGCCGATGTTGTCCACGACCGCGGCGACCTCGGCGGGCGGAATCGTTGCGCGGATCGCCTGCTCCACCGCGGAGAACCGGGCGGCGGTGGCCTCGAGCCGCATGCCGACCGGCGCCCGCACGTGCATCAGGATCTGGCCGCCGTCGACCTGCGGAAAGAAATTGCGGCCGAGAAACGGCGCGAGCGAGAAGGAGAGGGCGATGACGCCGAGAAAAGCTCCGACGAACACGCCGCGGTGCTCCAGCGCCTTCGTCAGCAAGCCGTGGTACCCGGCGCGCAGCCTGGAAAAGGCATCCTCGAAGCCGCGCCGCAGCCGCACCAAGGGGTTCTTCGCGGGCGCCGAGGCGTTGCCGCCGCCCTGACCGTGGGCGGCATCGGAGGCTTGCCCGGCGGCCGTGGCCGCGTGCCTGCGCAGCAGATACTTTGCCAGCGTCGGCACCAGCGTCCGGGACAGCAGGAACGAGAAGACCATGGCGAACATGACGCTCTCGGCCATCGGCACGAACAGGAAGCGCGCGACTCCGTCCAGGAAAAACATGGGAACGAACACGATGCAGATGCACAGCAGCGAGACGAAGGCCGGAACGACGATCTGAGCGGCGCCGTCCAAGATCGCGGTTTCCACGTCCTTGCCTTGCTCGAGGTGGTAGTTGATGCTCTCGATCGTCACCGTCGCCTCGTCGACCAGGATGCCCACCGCGAGCGCGAGGCCTCCCAGGGTCATGATGTTGAGCGTCTGGCCGATGGCCGACAGCGCGCCGACGGCGCCGAGGATCGACAGCGGGATCGAGGTGGTGACGATCAGGGTCGACCGCCAGCTGCCGAGGAACAGCAGGATCATGAGGCTGGTCAGCGCCGCTGCGATCACGCCTTCGCGGATCACGCCCTGGATCGAGGCGCGCACGAACATCGATTGATCGCCGATCGGCTTGATCTCGAGCGCGTCCGGGAGCGACGGCTTGATGATCTGCAGCATCTTCTTGATGCCGCCGACGATGTCCAGGGTCGAGGTCGTGCCGTTCTTGAATACGCCAAGAAGCACCGAGCGGTTGCCGTCCACGTGCACCACGTTGGTCTGCACCGCGTTGCCGTCGTGCACCTGGGCGACGTCGTGCATGTAGACCATGGCACCGCCGACGCTCTTGATCGGCAGATCGCCGAGATCCGTGATGCTCGACGGCGCGCTGTTGAGGTTGACGGTGTATTCGTAGTCCCCGATCTTTTCCGAGCCGACCGGGGTGATCAGGTTCTGTGCGGCAAGCGCATGGGCGACGTCGACCCCGGTGAGGCCGCGCGCCTCGAGCGCCGCGGTGTCGAGGTCGAACATCACCTGCGGCGACTTGCCGCCGAAGGGCCACGGGATGCCGGCGCCCTGTACCGTGACCAGGCGCGGACGCACGAAATTCATGCCGAGATCGGCGAGGTTCTGCTCGGTCAGTCCCTTGCCGGACAGCGCCAGCTGGATGATCGGCACGGAGGAGGCGCTGTAGTTGATGATGAGCGGCGGGGTCGTGCCGGGCGGCATCTGCTTCAGCAAGGTCTGCGCGATCGCCGTCACCTGCGCATTGGCGGTCGCGATGTTGACCGTGGGGTGGAAGAAGACCTTGACGATGCCGTAGGTGGTGTACGAATTCGCCTCGAAGTGCTCGATGTCGTTGACCGTCGTCGTCAGCGCGCGCTCGAACGGGGTGATGATCCTTCCGGCCATTTCGTCGGGCGGCAGGCCCTGGTACTGGAACGCCACGCCGATGACCGGAATGTCGATGCTCGGGAAGATGTCGACCGGCATGTGCAGCGCGGAGAGCGAGCCGATGAGGAGAATGAGCAGGGCCACCACGATGAACGTGTAGGGGCGGTGCAGCGCAATGCGGACTATGCCAAGCATGGGGGTACGCTCCCGGCGGCGGCAGGCACGCCGGCATCCTGGGTTGCCAAACCGCCGATGGCTGACCAATCGAGGCCCTCGCCGCCCTGGGCGAACAGCCGGAGGAATCGATCGCGCAGCAGGCTTGCGAGCGGCATCGGCACGCGCAGGCTCTCGGCCGCAGCCAGCGCAAGGCAGATGTCCTTGAAGCCGAGCGGCGCGGCGAAGGCCGCGGGCTCGAACGTGCCGGCGGCGATCAGGGGCCCGAAGATCTTGTAGGCGGGCGCGGTGAAGATCGTGGAGGTGAGCAACTCGACGTAGGCCCGCCGGTCGACGCCCGCCTGGCCGATCAGCGCGATCGCCTCGCCCAGCGCCTCGATGACGGATGCTTGCAGGAAGTTCGCGCTGAGCTTCACGAGATTCGCCGCCGACGGGTCCGGCCCGATGTTCGATGTCTTCTGCCCCAGGGCGTCGAACAACGGCTTGCAGGCATCGACGGCATCGGGATCTCCGGCCGCGACGATGAAGAGCTTGGCGGCGGCGGCCATGTCGGGCCGCCCGAGCACCGGCGCGGCCACGTAGCGCTGCCCGGCCCGGGTGTGCGCCTGCGCGAGGCGCTTGGACAGCGCGACACTGATGGTGCTCATCGACAGGTGGATCGCGCCTTTGGGCAGATGGTCGGCGAGACCGCCGCGCGCCAGGACCATGTCGGAGGCGGCCTGATCGTCCGCCAGCATGGTGACCACGATGTCGCTTGCGGATACGGCGGCGAGATCGGCGGCCTCGTGCGCGCCGAGCCGGATGAGCGAGCTGCTCTTCCCGCGAGTGCGATTGAACACGGTGACGTCGTGTCCGGCCCGGAGGAGGTTCGCGGCCATGGCCGAGCCCATGTGTCCGAGCCCTATGAATCCAAGTTTCATGAAGCCTTCTCCTGGGGTTCGGGGCTCTCGGGGCGCGGCGCCGGCGCCATGAACTCGGGGCCGACGGGATCGAGGACCGTGGCTCTCACGATGTGCTCGATCAGGCCGCGTTGGGTCGAATTGAGCGACCATCCCGCGACACCGAGCGCCGCCGCTACCTGGCTCGGATGGCGTCCGCCCCAGAGCGCGACGCTGACGCGTCGGTCGAGAATCCAGCGCACCGCCAGATGGATCACGCTGCGATCGAAGCGGCTCTGCGCCAGCGCATCGAGTTGTCGGACGGCCTCGAGATACTGGAGAAACCGCGGCGGTTGAAATTTGGGATCGATGCGCCGCAGATCGTCGTCGGCGAAGGTGGTGTCGGGCCGCATGCGCCCGCTCAACAACCCGCGACAGAGCGCACCGTAGCCGAACGTTGCGATGCAGTTGAGGCGGGCGTAGGGCAGAACGTCCGCCTCGATGGCGCGCTCGAACAGGTTGTACGGCGACTGCAAGACGTGCAAGGGCGCCACGCGGCGGAATGCCTCCATCTCCGATACGGAGAAGTTGCTCACGCCGATGGCCCGGATCTTTCCCTGCTCGTAGAGCAGCCGCATGGTCTCGGCGGTTTCCTCCACCGGGACCCGAGGATCGGGCCAGTGGACCTGGTAGATGTCGATGTAGTCGGTGCGCAGCCGGCGCAGCGAGTCATCGACTTCTTGGAGGATCCGCGCGCGGGTCGCATTGCGGTAGATCTTGCCGTCGCGCCACTCCAGGCCCGCCTTGGTCGCGATGACGACCTTCCTGCGCAGGCCTTGCAGCGCGGTGCCGACGATCTCCTCGGACGTGCCGAATCCGTATACCGGTGCGGTATCGATCAGATTGATGCCCTGACTCAGCGCCGCGCGGATCGTGGCGATCGATTCGCGCTGATCGGTGCCGCCCCACATCCAGCCGCCCATGGCCCATGTGCCGAGAGCCACGCGCGAGACCAGGAGCTGCGTTCCCGGAATATCGACGTATTCGGTGTCGGCGCTCGCCTTCCAAAACTCCGATGACGGTGACATGAGACGTGTCCTCCTGTCGGGACTGAGAGCCATACCTGTTGGGCCGATGGGGACAGATTGAGCGCGACGAATATCCGGGAAATTGCAGAATCCGTAGCCGTCGTTACGGGTGAAACAGAGCTCAGTCATGCGCGCTCGTACGGTGACTCAAGCCCCACAGGTAGGACGCCAGCGCCGACACCTGATCGGAAGAAAGCTGAGCCCCGCCCATGGGCGGCATCGGCGAGCGGTATTGCTTGGGCTGCGGCACGCCGGTGGTGATGGTCCTTGCGATCGCCGCGTAGCTGCCGTCGCCCCAGAGCCATTGGGTATCGGTGAGATCGGGGCCGAGCGGGGTGCCCTTCGCGTTCGTGCCGTGGCAGCCGGTGCAGGTCGCTTGCGCCACCTGGCCGTGGAAGATGCGATCGCCGAGCGCGACCATTTCGCGGGTCGCGCCCGCCGGCACGGGAAGGCTTGCGGTGTCGGCGGCAGCGCCGGCATCGGGATGAGTTCCTTCCGGAGGTTGGGCGTTGTCGGCCTCGACGCTGCCGGCGGGCGCGGATGCCGTCGGACAGGGCGTGTACTTGGAAGCGGTGTCCTGGTCCTCGGCTCCGCCCCGATACGCGATGCGGTAAATCCGTCCGCGCACGTCATCGGAAACGAACAGGGCGCCGTCGGGTCCCACCGCCACGCCGGACGGACGATGCCGGGCCTCCCCCGGCGACTCCGCGGCGCCCGCGAATCCGTCGGCAAAGACTTCGCACGAGCCCGACGCGTGATCGCCGGCCAAGGCTTGGAACACCACGTTGTAGCCGCCTTGAGGGTACGGAGCCCGGTCCCACGACCCGTGAAAGGCGATGAACACGCCGTGACGATAGTGCTCGGGAAATTGCCGCTGGCCGTAAAGCGCCATCGCGTTGGGTGCCCAGTGGGCCGGATAGGAGGCGATCGGGGCGTGCTTGGTCGCGCACACTCCTCTCTTGTTGCCGCCGTCGCCGCCGTACTCGGGGGCAAGGACCAATTTGCCTTGCGCGGCGTCGTAGTAGCATTCCGGCCATCCGTAGTCGCCGCCCTTCTTCAAGAGCAGCAGCTCTTCGGCGGGCAGCGTTGCCTCGGCCTCGGGCGGATACAGGTCCGGCCAATTCGCGTGCAGTTGGTCGCGGCCGTGCTGGGTGACGAAGATGTTGCCGGCGGCATCGATCGCGAACCCCTCCGCGTTGCGGATGCCGGTGGCGAAGCGTCCGGCCGGCGAGAATGCCTGGCCCGTCTTGTTTGCGTCATAGCGCCAGATGCCGCCGCGCGTGTCGAGCTCCGCGCACGGATCGATGCCCGGCGACTTCGGGGTGCGGTTCCGCGCCTGACAGGCATTGGTCGCGGTGGCGACGTCGACGTAGAGAGATCCGGCGCCGTCGATCGCAAAGGGATGCATGGGGTGATCGCCGCCGAGCGGCAGACCCGTCACGACCGGGACCGCCGGTGCGCGTGGAACGAGCGAGCCCGCGGGAAGCGCGTAGCGCACGATCTTGTCGTTGATCTCGGCGAACAGGCCGTCCTCGTAGAGGCCGATGCCGCTGCCGCCCGCACCGCCGCTCTGCACGGTCTCCCCAAAGCGGCGATTCACGTCGGCCTTGCCCGCGCCCGTCGTGTCCTGCAGGGCAACGAGGAAGCCGCCCGCGTGCGGGATGTCGTTGCCGTAGTAACGGCCGGACCAGGTGTTGACGTAGACCACACCGTTCGGCGCGACGACCAGCTGGCGGGCATGACCGATGCCATCCGCGAAAATAGTGGCGCAAAAGCCAGCCGGCAGCTTCAAGCCGCTGTCCTCGCCGGGGCATGAGGCGGGCTTGGCCGGTACGCTCGCGCCCATGACGTTGGCGGGCGATGCGTGGGCGCTTGCGCCCCAGGCGACGAGCATGACGCACGAGGACCACAGATTTCGGCAGCGGCGGAAATGACGCATGGGCTGTCTCCAGGGGTTCAACACAGGGAACGAGTGTGGGAAGCCGGGGTTGCCTGTGGATGTCGAGGGGCTTCAAGCAAATTTCAGATGAAACATTGGGAAGCGCATCTCGACATCGGCGCGTGCTCTTGCGGGGGGACACTGCAACCCATGCCGACCGTCCTGATATACGAACCAGACGATCTGATGCGGGAGCTCCTCGAGGAGTGGCTCACGGGCGCCGGGTATCATGTGAGTGCGATGGTGCCGTGCATCCCGGCCCCTCGGGTCGCGGTGGATCTCGTCATCGTGAGCATCGAAAGACCGAAGCGCGATGGCGTTGGCACGGCAAGCGTGATTCGCGCTGCGCACCCGGGCGCCCCCATCATCGCGATCTCCGCTCAATTTCGCGCCGAGCTGTCGAGCGCCGGCACCACCGCCCGGTCCTTGGGCGTCGCCCAGGTCATGGCCAAGCCGCTGACCCGCGATGCGCTGCTCGCGGCAGTAAGCGCTATCATCGACTCCGTCACGTGAGGTAGGCGAGGAATGCTCGACCACGCCGGCGCACAGGCGGCCGATCCAACGCGATTCAAGCGGCTGCGGCTGCGAATCGCCCTCTTGGGCGTGCTGGTGGTCGTTGCGTTCGCGGGTGCGTCGGCTTACGACGCCTGGCGTTCTCGTGAGAGCACGATCTCGGCCACGCACCGCGAGATCACCAACGTCGCGGCAGCTCTTGCGGAGCAGACCGCGTGGACGTTCGAGGGCGTCGATCTCCTGCTGCGCGACACGGCGCGCTGGTATCAGAACGACGGCGCGAAAATAGCGCCCGAGCGCCTCGATGAGATCCTCGCCAATCGCTCGTCCGGCGTCAGGCAGATTCGGATCATCACGATTACCGATGCTCATGGCGTCCAGATACACCGGTCTCGCGGAGCCGTGCCTCCTCATCTCGATGTCTCGGACCGCTCCTACTTCATCGCACAGCGGGACCGTACGGTGACGGGCCTTTTCATGAGCGAGCCGCTCATCACCCGCTCCGAGGGCCACGCGGGAATCGTGCTGTCGCGACGCCTGGAGGACGAAACCGGAGCATTCGCCGGCGTGGTGACCGCCATCGTCAATCTCGAGGACCTGGAGAAGTTCTTCGCCGCAGTCAGCCTCGGGAGAGGAACCGCCGTGCAGCTGCTGCGCGACAACGGCCAATTGCTGGTGCGCAATCCGCCGGATCCCGATGCCATCGGGAAGAGCTTTCCGCGACTTGCCGCCTCGGGAGCGGCCGCGGGGCCGTTGACGAATCCGATCGACGGCCGGCGCGAATTCGTTGCGGCCGCGCGCGTCAGGGACGTGCCGCTGCTGCTCGTCGTAAGCCGCGAGCAGGCCGTCGTCTTGGGGCCCTGGCATGACGAGGCGATGCGGCTGGCCGCACGCAGCGTGGTGGTCGCGCTCCTGGGCCTGCTCGGGACCGGACTGTTGTGGCGCCAGCTGCGCCGGATCGAAGCGAGCGAGGGTGCGCTGCGCGCCAGCGAGGAGCGCTTGCGGCTGTCGCAGAAGATGGAAGCCATGGGCACCCTGGCCGGCGGCATAGCCCATGACTTCAACAACATACTCGGCGCCATCCTGGGGTATGGCGAGCTGGCGCAGGAGCAGGCCGCGCCGGGTACGCCGTTGCGGCGCTACCTCGACAATGTGATGCACGCGGCCGATCGCGCCAGGGCGCTCGTCGACCGCATTCTCGGCTTCAGCCGGCGCGGCCTGGGCGAGCGCGCTCACGTGCACATCCAATCGGTCGTCGAGGAGACCCTGGAGCTCATCGCGGCCTCGCTGCCCGCGAACATCAGGATGGAAAAGGCCCTCTTGGCCGGTGATGCCGCGCTCATCGGCGACTCGACCCAATTGCATCAGGTCGCCATGAATCTCTGCGCCAACGCCGTGCATGCCATGGAACACGGCGGCACCCTCGGCGTGGTTCTCCAGCGCGTCGATCTGGCCGAGGCGCGCACCATGTCGCGCGGCGCGCTGTCCGCCGGCCCCTACGTGCGCCTCGTGCTCAGCGATACGGGGGTGGGCATTCCCCCGGACGTGATCGAACGCATGTTCGACCCTTTTTTCACCACCCGAGGGGTGGGCAAAGGCACGGGATTGGGCCTCTCGCTCGTGCATGGGATCGTGAGCGACCTCGGCGGCGCGATCGACGTGCAATCGAAGGTGGGAGAGGGGACCGCCTTTGCGATCTGGCTGCCGATCACGACGGAGGCCGCCGGGAAGCCGGCCGCCGAGCCGGTCCGCGAGCTGACGCGCGGACGCGGCGAAACGCTGATGATCGTCGATGACGAGCCCGCGCTGGTCGCGCTCAGCGAGGAAATGCTGGCCGGGCTGGGATACGAGCCGGTGGGCTTCGAGTCGAGCCGCGCAGCGCTGCAGGCCTTTCGGGCTGCACCGGAGCGATTCGATCTGGTGCTCGCCGACGAGGCCATGCCCGAGCTCGTGGGCACCGAGCTCGCCCGGGAGATCCGCCTGCTGAAAGCCAACGTCCCGATCATCCTGATGAGCGGCCACGGCGGCGCGCCTTTGGCGCAACGCGCGGCGGCCATCGGCGTGAAAGAGGTGCTGCACAAGCCGCTGCAGCGCGCCGAGATCGCCGAGGCTCTTGCGCGCGCATTCGGCCGCTGAAAACCGGAGAAACGGCATGTCTGAGACCATCCAGCCGCACATTCTGGTCGTCGACGACGACCCTCAGATTCGCGAGCTGCTGCGGGAATACCTGACGCAGAACGAGCAGCGCGTCAGCGTGGCATCGACCGGCAAGGAGATGTCCGCGGCCCTGGCCGAGCACGCGATCGATCTCGTGGTGCTCGACTTGCGCCTGGCGGGAGAGGACGGTATGACGCTCGCCCGCAAGCTGCGCGAGGAGTCGGCCGTACCCGTCATCATGCTGACCGGCGTGCGCGACGAAGCCGATCGCGTCATGGGTCTCGAGCTCGGCGCCGACGATTACCTGACCAAGCCGTTCAGTCCCCGGGAGCTGCTCGCGCGTATTCGGACGGTGCTGCGGCGAACCAAGGGAGCCGCCTCGACCGAGGCAGGGCAGCGAGACGTTCGTGCCTACCGGTTTGCCGACTTCGAGCTGAATCTGCGCACCCGGCGCCTGACGAAGCATCCCGGACAGCGGCTCGACCTGTCCAATGGGGAATTCAACCTGCTCGCGGCGCTGCTGGCCGCTCCGCAGCGGATCCTGACCCGGGACCAGCTGCTGGAGGCGAGCCGCGTCTACGACAACGAGGTATACGAGCGATCCATCGACGTTCAAGTGCTGCGGCTGCGCCGCAAGATCGAGGCGGACCCTTCGCAACCGCAGTTCATCGTCACGGAGCGCGGCGTGGGGTATTCGTTCAGCGCGCCGGTCAAGACCGTCTATTGACCGAGCGAGCCGGAGGCGCCCGTGCCGGGCCGGCGGCGCGACCTCATCGCCACCTAGCTATTCGGCGGAGCCTGCGGATCTTGCTCCCGCCGCGGCGCCACTTCGTCGAGCTTGTCGCCGAGCGACCGTCGCACCGCGACGTAGAACACCGGGATCAGCAGCAAGCCGAGAAAGGTCGCGAACAGCATGCCGCCGATGACTCCCGTGCCGATCTCGTGCCGGGACGCGGCGCCGGCGCCGCCCGAGATGACGAGCGGCGAGACGCCGAGGATGAAGGCCATCGAGGTCATGAGGATGGGCCGCAGCCGCAGCCGGCCGGCCTCGACGATGGCGTCGAACAGGGTCGCGCCGGCCTCCTGCGCCTCGACGGCGAACTCGACGATGAGGATGGCGTTCTTGGCGGCGAGGCCGATCACGGTGACCAGGCCGATCTTGAAGTAGATGTCGTTCGGAATGCCGGTGAGCTTGCAGAGCGAGACCATGCCGAGCACGCCGAGCGGCACCACGAGGAGCACCGCGACGGGGATGGACCAGCTCTCGTAGAGCGCGGCGAGGCAGAGGAACACGACCAGGATCGACAGCACCATGAGGATCAGGGCGGAATTACCGGCGAGCAGCTCCTGGTAGGATTGTCCGGTCCAGTCGGCGGCGAAGCCGGACGGCAGCGACCTGTCGATGATGTTCTGCAAGGCGCCCATGGCCTGACCGGTGGAGTATCCGGGCCCGGCGGCGCCGACGATCTCGACCGCGGCGTACCCGTTGTAGCGGGGCAGCGCTTGGGGCCCGAGGCCCCAGCTCGATTTCACCACGCTCGATAGCGGCACCATGTTGTAGGGGCTGATCGACGAGTTGCCGACCGAAGGGTTGACGGGCGGCGCAGGGCCGCCGGCGCTCGACCCGCCGGCGGTGCCGGCGGTCTGCGAGGACCCGCTGCTCGTGCCGCTCGGGGTGTACATGTGGCGGAACGCATCGGTGCTGCCGCGAAACGGCGCATCGGCCTGGACGTAGACGCGCTTGACGCGTCCGCCATACGCGAACTGATCGACGTAGAAGGGCGCCAGTTGCAGCTGGATTGCCTGGTAGACGTCGCTCAGCGACAAGCCGAGCGCCTGCGCCTGAACGCGATCGACGGAGATCTGCAGCTGCTGCGCCTCGGGCAGCGAGTTGGGGCGGGTGCCGGCAAGCGCGGGACTCTTGGCGGCGTTATCCAGCAGGGTCTTCTGGGCGTCGGCGAGCTGGGCCCGGGATTGGCCGGTGCGCGCCTGCAGGAACATGTCGACGCCGCCGAACTGGCTCAAGCCGCGGATGGTCGGCAGGTTAACCACGAAGATCTGCGCGTCGACGATGTCGTGGAGGACCTTGTTGGCCTCCGGAATGAGCTGCATCGCGGTTTTGGAGCGCTTCTCCCAGGGCGCGAGCTGGATGAACGCCATGCCGACGTTCTCGCTCTGCCCGACGAAGCTGAAGCCTTCCGCCTGGAATATGCCGGCGATGTCGCGGCCGACCGAGCTGTGCAGCAGCTTGTCGCGGACCTTGATCATGACCTGATCGGTGCGCTCGAGGGTGGCGCCCGAGGGCAGATTGACCAGCGCGAGCATGAATCCCTGGTCCTCGTCGGGCACGAAGCTCGTGGGCAGGCGCGTGTACAGGAATCCGGCGAGCACCGCGATCAGCGCGAACACCACCATCCAGCGCGGCGCGTGACGCACGGCCGCGCCGACGTGGCCGACGTAGGTGCGGGCGACGCGGCCGAAACCCACGTCGAACCAGCGGAACGCGACATTCTTCTTGGCCTCGGGGTCGTGGGGCTTGAGGATGGCGGCGCACAGCGACGGCGTGAAGGACAGGGCGAGGAACGCCGAGAAGCCCATGGAGATGGCGATGGTGAGCGCGAACTGCGAATAGATGACGCCGGTCGCGCCGGCTTGCAGCGCCGACGGGATGAACACGGCGGCGAGCACGACGGTGATGGCGATGATGGCGCCGGTGATCTGGCGCATGGCCTTGCGGGTCGCCTCGCGCGGCGGCAGGTGCTCCTCGCTCATGATGCGCTCGACGTTCTCGATCACCACGATGGCATCGTCGACGACGATGCCGATCGCCAGCACCATGCCGAAGAGCGTGAGCTGATTGATCGAGAAGTGCAGCAGCGACAGGCCGCTGAAGGTTCCGAGCAACGCGACCGGAATGACCAGCGTGGGAATGATCGTGGCACGGATGTTCTGCAGGAAGATCAGCATCACCACGAAGACCAGCGCGACGGCCTCGATCAGGGTCTTGACGACATCATGGATGGAGGCGGTGATGAACGGCGTCGTGTCGAACGGGATGTTCCAGCTGACGCCTTTCGGCAGGTCCTTGCCGATGATCTGCATCTGGGCGTTGACCTCCTTGGCCGCGGCCAGGGCGTTGGCGCCGGGCAGCAGGAACAGGCCGATGCCGCCCGCCTGCTTGCCGTCACGGACCGCCGAGGAGCCGTAGCTCTGTCCGCCGAAGATGACGCGGGCGACGTCGCTCAAGCGCACCGTGGTGCCATCGTTGTTGGCGCGCAGGATGATGTCGTTGAATTGCTGCGTGGAGGAGAACAGTGTGTCCCCGGACACGGTGGCGGTGAAGGACTGGCCCGGGAGAGCCGGGTCGGCGCCGAGCGAGCCGGTCGCGAACTGGGCGTTCTGGGCGTTGATGGCGCTCAGGACCTGGCTGTCCGATAGCCCGTAACCCTGCAGCTTGTCCGGATCGAGCCAGATGCGCATGGCGTATTCGCTGCCCAGCAGGAAGGTGTTGCCGACGCCGGTGATGCGCGCGAGCACCGGCTGGATGCGCGAGGCGACGATGTCGCCGAGACGCCTTGCATCGATGGCCGGGTTGTCCGACTGCAGGCTGACGAACAACAAGATGTCGGGGCTCGCCTTCGCGACGACCACGCCCTGCTGGGTCACCTCGGCGGGCAGGAGGGGCTGCGCGAGCGCGACGCGGTTCTGCACCTGCACCTGCGCGATGTCCTGGCTCGTGCCGGTCGCGAAGCTCAAGGTGATGGTCGCGGTGCCATTGCTGTTCGACGTCGAGCTGAAGTAGAGCAGGTTGTCGATGCCCGTCAGCTGCTGCTCGATCACCTGCGTGACGTTGGACTCCATGGTGGCGGCGTTGGCGCCCGGGTAGGTGGCGCTGATGGTGACCTGCGGCGGCGCGATGTCCGGATAGGCGGCGATGCCCATGCTGCGCAGGGAAATGACGCCGATCAGGCAGATCAGGATGGAAATGACCCAGGCGAACACCGGGCGGGCGATGAAAAAATTCGGCATGGCGGCGGCTCAGTTCCCGGACGGCGCCGCCTGCGCCGGCGCTTGCCATGGAGCCGCCTTCACCGCATTCCCTTCCCGCGCGGCCTGCACGCCCGAGACGATCACCCGGTCGCCGGGCGCGAGCCCGCCGGTCACGACCCAGTCGTTGCCCTGGCTGTCGGCGACGGCGACGCTCTTGCGGACCACTTTGTCATCGCCCCCCGCGACCAGGACGTAGGCCCCGGTGGTGTCGCGCTGCAGAGCCTGCTGCGGGATCAGATAGACCTGGCTCTGGTGCCCGAGGGTGATGCGGAGCGTCACGTACATGCCGGGCAGCAGGTCGTGGCGGGGATTCGGCAGCAGGGCGCGCAGGTTGACCGCGCCCGTGGTCGGGTTGACCGCGATGTCGGAGAAATC
>DATAUO010000010.1:0-10315 GCA_036268215.1 Steroidobacteraceae bacterium
CTGTTCATGGTCGTACCTCTGGTGTCGAGCCTCGAGAGCCTCGACAACTCGCTGATCGAGGCCGCGTACGATCTCGGAGCCGGCGGCACCTCGATCCTCCGCACCATCGTGCTCCCGCACGCGGCGCCCGGCATCACCGCCGGCTGCATCGTGGTGTTCATGCTGACGCTCGGCAACTACCTCACGCCGACCCTGCTCGGCGGCAAGAATTCCCAGTGGTTCACCGAGCAGATCTACAACCAGTTCATCACCCGCTTCAACTGGGAGCAGGGCGCGGCCTTCGGCTTTCTGCTGCTCGGCTTGTCGACCGCGCTCGTCATCCTGGGCCTGCGCCTGAGCGGGCAGCGATTCGGCGACGTGATGAGAAGCACATGAGGCGCGCGCAAGCCGCCGCCGCACGAAAGACCGCGCAGCCCGCCGCAGCGGCCGCGGGCCCGGCATGATCCCCTCGCTGCCGAGGCCCCCCTGGCTGCGCGCCGCCACCGCGGGCTACGTGATCGGGTTCCTCGCGTTCCTGTTCCTGCCGCTGATCGTGGTCGCCGTATTCGCATTCAACGATGCGCCTTACCCCGCTCCTCCATGGCACGGCTTCACGCTCGACTGGTTCCTGGGCAACTCGGCGGCCGGCCGCACGGGCCTGTTCGCCGACACCGAGCTGCTCGGCAGCATGGGCACGAGCTGCATCGTCGCGCTCTGCGTCACGCTGCTGTCCGCCCTGGTCGGCACCACCAATGCGTTCCTGATCGAGCGCGGGCGCTTCCCCGGCAAGCAGGCGCTGTCGATCATGATGCTCGCGCCGCTGGTGATCCCGGGCGTGATCCTCGGCATCTCGATCCTCGCCTTTGCCAGCCGCGTCGCCGACTTCGCGGACGACACCTTCGGGCTCGAGCTCGATTTCCTGAGGCCGGGTCTCCCGCTCGTGGTGCTCGGACAATTCTCGTACATCGCCACCATCGCGACGCTCACCATCAGCGCGCGGCTGCGGCGATTCGACCGCACGCTCGAGGAGGCCGCACTGAACCTCGGCGCGTCCAAGCCCGCGGTGTTCCGCACCATCCTGCTGCCTTACCTGCGGCCCGCGCTGCTCGGCTCCGCGGCGATCTCGTTCCTGATGTCGTTCGCGGATTTCAACACCACGCTGATGCTGGTCGGGGCCGACGCGCCGCTCACCGTCATGATGTATGGGCGCATGCGCGAGGGCGCGACGCCGGTGCTCAACGCCGTCAGCCTGTTCCTGATGATCGCATCCGCCGTGCTGGCCCTGACGCTGCTGCGGCGAAGCTCGGCCAAACCCAAGCCGGCCTGACTTCCGCAAGAACCGGAGTGCCGCACCGTCGCCGTGGGGCTAACCTGCGCTCACCGAATCAGCGGAGAGCAATCATGAAGGACGATCGCATCGTCGGGCGCATGCAGGCGCTGGCCCGCCACATCGACACGCACGCGGCCGAGCCGCTCGCCCTGGCGCAGCTCGCCAAGCGCGCGCATCTGTCGCCGACCCACCTGCAGCGCACCTTCAAGGCGGTCATGGGCGTGTCGCCCAAGGCGTACCAGGACGCCGCGCGCCTGAAGCAGCTCAAGTCCGGGCTCAAGTCGGGCAAGAGCGTCCTCGAGGCCATCACCGCGGCCGGTTTCGAGTCCACCAGCCGCGTCTACGGCCACGCGCCGCGCAGCCTCGGCATGACTCCATCCGCCTATCGCGCGGGCGGCGCGGGGGAGCACATCGCCTACGCCCATCGCCGCACCGCGCTCGGTTCGTTGCTCATGGCGGCCACCGAGCGCGGGGTGTGCTTCGCCCAGTTCGGAGAGAGCGAAGCCGCCCTGGTCGCCCGGTTGCAGCGTGAGTTCCCCAATGCGGCGCTGCAGCCCTCCGCGATGACGGGATCGACCGAGCTCGACGCGTGGATGCAGGCGCTCGAAGGTCACCTGGCGGGCGGCGCGCCGCGGCCCGACCTGCCGCTCGATCTGCGCGGCACCGCATTCCAGATCCGGGTCTGGCGCTTCCTCCTGGGCATCCCCGAAGGCAATGTGGTCAGCTACGGCGAGCTCGCGCGCGGCATCGGCGCGCCTACCGCGGTGCGCGCGGCGGCCTCCGCCTGCGCGGCCAACCGGGTGGCCGTCCTGGTACCCTGCCACCGCGTGCTGCGCGGCGATGGCGGCCTTGGCGGGTATCGCTGGGGCCTCGAGCGCAAGCGCGTGCTCATCGAGCAAGAGCGCGCTCGGCGGGCATCGTGAAGGACGGCGGCCTTGCCCTCGACCGGGCGACGCTCCAGGAGCAGCTCGATCGAGATGGCTTCGCCGTCACTGCCCCGCTCATCGACCGTCGCGCCTGCGGCGAGCTCGCGGCGCTCTACGACGCCGACGCCGGGGTCTTTCGCTCCACCGTGGTCATGGCGCGGCACGGCTACGGCAGGGGCGAGTACAAGTACTTCGGCCGGCCGCTGCCCGCAGCCGTCGCCGCGCTCCGCCGCGGGATGTATGCCGCATTGGCGCCCGTGGCCAACGCGTGGAGCGCGAGGTTGGGAACGGCGGCGTCCTGGCCCGCCGGGCACGATGCGCTCGCCGCGCAATGCGCCGCCGCGGGGCAGACAAGGCCGACTCCGCTGCTGCTGCGCTACGGACCGGGGGACTTCAACTGTCTGCACCAGGACCTGTACGGCAAGATCCATTTCCCTCTGCAGGCGATCCTGCTGCTCGATCGGCCGGGCGTCGACTTCGACGGCGGCGAGCTGATCCTGGTGGAGCAGCGGCCTCGCCGCCAGTCGCGGCCCATGGTCGTGCCGATCACGCAAGGCGCCTTCGCGATCGTGCCCGTCAAGGAACGCCCGGTCGCGGGCCGGCGCGGGACCTCCCGCGTACAGATGCGGCATGGCGTATCGTTGGTGCGGCACGGGCTGCGCCGCACGCTCGGCCTGATCTTTCACGACGCCGCCTAGCCGGCTCGCCGCCCGGGGCCCAAAACCCGCCGCCCACGCGGAACCGCCCGCCCGCGCCCGGGGTCCAAGGCGTGATGCGTACGCCCCTTCGTTCGGCATGGCTGTTCCCGATCCTCCTTCTCGCGGCCTGCGGAGGCGGCGGAGGGTCGGGCAGTACCGGCGTCGGCGGTTCGCCGCCCCCATCCACGCCGGCCCGCGGCACGCTGTTGCAGTCGCCGCCCAGCCTTCTCACGACCCTGAAGGCGTCCGACCTCCTAACCGAGCTCAGTCTCGCCTCGAACGCACAGATCTTCGCTCTCGCCGGAGCGCCGGTCTGCGACATCCTGATGTACGACATCGAGTACCAGACCGTGGGCGGCGCCGGCGAGCCGACGACCGCGTCCGCGGCGCTGCTCGTGCCGACGGGGCTGGGCTCGGCATGCACCGGCAAGCAGCCGATGCTGCTGTACGCGCACGGCACCACCACCGACAGCAACTTCACGATGGCGAGCTTCAGCAACACCGAGACCATGACCCTCGCCGCCCTGTTCGCCACCAAGGGCTACATCGTCGTCGCGCCGAACTATGCGGGCTACGACAGCTCGGCCCTCTCGTACCACCCTTACCTGGTCGCCGATCAGCAGTCGAAGGACATGATCGATGCGTTGACGGCCGCGCGCACCGCGCTCCCGCTCGCGTCGGCGACGCTGTCGAGCGACAACGGACAACTGTTCATCACCGGGTATTCGCAGGGCGGCTTCGTGGCGATGGCCACGCACCGCGCGATGCAGGCGGCCGGAATGTCGGTCACTGCCGCCGCGCCGATGTCGGGACCCTATGCGCTCGCCGCCTTCGTCGACGCGATCTTCTACGGGCGCGTGAACGGCGATGCCACCGTCTCATCGGCGCTCCTGTTCCCCGCCTATCAGAAATCCTTCGGCAACATCTACTCGTCGCCGAGCGTCGTGTTCGCGAGTCCTTACGCAGCGACCATCGAGGATCTGCTGCCGACCCCGACGCCGCGCAGCCAGCTCTACGCCGCGAACGAGCTGCCGGAATACGCGCTGTTCAGCCTCACGCCTCCCTCGTCTGCCTTTGCCGCCGACACGCCGCCGTCGTCGCCCGCGGACCTCGCGGCGGTGTTCGCGCTCGGCTTCGGCAGCGGGAATCTGATCAACAACAGCTATCGGCTCGCCTATCTGCAGGATGCCGCGGCCAACCCGGATGGCGGCTTCCCGGACGTCACCTCCGGCGTGACCGCGGTCTCGCCCGGGCTCGCCATGCGGCAGGCGCTCAAGAACAACGACCTGCGCAACTGGGTGCCGACCGCGCCCACCTTGCTGTGCGGAGGGGACCAGGATCCGCTGGTATTTTGGATGAACACCGCGCTCATGCAGAATTACTGGGCCGCCAATGCACCGCTCACCGCGAATATCGGAGTGCTCGATCTCGAGGCGGCGCCGACCTCGGGTGACCCCTACGCGACCCTCAAATCCGACTTTGCCGTGGCCAAGGCCGCGGTGGCCGCCTCCGCCGTGGCGCAGGGAGCGAACGACGGCGGCGCGCTCGCGGTGGATGAGGCGTATCACGCCGAGCTCGTGGCGCCGTTCTGCTTTGCCGCGGTGAAGGAGTTCTTCGGCAACAACCCCTGAGGAAGGTCCTCGAGGGCGGCCCGAACGGGCGGAGCGAAGGGTGCCCGGTGTCGGGCCGGCGCTCCGGCCCGACGCGATCAGGCTGCCGCGCCCAGGATCTCCACGAGATGCACGCGGCGGTCGATGGTCGCCGTCTCGAACTCGGCGCTGATCGAGCTCAAGTCGGTCTCATTGCGCGCGGTGACGACCTTGATGACGCAGGCGCGGTCTCGCCCGCGGCGTTTCGCCTCGTACAGCGCCTTGTCCACCAGGCTGATCCCGCTCTCGAGGGTGATGTCGGTCGCCGCGCCCGGCATCGGGAAGCAGGCGTATCCGATCGAGATGGTGCAATGGATGAGGTGGCCGTTCCATTGCACGGGCTCGGAGCGCACGGTCTGCAACAGCCGCTCGGCCATCTGATCGGCCTGCAGGGGTGCCATGGGCCCGAGCACGGCCAGGAATTCCTCCCCGCCCCAGCGCACCAGCTTGTCATTTTCCCGAAGCGCCTCGGCGAGGCGCTGGCTCATGGCCGCGAGCACCGCATCGCCCGCCGGATGGCCGAAGGTGTCGTTGATCCGCTTGAAATGATCGAGATCGGCCAGCAGGATGCACCCGCTTACCGGCTGGCCGCCGTCCACGGCGAGCACGCGCTCGTTGAAATAGCGGCGGTTCGACAGCCCTGTGAGAGGATCGTGCTCGCTGGAGAATTGCAGCTTGGCATTCACGCGCTTCACGCGCGCGATGGCCCACACGAGCGCCGCGCAGATCAGCGCGATGAACAGCGCACCCGCGATGATCAACTGCTGCTGCAGCCGCTGGCCGCGCATCTCCGAGACCTTGAGCTGATTGTCGCGCCGCAGGAGCTCGAGCTCACGCGCCTTGCGCTCATCGTCGAATTGCGCCGACAGCTCGAGGAAGGCCCGCTGCCGGGTGTTGGTCATGAACTTCTCGCTGATCTCATCGTAGCGGTGGTACACCTGGATTGCCATCATCAGGTAACCCGCGTGCTCGAGGGCATCGGCGTATTCGCGCAGCAGCTCCTTCGCGTCGAGCAGGTCGCTGCCGGCGAGCGCATCGGCAATCGCCCCTTCCGCCAGCTTCTGTCCGGCCTTGATGCTGCCGAGGCCGATGTATGCCAGGCCCTCGTTGAAAAGCGTGGTCTGCTCGTCGTCGCGCTGATTGGTGCGCAGGATGATCGGCATCGCCTGCTTGGAGTACTTCAGCGACTCCGCGAAATCGCGGGTCTTGAGATAGGAATCGCCGAGATTCAGCAGCGCGAGTTGCAGCCACTTGCTGCTGCCGGAGCGCTGCGCGTGATCGAGGCCCGCGAGCGACGCATGCCGCTCGGTGACGCGATCGTTGCGGCGGTCGGCGATGTCCGCGACGCGCTCCTCCGTCTCGACCAGCCCCGTTTCGTCGCCGAGGGCGGTCGCGAGAGAGCGCGCCGACTCGAGCTGCACCATGGCGCGGTCGAAGTTGCCGCTGTCCGTGTAGATTCGCGCCAGCGCGAGCATCGCGTGCAGCGTGCGCGTGTCGTCGTGCATCTTGTTGGCGAGATCGAGCGCCTGCTCGAGGAACGGCAGTGAGGCTTCGTCCTGGCCCAGAATGCGCAGCACGTGGCCGCGCAGCGTGACGATGCGGTAGCGCTCGGCGTCCGACATCTGAGGCTTCAGGTCGATGCGCTTGAGATTGGTCTCGGCCTCGGCGAACTGGGTGTGCTGCCTCGCGAGGTACGCGCGCACGAAGTGGCTCGCGCGCATCGCCGATGCGTCACCGCCCTGGCCGATGTTGACGAGGCGCCGCAGGATTCGATCGACGTCCTCGTCGCGGCTCAAGTCGGCGTAGATCATGCCGCGGATCTCGAGCATGTTGATCTCGGCCGAATCGCCGCGCGGCGCGAGCGGCGGCGCGGCATCGATGATCTGGGCGGCGCGCTCGGGATCGGCCCATTCGAGCATCTCCAGCTGATCCGGATACGGCGCATCCGCGCGCGCGCGCGCGATCGCAGCCGCCAGCAATAGCGCTGCGGCCGGTGCGAGAATGTTCTTCTTGCGCATCCCTGCCATGCTCAACCCGCAGTGCAGCACCACATGGATGCAGTTTTGACATGTTCGGTGAGCGACTGGCGTGATGAAGGTCATTTCCCTAGAAATCGCACTGGGATTGCCCTAATGCCGGTCCGTCGAAATGTGACGCGGGTCCTCGTCGCACCCCGCCAATGCGACGTGCGTCGATGCGCTCAGTCGTCGATGGCCGCGTAGACCATGTCGCGGAAGAGAGTGCGGTAGTAGTCGCGCTGTCCGGGCGCCTGGATCATGAGAATGGCGAACAGCTCCTCCGCCGGATCCACCCAGAACGTCGTGCCGGCGAGGCCGCCCCAGAAGTACTGTCCGATCGATCCCGGAACGTGCGCGATGCCTGCGCGCAAACGGATCGAGAAGCCGAGCCCGAATCCGTGCCCGGGGAGCAGGAGATCCTCTGCGCCGGTGATGTCGCCGAGGTGATCGGCGGTCATGAGCTCGACCGTCTTGCGGCCGAGATAGCGCGTCCCGCCGGCCGCGCCGCCGTCGAGCAGCATCTGGAGAAACCGCGCATAGTCGCCGGCGGTGCCGGCGAGGCCGCCGCCGGCGGACTCGAACGCGGGCGGCGTGCGGACGTCGAGCAATTGCACGCCGCCTCCGCTGTCGGGATCGCGCGCGAAGCTCTCGGCGATGCGGCCCTGCTGCTCCGGGGGCACGTGAAAGGCGGTATCCGTCATGCCGAGCGGGCCGAGAATGCGGCGCTCGAGATGCCTGCCGAGAGTCTCGCCGCTCAGCACCTCGATCAGCCGGCCGATCACGTCGGTCGACCGTCCATATTCCCATCGCGTTCCCGGTTGATGCAGCAGCGGCATCTTGCCCAAGGTCTCGACGTGCTCCGCGTTGGTCTGCGATCGGCGATGAATCTTCGCCGCGCCGTACATCTTGTGCACGGGGCCCGAGCCGCGGAACTCATAGGTGAGGCCGGAGGTATGGCGCAGCAGATCCTGGATCGTGACCGGCCGCGCGAGCGGAACGCGCTCGAGCTTGCCGCCGTCGGTCACGCCCACCGTGAGCTCGGCGAGCGCGGGCAGGTATTTGCCGATCGGATCGCCGAGCAGGAACTTCCCTTCCTCCCACAGCATCATGGCCGCCACCGACGCGATCGGCTTGGTCATCGAATAGATGCGGAAGATGGCGTCCGGGGTCATCGGCGCATCCGCCGCGGGATCGCGCCGGCCGAAGCTGTCGAGGTAGCCGATCCGCCCGGCGCGCGCGACCAGGGCGACTCCGCCCGGCACGCGGCCGCGCGCCGCTTCCTCCCGAAGCACGCGGCCCAGCCGCTCGAGCCGCTCGGAGGACAGTCCGATCTCCTCCGGGGCGGCCGCGCTCAACGGCGCCGCGGCATCGGTCATCGAGCGCCTGCCTGTTGGAGCTCGAGGCCGGTGGCGTGATTGCGCTGGAATCCCTTCCACACGCTGATCTCGCCGCTCGCCGGGCTGTAAGCGTCGTACGGGAGCGCCGCCGTCGCGGGCCACGCGCCGGCATCGGATTCCGTTTGAGGCACGTTGAGATAGGCGTCGCGGCTCGCATCGTCCTTGAGGTAGCGATCGAAGAACGCGGTGATGAAGTGCGCGTTGATGGCGTTGACCCGCTCCTTGCGCCACACGGGGTCCTCGAACCAATCCTGATTCCACAGCAAGCCGCGCATGGACTCGGGAGCCGGGCTCAATCCGATCGAATGCCCGCCCTCCTTGAAGGTGAGCAGGTAGCGGTGCGCGTTCACCGCCTGCTCGAACAATGCATGCGCGCCGGTCTGGTAGTCGACGGTGCGGTCATTGTCGCCCTGGATGAGCAGCAGCGGGGAGGTGATGCCGCGCACGCCCTCCTCGCCCCAGCTGCCGAGCGCCCCTGCGCCGGCCGGCGAGATGGCAACCACCGCGCGCAGGTTCTTGACGATCAGATCCGCGCTCCTCGCCCCGCCGCGCAAGTACGGGCTCATGAGGCCGCCCGGGACCATGGCCGCCGCGCGCCCCGCGGGATCGAGCGTCGCACCCGCCGCGGTCAGCACGCCGTAGCCGCCCATGGAGTAGCCGACGAGCCCCGTGCGCGCGGGGTCGACCAGCTGCTCGGCGGCAAGCATGTTCTGCAGCGTCCGCGCGACGAACGCGATGTCGAGAGGCCGGCGCATCAGCGGACCGACGAAACGCGCGCGATCGGTGATCGGCGGATCGTCGTGATGGATGGCCGCGACCACGTATCCCTTGGATGCCAGATTTTCGGTGAGCCAGGTCATCGCGGCCGGGTCGTTGCTGTACCCGTGCGAGACGATCACGAGCGGCCGGCGCGTCCCCGAGGGCGGCGCGTCGCGCACCGCGAGGCCGGGCACCGTGAAGCTCGCCGGCGGCGCGGGCGGCTCCGAGGGGAATGCGGCGGTATAGGTGACCCGCGGGGCGTCCTTGGGCGCGCGCGCGGGATACCAGAGGTCGACCGTGAGCGCGCGGTCGGCGGCCGGCGCCGAGCCCTTGGCCGGGTCGAACGCCAGCACGTCGGTCTGGCCGTGCTCGACGAGGTGCAGCGTCCGCACGCCGACGGTCTCGGGACCGAGCCTCGCCAGCTCGGGCGCGTCGACGCCGAATCGGCTCGGCGGCTGCGCGGCCGGCGCCATGGAGCTCGAGACCAGCAATAAGAACAGCAACGATGATCGCATGTGCACTCCCGGATTTCCTATGCGCGCGAGCTTTGCGGCATGCGCTCGAGCAGCGGCGGCAGCTCGATCAGCGAGTCGAGCAGCACGTCGCAGTCCAGCGTGCGCGCATCGCGCCCTTCGTTGTAGCCGTACGAGACGCACGCGACGGGCATGCCGGCGGCGCGCGCCGCTTCGACGTCGTTCACCGAGTCGCCCACCATGAGCGCCGCGGAAGCGGGGACGCCGAGCCGCTCGCAGGCCGCGATCAGCGGCAGCGGGTCCGGCTTGCGTCGTGGACAACTGTCGCCGCCGATCACCACATCGATGAACGGCGCGAGCTCGAGCCGGTCGAGCAGACCGGTCGCGAAGCGGTGGTGCTTGTTGGTCACCACCGCGGTACGGAACCCCGCTCCGTGCAGGCGGTGCAGCGCGTCCGCAGCGCCCGAGAAAGGCCGCGCACTCGCCGCATCCGAGCGCTCGACCTCGTCGTAGTGATGGAAGAACCGCTCCAGCATTGCCGCATGCCCGGGGGGATCGAGCTTGCGCCCGCGCATGGCCGCGGCGCGCTCGATCAGGATGGGCGAGCCGCGGCCGATCATGCGGCGCACCGAGTCCTCGGGCAGAGGGTCGAGTCCCTGCTCCTCGAGCGTCCGATTCAGCGCGAGCGCGATGTCGCGCACCGTATCGAGCAGCGTGCCGTCGAGATCGAACAGGAGCGCCGCGAAGGCGCCGCGCCACTCGCCGCCGGAGAATCTAGGCATCGAGGGTGATGCTCACCGGGCAGTGGTCGCTCCCCATGACGGCCGGGTGGATCTCCGCCTTCTTCACGCCGCCTTTCAGCTTCGCCGACACCAGCACGTAATCGATTCTCCACCCGACGTTGCGTGCCCGGGAATTGGCGAAATGGCTCCACCACGAGTAGTGGCCGTTCCCCTGCGTGAACAACCGGAAGGTGTCCGTGAAGCCCGCATCCAGTATGTTCTGGAATCCCTTGCGCTCCTCGTCCGTGAATCCCTTCTTGCCGCGATTGGGCTTGGGGTTGGCGAGGTCGAGCTCGGTGTGCGC
>DATAUO010000011.1:0-3558 GCA_036268215.1 Steroidobacteraceae bacterium
CGTTCACTCATTGTTCGAGAAAAGTCCCTGAAATCAATAGGATCGAACCGCCCCCGAGACTAAAGTTGCGCACTATAGCGGATTCTGTCCGCCATTCAACTGCACTCGCGCCGCGGCCCCGCCGTCAAGCGGCCGGGACCGCCCCGGAGGGAGGCCCGGCATGGCCTGCGAGACCCTCAAGTCCCGGTGCGCGCCGCGTCGGCTCGCTCGGGCAGCGACCGCTGGGCGATCGCCCGGTTCACGGCCGAGAACACCGCCAGCAGAGACGCGGTAATGATGTTGGGGTGCATACCCGCCCCAAACAAGGTGCGCCGCGAGCGAGTGGTGATCTCGATGTAGGCGACCGCGTTGGCACCCGATCCATGGCCGCGGGAATGCTCCTCGTAGGAAAGGACATCGAAGGGCAGCGCAAGTGCCCTGACCACGGCATCGATCGGGCCGGAGCCTTGCCCCAGCCAGGTCTCGATCCGGCCGGCATGCTCGACTTGCAGCGTGATGCGCTCGCTGTCGGCGCCGTCGGTGGAGGCCGCGAGCTGGTGGGAGCGATAGAGATAAGGTGCGCGAGGCTTGCAGTACTCGTTGGAGAAAAGCTCCCAAATCTCTTGGGAAGTCAGCTCCTTACCGGTGATATCTGCGGCGGCTTGTACGACTTGGCTGAACTCGATCTGCAACCGACGCGGCATCACCAGCTGGTAGTCGCGCTCGAGCAGATAGGCGACCCCACCCTTCCCCGACTGGCTGTTGACGCGAATGATGGAATCGTAGGACCGGCCGAGATCGGACGGATCGATGGGCAGGTAAGGAACATCCCAGAAATCACCCTCGCTCCGCGCCGCGAGACCCTTCTTGATGGCATCCTGGTGGGACCCCGAAAAGGCGGTGAATACCAGGTCCCCCACGTAGGGGTGACGCGGGTGGATGGGCAGTTGGTTGCAGCTCTCGGCGCATCGCGCCGCCTCGTTGATATTGGAGAAATCCAACCCCGAATCAACGCCTTGCGAGTAAAGATTGAGAGCCAACGTCACCACGTCGACATTGCCAGTCCGCTCGCCGTTGCCGAATAGCGTGCCCTCGATGCGCTCGGCGCCCGCCATGACGGCAAGCTCCGCTGCAGCCACCGCGGTGCCCCGGTCGTTGTGCGGGTGCACGCTCAACACCACCGAGTCGCGCCGGCCGACGTGACGCAGGAACCACTCGATCTGATCCGCATAGACGTTCGGAGTCGCCATCTCGACGGTCGCGGGCAGATTCAGGATCGCCTTGTGCTCGGGACTCGGCTCCCAGACCGCGGTGACGGCATCGCAGATCTCCACTGCGAAGTCGAGCTCGGTGCCGGTGAAGCTCTCCGGGCTGTACTGGAAGATCCATTCGGTGTTGCGGTCGCGCAGCGCGTGCTCGCGCACCGCCTCCGCTCCCCTCACGGCGATGTCCACGATGCCCGCCCGGTCCAGGCGGAAAACGACCCGCCGCTGCGCGACCGAGGTGGAGTTGTACACGTGCACGATCGCCCGCCGGGCGCCCTTCAGCGACTCGTAGGTGCGGGCGATCAACTCGGGCCGTGCCTGCGTCAGCACCTGGATGGTCACATCCTCGGGGATCAGGTCCTTCTCGATGATCTCGCGTACGAAATCGAAGTCGGTCTGCGAGGCGGCGGGAAAGCCGACCTCGATGTCCTTGAATCCGATTTTCACCAGCATGTCGAACATGCGGCGCTTGCGCGCGCCGTCCATGGGCTCGATCAGCGCTTGATTCCCGTCGCGCAGGTCGACGCTGCACCAGATCGGGGGCGCCGCGATGACGCGGCTCGGCCAGGTGCGATCGCCCAGATCGATGGGCTGGAAGGGACGATATTTAACCGATGGATCGTTCAACATGGGTGTACTCGCGATTGACTGCTGATCTCGCCCCCTTTGGGGGCCTGACAGATGGTTTCGGTCTTGTCAGCGCCGACCGATGGCGCGGGATATGTGCGCCTAGCGGCGCAGCAGCAGGGTAAGCAGACCGGCGGGCGCGGCGCTGCCGGTGAAAGCGGTTGATTTGCAAGCAAAAGCACACATTGGCGCCGAATCTAGCATTGGAGGAGCGAGCGTGGCAAGGGGGCTATCAAGGTCACGCAGATCATCTCGATGGGCGTCGTGCCGGCGTTGGCATGTCCGCCGTGCCCATGACCGCCATCAACGCCAGCACTCCAACCCTCGCCTTGACACCAACCCTAGTCTTGTCACCAACCGTTGCCTCGACACCTGTGCTCCCCTCGCCCATCACTCTCCCCTTCGAAGCTTCAAGAAGCCCCGGATCGCTCGACTTGCCCGATCCAGCCGTGCAAATGCCCGTCGATCACCCGCGTCAGCAGCTCGGCGTGCCGATCCTCATCGTTCAGCGCCGGCACCAGCGTCAGCCGCTCGCCGCCGAGCGCGGTGAATTTGCCACTATATTCCATGGCGATCTCCTCGAGGGTCTCCAGGCAATCCACGGCGAATGACGGCGACAGCACGCTCACGCGCCGCACGCCCCGCCCGACCAGCTCCGCGAGCGTATCCTCGGCGTAGGGCTTGAGCCACTCCACGCGGCCGAAGCGCGACTGGTAGCAATGCGACCATTCGTCGGCACCGAGCCCGAGCCGCGCGGCGACCGCGCGCGAGGTCGCTTCGGCCTGCGCTCGATAGGGATCGCCCGCCGCGACGTACGCAGCCGGGATCCCGTGATAGGAAAACACCAGGTGAGCGCGCGTACCCTGCTCCCGCCAGTGCGCGAGCACGCTCTCCGCCAGAGCCGCGACATACCCTTCGTCCCCGCAGTACTCGTTCACGAAGCGCGTCTCGGGCAGCCAGCGCAGCCGCCGCAACACGAGTCCGGCGCGATCGAACACCGAGCCCGTGGTGGAGGAGCAGTATTGCGGGTAGAGCGGCAACACCAGCAGGCGCTTGACGTTCTGCTCCACCAGCGCGGCCACGGCCGAGGCGACGCTCGGATTCCCATAGGTCATTCCCAGCTCGACGCGCACGCGGTCGCCGAGGCGCGCGGACAGGAGCGAGGCGATTTTCCCGGCGAGCGACCGGGAGTACACGGCGAGCGGCGAGCCCTGCGGGGTCCAGATCTTGCGGTACTTGCGCACCGTGCGCAGCGGCCTCAAGGGCAGCACCAGACCGTAGAGAATCGGCAGCCAGAGCCAGCGCGAGGTGTCGATCACCCGGCGGTCGCTCAAGAACTCGCGCAGGTAACGCTGGACGGCGCGATAGGTCGGAGCATCCGGCGTGCCGAGATTGACCACCAGCACGCCGATTCGTTCCGGCATCGAGGCCGGCGGCGCCGGCGCGCGATAGTAGGACATTCGTCGGACCCCGATGGTGATTCGCTCAGCCAGTATACTGCGCTACGGATGAACCTCCGCAGCGCCCGCCAAGCATGATGTGGCTCAGTCCCGACGAGACCGAAGCGCTGCGCCTGAGCCTCGCCGTCTCGGCGCGCAGCGTCACACTGAGCCTGCCGTTCGCGCTGCCGATCGCGTGGCTCCTGACCCGGCGCCGATTCGTCGGCCACACCCTGCTCGACGCCTTC
>DATAUO010000012.1:0-1844 GCA_036268215.1 Steroidobacteraceae bacterium
CGCGTTCCTCCAAAAGCCCGTGGCGATCTTCACGGTGAAGGTCTTGCCGGACTTGAGGTACCCGTACTTGATGTGGCAGTCGCCGGGCGGATCCTCGAAGTCCAGCTGCCCCACGGGCGGCACCACCGCCGCGCCGTTCGAATATGCCACGAAGGCGCGCTCCACGGCGTCGATGACTTCGTGCGGCTCGATGACCGCGACGATTTCGTTGCGGGTGTATACCTTGGCCATGACTGCCCCGTCTTTGCCGCTGAGGGGCGCTATGCCGTCAGCTGGCGGTTGATGAGCACGGCCATTCGGTCGAGCGATGCATGGAACACGTCCTGCCCCATCTCGGACAGGTCCATGTAGGTCGCATCGGACTTGAGCAGCGGCCTGACCCGCTGGGTCTGCTCGATGATCTCGTCGTGCGGCGCGAACACCGTGAGCTGGGCCTTCAGGCCTTTCAGCTTCTTCTCGATCGGATAGTTGCCGACCGCCTTGAACGCGGCGCCGGGGTTGGCCGCGAGCACCTGCTCCACGAAGCGCCGATGCACGTCGGCAAGATCGTAGGGCGGCTGCCGGAAGGCAAAGCAGCCGCGCCAGGCGCCGAGCACGTGACCGCCCTCGGCAAGGGGCTTCAACGGCTGCTCGCTGTATTTCTCCATCTGGCGCTGCTGCTCCTCGGCGGTGAACAACGGCATGCCGACGGCAAGCACGCGGCGCACGTTCGAGCCGAGCTGATGCGCGAGCTCGATCGCCTCGAACGAGCCTGCGTGGATTCCGAGCACGTCGATGCGATCGGTGACTCCGGCGGCTTTGAGCGCGTCCGCCGTGGCCTGTGCGTACTGCTCGAGGGACAGCGCCCAGGGCGGTGCGTCCGAGAATCCGTAGCCCAGACGGTCGGGCGCATGAGTCGGCCGCTCGAGCTTCTCCTGCAGCTCCTCGAACATCGCGCCGGATCGGGGCGACATGTGCAGCAGCACGAGCGGCGTACCCTTGCCCTCGCTCGAGCGCAAGTGCATTTGTCCGAAACGCGTCGCCAGCATGCGGCGGGTCATCTTGGCAGCCTGTCAACCATATGCATCCAGGAACGTCTCGACCAACGGCGCCAGGGCGCCGGGTCTCTCGATGTGCAGCATGTGTCCGGCGCCGGCGATCCGCTCGAGCTGGATATGCGGATAGAGGGCGCGCAACACCTGGGGTGAGCCATCCGTGCCGAGCTTCGCCAGCGCCTCGGAGACCTCACCGACGACCATCAGCAGCGGTGCCGTGAGACGGCGCCAGCACGCTTCCGCATCTTCGCGCTTGTAGAGTATAGGGTTCACCCAGTGATGGCGTGGATCGCCCGCGAGACGTACCCGCCCGTCGGCGTGCAGTTTACCCCAGGCCTGGGCCACGAAGGCGGCTTGTTGCGGCGAGAAGCGCGGGTAGCGCATGCGAATGATCGAGGCGAGCTCCTCGAGCGATGCGTAGGTTTTGCGCACCGGATCGCCGCGAAGCTGATCCAGCCAGGTCCTGAATCGCGCCGGCGCCTCGTCGGGGGTGGTCCGCGGCAGGCCGAACCCTTCGAGATTGACCACGCATCTCACCCGCTCGGGCCGTATGCCGGCGTACATGCATGCGAGGTTGCCGCCCATGCTGTGCCCCACCAAGCTCGCCGGTGCGTTGGGTGACAAGAGATCGAGCAGCGCGTCGAGGTCGCCGAGATAGTCCGGGAACCAGTAGCCCTGCTGCGGCCACTCGCTCCGCCCGAAGCCGCGCCAGTCGAGCGCCGCGACCGGACGGTCGCGCGTGAACGCATCGACCAGGAACTGGAACGTGTCGCCGCAGTCGAGCCAGCCGTGCAGCAGGATCGCCGGCGG
>DATAUO010000013.1:0-26108 GCA_036268215.1 Steroidobacteraceae bacterium
TCAGCAGCACGCGGGTGTTGATCTCCGGTGTGAGGCTCAAGCGGGGATCGACGCCGAGGTGCAGCACCGCGAACCGCTCGTGCGCCGGGCGCACGAATACCGCCACGCCCAGCGGCTTGCCGAGATCCGAGATCGCAAACAGGGTCTGCACGCCGGCGATCGTGCCGACGCGCACCTGCAGCGAGCCGTCCTGCTCATAGATCTCGGGCACCCCATAGGTCTCGATGGATTGCTGTATCCCAACGCGCACCCGATGCTGGTTCACGTTGAAGAACAGCAACTGCTCCAAGGCGGCGAGTTGGTCCACCGACAGACTCGAGGTGATTGCGATTGGCGCGCTCAATCCCTTCCCCGCAAGCAGCGTGCATCCAAGTGAGTGTCCGTTCACAGAATCCTGATGACGCACCGCAGCAGCCGTTGTCCCGTTCACGAGACCCCTTATCGTATAGCGTCGTCCGTGGGCCGCCTAGCCTCAAGGGTATCGATGTCAGGTAATGACCAAGTGCCCGCGGCGCCGGCGCAGAGCCTCGCTGGTCTCGATCGCGAAAGCGCCGCGCTCGAGGCGCTGAAGCACAGCATCGCAGGCGATTTCGTCGAGGTCGTCGCGCTCACACGGGATGATGTCCTCGCAGGCGCCATGCGCGATGCGCTCGGCCCCACCCGGCATCTGTGGCTTGCCCGGTCCGTCGACATGATGAGCGACTTCCTGCTCGGGGGCGGCGTGGGGGTCCTGCTGATCGACGCAGCCGCGCTCGGTGGGAATCCCGCCGCGCTCATCGGCCAGATCAAGCGGCAGTTCCCGGATCTCGTCGTCATGGCCGCCGGTCACCGGGATTCGGAGGCGGCGCTCGCGGGGCTGGTGAGCGACGGGACCGTATACCGCTTCATTCACATGCCGCTCTCTCCCACCCGCGCCAGGCTGTTCGCGGATGCGGCCTTTCGCAAGTACGAGGAGCAGAAGCGGAACACGCCGCCGGCGCCCCCGCCCGGGAAGGCGAGATCGCACCGCGCGCTCTGGATCGGTGCCGCGCTTGCCGGCGCGGCCGCCGCCGCGGCGGCCGTCTGGCTCGCGAAGGGCACTGACACCGGCGAGCCTGGGCTCACGGCCTCGAAGCCCGGCGCGGGGGACATCCACGCGCCGCGGGAATCCCCGCCCACCCCATCGGCGGCAAGCGCTTCGAAGGACGATGCGCCCACCCTCGAGTCACGCATCGAGGCGCTGACCGCGCAGTTGTCCAAGGCGCGGGCGACACCCCCGCCCGCGGCGGCGAAGCCCCCGGACCACCAACGCGATGCCGGCGGCGAGGACCCGATCCCCGGTCTGCTCGCACTCGCCGCCGATCGGATTCAGGGATCCCACCTGGTCGATCCGCCGGGGGACAACGCCCTCTACTACATCGAGGAAGCCTTGCGTATCGATCCCCACAGCTCGTCGGCCCAGGACGCCGAGCAGGGCCTCGCGCTCCGGCTCCTGACGGAGGCGCACGCGGCAATCGACCGGCACGATTTCGCGCGCGCGGCGCAATGGATCGAGTCGGCGCAAGGCATCGCGGCCGAGGACAACGTGGACGCGGCACGGCGCCAGCTCGACACCGCGCGGCACCAGGCGGACACCGAGGCCGAGGCGGCCGCCAAGCGCGAACAGGGCGGCCGAATGCTGGCCAGGGCACGTCAGTCGCTGGCGCTCGGGCAGTACGAGGCCGCCGGGAGCTGGCTGGATCAGGCGGCTGCCGCCGGCTATGGCTCCGATGAGATCGGCGCAGTACGCCGCGACCTCGACGCGGCGGTCGCTGCGAAGGCGTTCGGGGCCACCGTGGTGTCCGCGAGCAGCCTGACGCTGATCAAATCGGTGAAGCCCGGCTATCCGTCACGCGCGGAGCGCGATCGGGTCGAGGGATGGGTGGAGCTCGATTTCACGGTAACCGAGCAGGGCGCCGTCAAGGACATCGCCGTGCACGCCGCCAGCAGTCCCCGGACCTTCGATCAGTCGGCGATCGACGCGCTGTCGCAATGGCGCTATCGACCCATCGTGCGCGACTCCAAGCCCGTCGCGCAGCGCGCGCGAATCCGCATTCGGTTCACCCTGTCGGCCTGATGCCGAACGCCGCCTGACCGCCCGCAAGATCAGGCCGCCGAGCTCCGGCTCAGCGAGGACGTCTGGGGCTCCTGGGTGAGCGCGCCGATCTCGGCGCCGATGCGCAGATCATCCACCGCACCGAAGGCGTGCTTGCGCACCATGCCTTGCCGATCGATCAGCACCAGGCTCGGCGTTCCCCGCATCTTGTATTTCTCCATGGTATGCGGAATCGGGCTCGACGGATTCGGCTGATCGAGCGCGATCGGAAACTTGAGCCGGTACTCGTGGATGAACGCCTTGAGCACCGCCGGCGAGAACGCATCGTGATGCTCGAAGGTCGTGTGCAGGCCGATCACGGTCACGTCATGGGGCTCGAACGTCTCGAAGATTCGCTGAGCCTGCGGCACGCCGCTCGCGACCGAGGCGGGGCAAAGCGCCTGAAACGCCGCCAACACCACCACTCGTCCCCGCAAAGCGGACAAAAGCAGGGGCCGGTCGGTATTGAACCAAGTTTGCACCAGCAGCTCCGGCGCATGAATCATCTGTGTCATGAACATCGGGCGTGCGCGGCTCCTGCCGGAACGCCATTCCTTTGATGAAATCGGGTGGGGCCCATTGTGTGCCGAAGTGAGCGGTGAAATACAAGAGGGCCGCGCAATACATCACGAGCCCGGGGGCGGTACTCGTCGGGTAGCTCTTTCCCGAGGCGTCGAGCCGAGCGCCGCGCCGGCTCCGACTCGTCGTCAGGATTGAGCGGCTGCGGCCTCGCGCTCACGTTGCTTGCGTTGAGCGATCTCTTCGCGGTCTACCGTGACATGACGGGGCGCCTTGATTCCAATGCGAACTTGGGAGCCGTTCACGGCCATGACGGTCACCTCCACATCATCTCCGATGTGCAGGCTCTCGCCGGTTCGTCGAGTGAGTATCAGCATGATCGGCTCCCGTGGGTTGTCGGGACTATTCACGCACGCCGCGGCCATGGGCGCTGTGAGAGGCCGTCCGCGATTCCTGTAGGAATGCGCCGACGCTCCGACAGGGAGTTGCTTACCTCTCAGCCGTGCCCGGCCATCTCGGCGGGCTCGATGATGTTCGCCGCCCAGTCGTTGATCGTGGCCTCGTAGATCGCCAGCTCCTTGAGCAGGTCGGGCAGCAGTCTTGCGCGGCCCATGGCGAATCCCTGCCCGTAATCTACGCCGAGATCGGCCATGCGCGCGCGCAGCAGATCCGTCTCCACGTATTCGGCGATGGTCTCCATGCACATCACCTTCGCGAGCTGCGCAATGGCCTTGATCATGGATTCGGAGCGGGGATTGACGACCGCGTCTCGGACGAAGCTGCCGTCGATCTTGAGGTAGTTGACCGACAAGTCCTTGAGGTAGGCCAGCGAGCTCACGCCGGTGCCGAAATCGTCGAGGGCGAATTGACAGCCGAGCTCCTGGAGGCTGCGCATGAAATCCTGCGCCTTGGCGAGATTGCCGATCGTCGCGGTCTCGGTCAGCTCGAAGCAGAGGACGCCCGCGGGAATCTTGGTCTCTTTGATCTGCTCGATCACGAACGGCAGGAACGAGGCATCCTGAAGCGATTGACCCGAAAGATTGATGGCGAAGCGCGCGATGTCCTCACCCACCGCGGCGGTGTGCGCACCGAGCAGCTTGCATGCGCTGCGCACCACCCATCGATCCAGCGTGGGCATGAGCTGGTAGCGTTCCGCGGCGGAGAGAAACTTGCTCGGCGGGATGATCTCGCCACGGTCTCCGAGCATGCGGATCAGGAGCTCGAAGCGCGGCCGGCCGTAATTGCCCCGCAAGGGCAGGATGGGCTGGGCGTCGAGACGGAAGCTGTCGTTGGCGAGCGCATCGCGGATCTGCCCGACCACCATGATGTCGTTGTGGCGCCGGATGATGCTCTGGTCGGAGTCCTGAAAGATCTCAACGCGGTTGCGGCCGCGGTCCTTCGCCGCCTTGCAGGCGATCTCGGCCGTCGCCAGCGCGTGTGCGAGCGGATTCGCCGAGCGCCCGATCGGCGCCACGCCGAGGCAGGCGGATACCTCGAACGAGCCCTGTCCGGCGCGAGGCACGATGGCCTCGGTCGCAGCGCGGATCTTCTCGGCCACCTCGGCGGCGGCGCTCATGCCGCAGTTCGCGATCAGCGCCGCAAGGCGATCTCCGGAAATACGCGCCGCCAAGGCTTTGGGCGGCAACGCCTTGGCCATGCACTCCGCGACCGATGCGATCACATCGTCCCCGACGTGCATTCCGAAGGTCTCGTTGATGACATGCAGCCGGTCGATGTCCAGATACAGAATGACGTGCGCGTCCGTCGCGCCGGGCGCGCCCAGGACCGCGGTGACCTGGCGCTCGAACGACTGGCGGGTGAGGAGGCCGGTGCTCGTGTCGTACTGCGCTTGAATGATGCTGGTCGCCCGCTTGGCGAGCACCTCGGTGATACGCGCATGATGCGGGTCGAAGTCCGGCGCGCTCGGCGGATTGAAGAGCGCGAGCACGCCCATCACCCGCTCGGACGGGTGCCGAACCGGGCACGCCAGGATCTTGAACGGCGCGGCGATGTCGCTCGCCACCTTGGAGATGTGATTGATCACGATGGTGCGCTGCTGGAGCTGCATCCAGGCGAGGAGATGCTGCTGCGCCCGCTGCATCGAATCTGCCGCCATGGGGTTTCCGCTGCGGGTCTGGGACAGGGCGATGTTCTTGTCCGGGACCCAGAGGGCGGCGAGCGCGCAGTTCATGCGCTCGAGCCCGGTGCGCAGGATCAGCCCGAACTCATCGCCATCCGTGTTCCCATGCTGGGAGGAGATCTCGACCATGAGATCCAGGTCGCGCTCGCGCACGTTGAGGTCGTGCTCGCGCGACCCGAGCGTCGAGCGCAGCGCCAGCTCGCGCCGCAGGCATTCGAGCGCCGGCTGCACCAACGGGCGCACCGTTTGCAGCGGACGCGCCTCGGTCTGCGAGCCGGACAGGCGCGCCACCAGGCTGACCACGCCGAGGAGCTCGATCTGCTCGCCACGGATCGCGAAGGCGTACACGGCACTGTCGGCGTCGAGCGTGTGCACGACGCCGGGAAACTCCGAGGAATCCGTCAACGCCGCCGCGATGGTCTCCTTGATGATCTCGGGCTGCTCGGCCAAGGTCCATTCGTCGGAGGCCCAGACGAGATTGCCGAAACCGTCATGCACGACGACGCCGCGCAGGCTTGGCATGAGCATCCGGAGCAAGCGCCCATAAGGGTCGAAGGAGGCGTCTGCGCCTGCGCTGTCGATGGCGTTAGTCTTCACTTCCAGCAATGCGGCCATCCTAGCGTCGGGTTGATAACTTATTGAGCAATGTGCTGGAAAGGCCGGCGGGCATCATTGACGAGAGTCGCAAATCGGCCCTTTGGACCCGGGGAATTCCCCGACAAGATTGACGGCCGCGGCCGATTCTTGTGATGCAGATCGCGGATCAGGGCCGCTTTTGCCCGTCCGGCGGCGGATTTGGGCCGCCGCGCCGCCGATTGCCCCCGCGCCGGGCCAAGAAGGCGAGCAGGAATCTGCCTCCCGGCCACCTCGCCGCCGTGAACACGCGGCGCCAGAAGCGTCGCGTGGCCTCGTCGAGGACGGCGAGGGGCAGCCCGCGGTAGAGCGCCGGGATGGGCCGGTGGACGATGGCGCTCTTGACGGGGAAGGTTTCGCGCTCGCCGTCGAAGGTCGCGGTCAGATTCGCGGCGGTCTCGGTCCACTCGATGTCCAAGTCGCCGAACGTCGCGCCGCCGAGCAGCGCGGCGGCCATGGGCTGCACGCCGCGCAAGAAAACCTCCGCGCGCTCCCTGCCTTGGCGCGCCAGGATCCACGTGCCCCGCGCAAGCTCCAGGCTGCGGAACTCTCCCGGCAACTCGCATCGCTTCTTCGCCACCATTGCCGCATCCTACGCGGGATGGATGCATCGATGGAATTGTTGCCCGGTCAGGTTCTGACCGCGGCGGGTCGGCCGCGCCTCGACTACCGCGCCGTCGCGATTCTGGCGCTGCCGTTCATGCTGAACAGCGCGGTGCAGGCGGTCTTGAGCGCGACCGATACCTGGTTCATCGGCCGCCTGTCGCCGGCGGCAACCTCGGCCATCGGCGCGGTTTATTGGCCGGTGCTCGTGTGCGTGCTGTTGTTCGGCGGCGTCGGGCTCGCGGTGCAAACCAAGGTCGCGCAGGCCTACGGCGGCCGGCGCTTCGCTCGTGCGTCGCAGGCCGTCTGGACGTCGCTCTGGGCCTCGCTCCTGATCACGCCGGTCTTCGTGTCGCTCGCGTTCGGCGGCGCGCGGATGTTTGCGCCGTTCGGAATTCCTCGCGATGCGCTCGACCTCGCGCTTCAATACTGGTTCCCGCGCATGCTCGGGGGCTCGCTCGCCATCGCCCTCTGGTCGCTGCTCGGGTTCTTCAACGGCATCGGCCGCCCGACCGTGACGCTCTGGATCAGCATCGGGGTCGCGGCAGCGAATGCCTTGTTGAATCAGATATTCATGTTCGATCTCGGCATGGGCATCGCGGGCTCGGGTTGGGCCACCGACGCCGCCCAGGTCCTCGGCGTCACCGCGGCGGCGGTGCTGTTCCTCCGCGGCAAGATTCGCGCACGGTATGCCTCGAATCTCACCTATCGGCTGCACGCCGCGGCGCTGCTGGAACAGGTGCGGCTCGGTTTTCCGATGGGTCTGCTGATCGCCGCGGACATCCTCGGGTTCGCCTTGTTCCAGCTCATGCAAGTGCGGCTGGGCACGGTGGATGGAGCTTCGACGCAGATCGTCATGATGCTCACCTCGTTCTGCTATCAGCCGGCGGTCGGCATCGCCATGGCGGGCACCACTCTCGTCGGGCAGGCCATCGGCGCTCATCACCGCGACTGGGCCTTCAAGATCGGCAACGGCATCATCGTCATGGCGGTGATCTACATGGGGGCGATCGGCGTGGTGCTCGCAGCCTTGGGACCCTGGTTCCTGCCGTGGTTCACCAACGCCGCGGACCCCGACTCCGGCATGGTGGTGAAGCGCGCGGGCCTGCTGCTCTGGATCGCCGCGGGGTATCAGCTCTTCGATGGGCTCAATATCTCGAGCAGCGCCATCCTGCGCGGCGCCGCCGACGTACGGCTTCCGGCCATCATGGTGCTTGCGCTATCCTGGCTCGTGTTCGTGCCCCTGGCTCATAGCTTGTCGTTCGCGCCCGGCGCGGGTTGGGTCGATTGGCTGCCGCAATACGGCCTGGGCGCAGTGGGCGGCTGGTGTGCCGCGCTCGTCTATGTTTGCTGCCTGGGTTTGACGCTGGCGCTGCGTTGGTGGTCAGGAGCGTGGCAGCGGATCACTCTGCCGCTGAGCCTCGCGGCGATCGCCGTGCTCGCGTCATTCCATCCGCGCGACGCGCGGGCGGCGGAGATTCCGGCGCCGGTGGCGCAGTCGATGGCCGTGCAGCGCCTGCCCAGATCGACGGTCAGCTTCATCGTCGTCGACCCGGATTCCGGCCGCGCGGTCGCGAGCCTGAACGCGGAGACTCCGCGCAGTCCCGCATCGACGGTCAAGGTGGTGACGACCTTCGCCGCGCTGGACATGCTCGGCCCGGCCTACACCTGGCACACGCGCGCGCTGGCGCGCGGCGCGCCCGCCGATGGCGTGCTCGAGGGCGACCTGTATCTGCAGGGCGGCGGCGACCCCTACATGACGCTCGAGCGCTGGTGGAGCTTCGCGCAGTCCCTGCGCGCCGCGGGCTTGAAGACCATCCGCGGCGACGTGGTGATCGACGACACCGCCTTCTCGTTGCCGCCCGGGAATCCGGGGGATTTCGACGGCCGCCCAAACCGCTCTTACAACGTGTTGCCCGATGCGCTCATGGTGAACTTCCAGTCGATCGAGTTTCGGGTCGCGCCCGATCGATCCGCGAATCGCGTCGACATCGTGGCAGTCCCGTCTCCGGCCAATCTGGACATCGAGAACCACGTGCGCCTGGGGCGCGGCCGCTGCGGCGGGGCGAACGGACGCGTCGACTTCGAGGTGGCATCGCCGCAATGGGACAAGGTGGTGTTCAGCGGCGCACTGTCGCCGCACTGCACCGAGCGCAGCTTCGCGCGGGTGCTGCTCAAACCCGCGACCTACGCGTTCGGAACCTTCGTGCGCCTGTGGCGCGAGCTCGGCGGGGAGATCGACGGCAAGCTTCGCGTCGAGGCCGCGCCCGCGGATGCCGCGGTGCTGCTCGATTTCGATTCGCTCACCCTGGGCGAGATCGTGCGGCTCACCAACAAGTTCTCCAGCAATCTGATGGCGCGCCACCTGCTCCTGACCTTGGGCGAGGAGCGCTCGGGGGCGCCGGGCACCCTGGAAAAGGGCGCCGCCGCCATCGCCGATTGGGGCCGCGCGGCCGGGCTCGATCTCAGCGGCGTGGACATCGACAATGGCTCCGGCCTGTCGCGCACCACCCGCATCACGGCGGAGCAGCTGGCCGCCGTGCTGCGCGCGGCTTACCGCAGCCGTTTTGCCCCCGAGTTCATGGCATCGCTGCCGCTCGGCGGCATCGACGGAACGTTGCGCGCGCGGCTCCGGTCGAGCCCCGCGGGCGCGGTTCGGCTCAAGACCGGGCATCTCGACGGCGTCACCGGAATCGCGGGCTACGTGTCCGCCGCGAGCGGCAAGACCTATGTGGTCGTGTCACTGGTGAACGACAATCGCGCCGACTACGGCGCCGGCGATTCCCTGCACACCGCGCTCGTCGACTGGATCCTCGACACCCTCTAGGGCCGTTCCATGTCCCACAGGATCGCGGCCACGCCCTTGCGCAGCCACACCCCCATGCCGAGATGGTTGAAGCGACGCGCGAGGCGGCGGCGATACCACTCGGTCGGGCGCAGGTTCACGTCGCCGTCGGTGCGGGATTGGTCGCAATTGCGGCGCCAGTCCTCGAGGGTCAGTGCCGATATGTAGAGCGCGTAGCCGGTGAGCCGCGCGAGATTCGCGATGGCGCGGGATGCGCTGCGATCGTCGAGATACTGCAGGACGTCGTAGCACACCACGAGATCGCTCGGCCGCCGCGGCCGATAGTCGACCACCGAGCCCTGAACCCAGCCATGACGCTTGCAAAGCCACTCGCTCGCCTCGAGGCCCGTGTAGCGGGCCCGCGGCAGCACCCGCTTGAAGGCCCGCTGGAGCAGTCCGATGCCGCAGCCCGCGTCGAGGATGGACCGCACCGGCACCTCGGCGTAATGCACCAGGGCGCCGACCATCATCGCGCGCCGATGCATCTCGGCCGCGCCGGTCACGCGCGTGGCGTCGTCGAGGTAAAATTTGCGGAAATAGGCGGCGTCGAAGGCCGCAGGGTGTCGAGAGCGCGGTTTCATGCGATCGCCAGCCGGCGCGTCTTACTCGACGGTCAGGCTCTTGGCGAGGTTGCGCGGCTGGTCGACGTCCGTGCCCTTGAGCACGGCCACGTGATAGGCAAGCAGCTGCAGCGGGATGGCGAACGCGATCGGCGCTTGAATCTCGGCGGCCGGCGCCGGCATCTCGATCACGGTCACGCCTTCGTCGCCCTGCATGTGCGCCATGGGGTCCGCGAACACGAACAGCTTGCCGCCGCGCGCACGCACCTCCTGCAGGTTCGACTTGAGCTTCTCCAAAGTCTCGTTGTTCGGCGCGACGGCGATCACCGGCATGTCCTCGTCGATGAGCGCGAGCGGGCCGTGCTTGAGCTCGGCCGCCGCGTAGCCCTCGGCGTGGATGTAGGAGATCTCCTTGAGCTTGAGCGCGCCTTCGAGCGCGATCGCGTGCAGCGGGCCGCGCCCGAGGTACAGGGCGTGATGCTTGTCCGCGAAGAACTCGGCCAGCTCGCGGATGCGCGAGTCGAGCTTCAGCGTCTGCTCGAGGAGGCCGGGGAGCTCGAGCACCCGCGACACGAGCTCGCGCTCCACGCGCTCGCCTCGGGCGTGCTTCGCCAGCGCGGCCGTGAGCATGGCAAGCGCGGTGAGCTGCGTCGTGAACGCCTTGGTCGAGGCCACGCCGATTTCCGGGCCCGCGCGGGTGAGCAGCACCAGATTCGATTCGCGCACCATGGAGCTTTCCGCGACGTTGCAAATCGTGAGCGTGGCGAGGTAGCCGGCCCGCTTGGCGTTGCGCAGCGCCGCCAGGGTGTCGGCCGTCTCGCCGGACTGCGAGATGGTGATGAACAAGGTGTCCGGGGAGATGACCGGGTCGCGGTAACGATATTCGCTCGCGATCTCGACGCGCGCCGGGATGCGGCAAATCTGCTCGATGAAGTAGCTCGCCACGAGGCCCGCGTGGAAGCTCGTGCCGCAGGCCGCGATGTGCACGCCCTTCACCCGGGCGAACACCTGCGCGGCGGTGGGCCCAAACGCCGCGTCCAGCACCCGGCCTCCGGCGATGCGCTCTTCGAAGGTTTGCGCGACGGCGCGCGGCTGCTCGTGGATCTCCTTCAGCATGAAGTGCCGGTATGAGCCGCGCTCGACGGCGTCCGCGGGGAGCTCGCTCTCGCGCACGGCGCGGGCGGCGACACTGCCATCGGCGGCGACGATGCGGATGGAGTTGCGGCGGATCTCCGCGACATCGCCCTCCTCGAGGAACATGAAGCGGCGTGTCACCGGCAAGAGCGCGGCCACGTCCGAGGCGACGAAATTCTCATCGATCCCGAGGCCGATGACGACCGGGCATCCTTGGCGGGCGACCACCAGGGCGCCGGGATCGCTCTCGCTCATGACGGCCAGCGCGTAGGCGCCGTGCAGCTCGGCGACGGTGGTGCGCACGGCCGAGAACAAGTCCGGTGCGTCGGCGAGGCGCTGGTGGATTCGATGCGCAACGACCTCGGTGTCGGTCTCCGAGGTGAACTGGTAGCCCAAGCCCTTGAGCTCCGCACGCAGCGGCTCGTGATTCTCGATGATGCCGTTGTGAACGATGGCCACGCCGTCGCGTGAGAGATGCGGATGGGCGTTGTGGGCGGTGGGAACTCCGTGGGTCGCCCAACGGGTGTGGGCGATCCCGAGAGATCCGGCAACGGGTGCGGCGTCGAGGGCCTGTTGCAGCGCCTTGACCTTGCCGACGGTGCGGACCCGGGCGACCCGCCCGTGCTCGAGAACGGCAAGCCCGGCCGAGTCATAGCCCCGGTACTCCAGGCGCCGGAGGCCTTCCATCAGGATGGGCACCGCGTTGCGCTCCGCAACCACGCCAACGATTCCGCACATAAGCCACACCTGCAAAAGGGCGGTCTAGTGTGCCCGAGGAGAGTCCAAAGTCCAGTTACCGGCCGCCCAATTGCGAAGGATTATGTTGCCGCGGTGCATCGCTATCATTAAGTTAATGCTATTAATATCTTCCTGATATTGGCTGTTGCATAATAATAGCTTGTGGATACTAGAATCGCACCTAAATTCCGCAAGGAGCTCAATGGGGGACTGGTGGGCCTGGTCCTGCTCGCCGTCCTCGCGAACGCAGACGGCGATCTCTACGGATACGAGATCGCCCGGCGGCTGGGACGGGCGGGGGCGCCCGTCTTCAAGACGGCGACGATCTACCCGGTGCTGCGCGGCCTCTCCGCCGCGGGTCTTTCCTCGAGCCGCATCGTGCCCTCGTACTCGGGTCCGCCGCGCCGCTATTATCGGATCACCGAGGCAGGCCGCGCGACGCTCGCCGAATGGCGCGCGATCTGGATCGACACCCGGGATTTCGTGGACCGGCTGGCCGGGCCCTAGTTCGACGCGGCGGCGGCCTGCGGGCTGACTGCCCCGCCCAGCGCCTGGAACAACGCAGCCGTATCCAAAAAACGATTGGTGCGCGCCTGGGCGGCGGACACCACCGCTTGTTGATAGGCCTGCTCGGCATTGATGAGCGCGAGATAGCTCACCGCACCCAGCTTCAACCGGCTGTCGGCGACCTCGAGGCTGCGGCGCGCCGCGTCCTCGGCGCGCGCCGCCGCCGCGAGCGCGTCGGCGTCGGCGTCGAGCGCGTGCAAGGCATCCGCGACGTTCTGGAAAGCGGTCAGCACGGCGGAGCGATACTGCGCGCCCGCCTCATCGAGCCCCGCGTCGGCGGCCTTCTTACGGTGATACAGCGTGCCGCCCTCGAACAGGGTCTGCGTCAGATTGGCGCCGATGCTCCAGAATCCGGTGCCGCTCTTGAACAGGTCGCTCATCGCGGTCGCGGAGCTTCCGGCATCGGCGGTGATCAACACCTGCGGCAACATGTTGGCGATCGCGACCCCGACCTGCGCCGTGGCTGCGTGAAGCTGCGCCTCCGCCGCACGCACGTCGGGCCGGCGCTCGACCAGCTGCGAGGGAACGCCGAGCGGCAGGTCGGTGGGCAGCGTCAGGTCGGCCAGCTCGAAGCGTACCGGCGGGAGATCCGCCGGAAGATGGCCGGTGAGCACGGCCAGCGAGTCGTGCGCGGTGTCGAGCTGCCGGCGCAGCGGCGGCAGCGTGGCCTCGAGCACGCCGAGCGCGGCCTCCTGCGCGTACACGTCGCCCTCGGCGATCGCACCGAGCTCGAGCTCGCGCTTCATGACGGCGAGCGACTCGCGCTCGAGCTTGACGATGCGCAACGTGGCCGAGATCTCGGCGCGCAGACCCGCCTCCGTGACGGCGGTGGTCACCACGTTGCCCGCGAGCGTCAGATAGGTCGCATCGAGCTGAAACTGGGCGGTGTCCGCCTGCGCGGCGAGCGATTCCACCTGGCGCCGGTTGGCACCGAATACGTCCGGCACGTAGGTGACGGTCACCTGCGGCGTGTATAAATTGTAGAGCGCGGTTCCCGAGGCCAGATTCGGGCTCAGCACGCCCGTCGCATCCCGCTGCCGGGTCGCGTCGAATGCCGCCTGCGCGGCGGGAAAGTAGGAGCCGCGCTGAGCGGCCGTGTTCTCCCGGGCCTGGCGCAGCGCCGCCGACGCCGACGCCACCGTGGGGCTCGCGCTGAGAGCGGCGTTCACCAAGGTATCGAGCTCGCTCGATCCGAAACCGGTCCACCAGTTGCGCGGAACGTCGCCGCCGCTCAGGAACTTCTGGGCTGCGCCGGCGACGCCCGACGCCGATGCGGTCTCGCCGGGCATGGGCTCGGCCACATAGCGATCCGTCGGTGGCGGCGCCGGTCGATGGAAATTCGGGCCGACGCACGCCGCGCAGATCGCGAGCGCCGACGACACCGCGCCTGCGCGCGAAGCGGCGAGGACGTGCGCGGCAGCGCAGCCAGCGCTCCCCGCGCCTCGTCCCGCACGGCGCTGCGGCTCGCGACTCATGCCATCGAGCTCCTCGGCGGATCATCCATCGGCTGCTCCTGGGCGCGCGAGAACCGCAAGATCAGCACCGGCAGCACCAGGAGGATCAGCGCCGGCGCCAGGAGCATCCCGCCGACCACCACGATGGCGAGCGGCCGCTGCACCTGCGAGCCGATGCCGGTCGAGAGCGCGGCGGGAATGAGGCCGACACAGGCGACGATGCAGGTCATCATCACCGGGCGGAACTGGGTGCGGCACGTCTGCAGCATGGCGGCCGGGCGGGTCAGACCGGACTCGAGGCTCAGGTGGTAGTACGACAGGATCAAGATCCCGTCCATCGCCGCGATGCCGAAGAGCGCCACGAAGCCGATGGCCGAAGATACGCTGAACGGCGTACCCGAGAGCCAGAGCGCGAGGATGCCGCCGAGCAGCGCCATGGGAATCACGCTCGCCGCGAGCAGCGCGTCGCGCAGGCTGCTGAAGTTCAGATACAAGAGCAGCACGATCAATGCGAGCGACAGGGGAATGGCGACCGACAGCCGCGCGACCGCCTCCTTGAGGTTGCCGAATTCGCCCACCCATTCCAGGCGGTAGCCGCCCGGCAGCTGGACCTGCGAGTCGACGTTGCGCTGTGCCTCCAGCACCGCGCTGCCGAGGTCACGCCCGCGCACGCTGAACTTGATCGGGACGTAGCGCTCCTGATGCTCCCGGTAGATGAAGGCGGCGCCCGAGACCAGCCGAACGTCGGCGACGTCCTGCAGCGCCACCTGGATCACGCCGCCGGACGGTCCAGCCGCGGCGATGGGTATGTTCTTGATCGCATCGAGGCTCTGGCGATACGGCGCCGCGAGCCGCACCATCATCGGGAAGTGGCGGTCGCTCGAGCCTTCGTACAGGTCGCCCGCGCTCTGCCCGCCGATCGCGGTCTGTATCACGGCGTTGATGTCTCCGGGCGCAAGCCCGTAGCGCGCGGCTCGCACGCGATCGACGTCGACGCGCACCGTCGGCTGTCCGAGGGAGCGCAGCACCGCGAGATCGGTGATGCCGGGCACCTTGGCGAGCACGGCCGCGATTCCGTCCGCGGTCTTCTCCAGGGTGTCGAGGTCGTTGCCGAAAACCTTGACCGAGTTCTCGCCCTTGACGCCCGAGGCCGCCTCCTCGACGTTGTCCTGGATGTACTGGGAGAAATTGAAGTCGACGCCGGGAAACTCATCGGCCAGACGACCCGTCATGTCGTCGGTGAGCTTGGACTTGTCCATCCCGCCCGGCCAGGTGTCGAAGGGCTTCAGAGGCACGAAGAACTCGGCGTTGAAGAATCCGGTGGCATCGGTGCCGTCGTCGGGACGGCCGTGTTGCGAGACCACGGACCGGACCTCCGGGTACGAGAGCATCGCCGCGCGCATGCGATTGACGTAGCCGTCGCTCTCCTCCAGGGAGATGGACTGCGGAAAGGTCGCCCGTACCCAGAGATTGCCCTCCTCGAGCTTGGGCAGGAATTCCGAGCCGAGCGAGCGCATGCCGAGCGCCGCGAGCAGCGCGATCAGAGCGAGACCGGCAAAGGTGACGATGCGGTTCGCGAGCACGAATTGCAGCGCCGGCTCATACAGGGCCCGCAGGCGGCGCACGATGAAGGTCTCGCGCTCCTCGATCTTGGTGCGGAACAGGATCAGGCTGAGAGCGGGCGCCACCGTGAAGGTGGCGATGAGACCGCCGGCGATGGCGTAGGCGTAGGTCTTGGCCATCGGCCCGAAGATGTGGCCCTCGATCCCGGACAGGGTGAACAGCGGCACGAAGCCCGCGACGATGATGGCGGCGGCGAAGAAGATCGACTGACTCACCTCGGCGGCGGCCGTGGAGATGGTGCCGGTCCTGCCGCGGAATCCGCTGCGCACCCGGATGCGATGCAGGGTCGAGGGGCCCTGACCGAGATGCGCGGTCTCCTCGGCGAGATGCCGGAAGATGTTCTCGACCATGATCACCGTCGCATCCACCACCAATCCGAAGTCGATGGCGCCCACCGACAGGAGGTTGGCCGACTCCCCGCGCAGCACCATCAGACCGATCGCGAAGGACAGCGCAAAAGGAATGGTCATGGCCACGATCACGGCGCTGCGGAGATTCCCGAGGAACGCCCACTGCAGCAGGAAGATGAGCACGATGCCGGCCGCCATGTTGTGCAGCACCGTGTGCGTGGTGACGTGGATCAGGTCGCTGCGGTCGTAGATCCGCTCGATGCGCACGCCCGGCGGGAGAATGCCGCTCGAATTGATCTCGTCGACCTCGGCCTCCACGCGCTTGATCGTCGGGATGCTCTCGGCGCCGCGGCGCATCAGCACGATGCCCTGGACGATGTCGTTCACGCCGTCGTATCCGGCGATGCCGAGCCGCGGGAGATTGCCGATGCTCACTTCGGCCACGTCGCCGATGAGCACCGGCGCGCCCTGATTGCTCGCGATCAGCGTGTGCTTGATCTCGTCGGCCGAGTGAATCAGCCCGACGCCGCGCACCACCGCCGCCTGCGGACCGAAGTTCACCGTCTGGCCGCCGACATTGATGTTCGCGTTGGAGAGGGCCTGCAGCACTTGCGGTACCGACAGTCCGTAGCCGAGCAGCTTGCGCTGATCGATGGCGATGTCGTAGGTCTTGGTCTTGCCGCCCCAGCCGGTCACGTCGATCACTCCCGGCACCGCCTTGAAGCGGCGCTCGAGCACCCAGTCCTCCAGGGTCTTCAGGTCGGTGACCGAGTAGTTCGACGGTCCCACCACGCGGTAGCGGAAGATCTCGCCGATGGGACTGGTCGGCGATATCTGCGGCTGCGCGCCGTTCGGCAGCGGGGCGAGCTGCGACAGCCGGTTGGTCACCCATTGCTCCGCCTGGATGTAGGTGAAGTCATAGGTGAATTGCACCTTGACGTCCGAGAGGCCGAACAGCGAGATGGTGCGGATGGCCTGCACGTTGGGAATGCCGGACATCTGAATCTCGAGAGGAATGGTGATGTAGCGCTCGATCTCCTCGGCGGATTGCCCGGTGCTCTGCGTGACGATATCGACCAGCGGCGGCACCGGGTCCGGATAGGCCTCGATGTTCAGCGAGAAGAAGCTCACGACGCCGGCGCAAAGGACCATCGCCAGCATCACGACGATGAGCACTCGCTGCCGGAGCGCAAAGGAGACGATGGCGTTCATGAGGTGGCGGGGACCGCCGCCTGATCGATGAACAGACCTCCTTTGGTGACCACCCTATCGCCGATGCGCAGGCCGTCGGTGACTTCGACCAGGCCATCGAGCGTGCGCCCGCAGTGCACCTCGGTGAGCTTCAGCAATCCGTCCGGGGTCAACACCCAGACGTGTGCCGCCTCGCCTTCATACACCACGGCGGACTGCGGAACCGCCGGGGCCTCGGCCGCATCGCTGGTGAGGATGCGAAAGCTGGCGAACATCTCCGGCTTCAGGGCGCCGTCGCGATTGTCGATCTCGGCGCGCACCGGCAGCCGATGAGTGTTCGGGTCCACCAGCGCGGAGACGAAGGTCAGGCGTGCGGTGAACACCCGGTTTGGATAAGCAAGCACGTGGACCTCGGCCGTCTGCCCCACCTTGACGCGGCCGGCGTCGGTCTCCCGCACGTTGGCGAGGAGCCAGACGGTGGTGGGATCGGCGATGGTGTAGACCGGCGTGCCCCCGCCGGCTTGCAGGTACTGGCCGGGTCCGACCTGCCGGTCCACCACCACGCCGCCGATCGGAGCGGCCAGCGCGGCGACGGGATCGATGGACCCGGAGCGCTCCATCGCGGCGACTTCCGCCGCCGACCTGCCCAGAATGCGCAGCCGGTTGCGGGCGGCATCGAGGGCGGTCTCCGCGGTGGCGAGATCCGCCTGGGCGGCCTGCCAGTCTTGCAGGCTTCCGCCCTTGGCATCATAGAGCGCGTGCTTGCGCGCCTCGCTCGAACGCGCCAGCTTGGACGCCGCGACCGCGGACTTGAGATCGTTCTGGGCTTGCACGAACTCGGCGGCCTCGACCGTGGCGAGCGGCGCGCCCGGCTTTACCGTGTCGCCGATTCCCGCGATGACCCTCGTGACGCGCCCCGAATAGGGCGAGAACACCTGCGTCGCGCGGTCGCCGTTGACGCCGATCTTGCCCTCGGTGGCCTCCACGCTCACGAAGGCGTGCGACTCGACCGTCTCGATGGTCAGGGTCTTCAACTGCTGAGGCGAGGGCCGGAAGGTTCCGGGCGGGCTTAGCGGTGCCGCGGCGGGCGCCGCGCCCGATCCGAACAGGCGCCCAGCCAGCCAGACAGCAACGACCACGGCGGCAAGGCCGGCGGCCGCCAGCCCCACGGCGCGCCATTGACGGTCACGCGGCCAGGCCCGCCTGTCGATGGATTCTTGAGCTTGATGCGACTCGCCCTGACCGTCCGACGCGTCGCTCATGGACCGACTCCGTTCAGAGCCTTACCCCTTTCGAGCACCCCGCTTGAGACCGGGGCGTCGTGCGGGAGTTTCCCATGGATCGCTCAAGCTCAGACTTGTCTGTCGAATTTATGTGAAACCGCTCAATCCCTGGGAGGCGGCGGCCATAGTAGCGTGCCGCAACCGATGAATACTCTACCGATCCCTTCGCGCTCGGCGGACCGTGAGCCCGCCGTCAACGCGGCGCCGCCCGACACGGCCGCGTTTCTCTCAGGGCTGCTCCAGGAGCTCGCCGTACCCGGCCCTCTGAACCTGCCATGCTTTCCGGACATCGTTCCGCGCGTGCGCCGGGCGCTGAGCGATCCCGACGCGGGTCCCGAGGATGTCGCACGGATCGTCGGCACCGAGCCCCGCCTGTCCGCGCGCGTGCAACAGACCGCAAACTCGGCGGTCTTCAACCCGGGCGGGCGACCCTCCAGCAATCTGCGGCACGCCATCACCCGGCTCGGCCAGCAGCTCGTGCAGTCGGTCACCATGGTGTTCGCGGTCCAGCAGATGAGGAACGAGAGCTTGCTTCGGCCCGTGCAGAAGCCGCTCGGCGACCTGTGGGAGAAGAGCATCGCGGTGGCCCTCCATTTGCCGGCTTCTCGCGCAGCGCCTCAAGGTGCCGGCGGATCGTGCCTTCCTCACGGGACTCCTGCACGGCATCGGCCATTTCTATCTCATGGTACGCGCCGCCACCGACGGAGCAGTCGTGTACGACGAGACCCTGGCCGCGCTGGCAGCCTCGAGACATCCCGCCATCGGCGCCGCGGTCCTCGAGAAGTGGGCGTTCGACGCCGGCATGCGCGAGACGGTGGCCAGTCAGAATCAGCACGGCCGCAGCCCGCGCTCCAAGGCCGACCTCACCGACGTGCTGATCGCCGGTACGGTGCTCGCCACGGCGCTCCTGGAGGACCGGAGCGCGCTCACGCGCTGCGCGGGCGTGAATGCTTTCGACGCACTGGGCTTGGGGTCAGCAGATCAGGCTGCCGTGTTGAAGCACACCGAGCTGAACTTGGGCGCGCTGCGCGCGGCGTTGGGCGCCTGAACGCCAAACCGGCGGATTCCACGATGGGCGGGTGAAGACCGACCCGCCGTATCCCACGAAGCGCGGGTGACCGAGCTACCTGCCCCGCTTATTGGTCTTCCGCGGTTTCTTGGTTGCCCGCGGCTGCTGGGTCCTTTTGACCGTTCCCTTCACGGCGTTGCCCGCCGCCGTCGCGGTCTTCCTGGATCGCGAAGAGCCCTTCGAGAGTCGCCCGCCATCGCCTTCGCTGCCGCCACGATCGCCACCGCCGCCGCCACGACCGCCGCCGCCGTCGCCACGATTACCACCACCGCGGGCGCCGCCAGCGAGCTTCGCCTCGATGATGGCCTGCTTGTCGGCATCGCTGAATTTGGGCGGCCGTTTCCAGCCTTCGATCGTGGTCTGGCGGGCGCGCGTCAGCGTCAGCTCGCCCGCGGGCGCCGTCTCGGTGATGGTGGAGCCGGCGCCGACGGTCGCGCCCGCGCCGATGCGCACCGGCGCGACCAGCATGCTGCCCGAGCCGATGAACGCGCCATCCTCGATCACGGTCGGCCACTTGTTCAGGCCGTCATAGTTGCAGGTGATGGTGCCGGCGCCGACGTTCACGTTCTCGCCGATGCGGGAATCGCCCACGTAGGTCAGGTGGTTGGCCTTGCTGCGCTCCCCGATCTCGCTGGCCTTGATCTCGACGAAGTTGCCGACGTGCACGTCATTGGCGAGAACCGAATCGGGACGGATGTGCGCAAAAGGTCCGATGCGGCAGTTCGAGCCCGTCACCGCCCGGTCGATGACGCTGCCCGCTTTGACGACGGTTCCCGCGCCGATACGGCTGTCCGTGATCACGCACTGGGGCCCAATGGCGACGCCGGCCGCGAGCTGAACCTTTCCCGAGAGCACCACGTTCACGTCGATGAACACGTCGCGCCCGACCTCGACCTCGCCGCGCACGTCGATGCGCGCGGGATCGGCGAGCGTTGCGCCCGCGAACATCAGCTCCTCGGCGCGCATGCGGCGGTGGATGGCCTCGACCCGCGCTAGCTGGATTTTGTCGTTGACGCCGGCCACCTCGTCCGCGTCCGGGATCTCGACGGCGTCGACTCGATTGCCGGCCTGGACCGCGCCGGCCACGACGTCGGTCAGGTAATACTCGCGCTGCGAGTTGTTGCGTCCCAATCCGAGCAGCCAGTCACGCAGTCGACCGGCGGGCGCCGCCATGAGACCGGAGTTCACCTCGCGGATGGCGCGCTCGTCGCTGGTGGCATCCTTCTGCTCGACGATGGCGCTGACGTGGCCACTTGGCGTCCGAACGATGCGCCCGTAGCCGAGCGGCTGTTCCAGCGTCACGGTGAGCACCGCGAGCGCGCCCTCCTTTGCGGCCGCGAGCAACCGCTCGAGCGAGGTCGCGCGGATCAGCGGCACGTCGCCATACAGCACCAGCACCACGTGATCGTCCGGAATGACGCACATGGCCTGCATCACCGCATGGCCCGTGCCCAGCTGATCGGCCTGCAGGATCCAGTCCACGGGCTCGTCCGCCATGGCCGCCTGCACCTGGGCGCCGCCATGCCCGTAGACGACGTACACCTCCGCGGGGCCGAGCTTCCGCGCGGTGTCGATCACGTGCTTGAGCAGCGGCCGGCCCGCCAGCGGCTGCAGCACCTTGGGCAGATCGGAATTCATCCGCTTGCCCTGGCCTGCCGCCAGTATGACGACCGAAAGCTGCATACGATCAGCCTTGGCGCTGGGGCCTGTCGAGGCGAGGAATGGGGATGCGACGCCGGAGCATTGCCGCGCTAGCGCTTCTTGCGGAGGCGGTCGATTGCCCTGAGCTCCGCCACTCTGCGCGCGAGCTCGGCCTGCGCCTCGGCGATCTCGATCTGGTCGCGGCTGTTCCTGATGGCATCCTCGGCGCGCTGCTTCGCGGCGAGCGCCGCCGCTTCGTCGAGGTCGTGCGCGCGCGCCGCGGTATCGGCGAGCACGGTCACCGCCTTGGGCTGCACCTCGAGCGAGCCGCCGCCGACGTAGAAAACCTGCTCGTCGTGGCCCTCGGACTGCACGCGGACCTCGCCGGGTTTCAGCGCGGTGAGGAGCGGCGCATGGCGCGGCGCGATGCCGAGCTCGCCGGCCGCTCCGGGCACGATCACCAGGGTCGCTTCGCCGGAGAAGATCTGGCCTTCGGCGCTGACGATGTCGACGTGGATGGTGTTGGCCATGCGCTGTTATGCCAGGGTCTTGGCTTTTTCCACGGCTTCCTCGATGGCGCCGATCATATAGAAAGCCTGCTCCGGGAGATGATCATACTCGCCCGCGATGATGGCCTTGAAGCCGCGGATGGTGTCCTTCAACGGGACGATCTTGCCGTCCTGGCCGGTGAACACCTTTGCGACGTTGAACGGCTGCGACAGGAAGCGCTGGATCTTGCGGGCACGGTACACCGCGAGCTTGTCCTCCTCGGACAGCTCGTCCATCCCCAGGATCGCGATGATGTCCTGCAGCTCCTTGTAGCGCTGCAGCACTGCCTGCACGCCGCGGGCCGTGTTGTAGTGCTCCTCACCCACCACCAGCGGATCGAGCTGGCGGCTGGTGGAATCGAGCGGATCCACCGCCGGATAGATGCCGAGCGAGGCGATCTGGCGCGAGAGCACCACGGTCGCGTCCAAGTGCGCGAAGGTCGTCGCCGGGGACGGATCGGTCAGGTCGTCGGCCGGCACGTACACCGCCTGGATGGACGTGATCGACCCGGTCTTGGTGGAGGTGATGCGCTCTTGCAGCACGCCCATCTCCTCGGCGAGGGTCGGCTGATAGCCCACCGCCGACGGCATGCGCCCGAGCAGCGCCGACACCTCGGTGCCCGCCAGGGTGTAACGATAGATGTTGTCGACGAAAAACAGCACGTCGCGGCCCTTGCCCGAGGCCTGCTTCTCGTCGCGGAAGTACTCGGCCATCGTGAGGCCGGTGAGCGCGACGCGCAGGCGATTGCCGGGCGGCTCGTTCATCTGACCGTAGACCATGGCCACCTTGGAGTTGGCCAGGTTGTCCTTGTCGATGACGCCCGACTCGATCATCTCGTGATAGAAGTCGTTGCCCTCGCGGGTACGCTCACCGACGCCCGCGAACACGGACAAACCGCTGTACTGCTTCGCGATGTTGTTGATGAGCTCGAGCATGTTCACCGTCTTGCCGACGCCCGCGCCGCCGAACAGGCCCACCTTGCCGCCCTTGGCGAATGGCACGAGCAGATCGATGACCTTGATGCCGGTGACCAACAGGTCCTGTCCGCCCGCCTGCTCGTCGTAGGCCGGCGCCGGGCGGTGGATGGGGAGGAATTCCTTGGTCTGGATCGGGCCCTTCTCGTCCTGGGGCTTGCCCAGCACGTCCATGATGCGGCCGAGCGTACCGGTGCCGACGGGCACCGAGATGAACTTGCCGAGGTTCTTGACGGTCAGCCCGCGGCGCAGACCCTCGGAAGGACCCATGGCGATCGCACGGACCACGCCGTCACCGAGCTGCTGCTGCACCTCGAGGGTCAGGTCGACATCGTCGAGCTGAAGCGCCTCGTAAACCTTGGGGATCGCCTCGCGTGGAAACTCGACGTCGATGACCGCGCCGATGATTTGCACGATTTTTCCATTGGACATGGGTCGAAACTCCTAGACAGCTGCCGCGCCGCCGACGATCTCCGAAAGCTCTTTCGTGATGCCGGCCTGGCGGGCCTTGTTGTAAATCAATTGCAACTCGTCAATGAGCTTGCCCGCGTTGTCGGATGCGCTCTTCATGGCCACCATGCGCGCGGCCATCTCGCAGGCCACGTTCTCGACGGCGCCCTGGAAAACCTGGGATTCGATGTAGCGCATGAGCACGCCGTCGAGAATCTCGACCGCATCGGGCTCATAGAGATAATCCCAGCGCTCCTGCAGATCGTCCTTGTCGATGGTCTGCAGCGGCAGGAGCTGCGACACCACGCTCTTCTGGGTCATGGTGTTCACGAATACGTTGTGTGCAAGGAGCAGGCGGTCGATCTTCGCGTCCCGGTAGCTGTCGAGCATCACCTTGACCGCGCCGATGAGGTCGACCACCTTGGGGCGGTCGCCGAGATGGGCGGCCGTCGCCGCGATCTCGACGCCGGCGAGCCGGCGGAAGAATTGCACGGCCTTGGAGCCCACCAGGCACAGCGAGACCTTTTGCCGGGCGGCACGCGCCTCGCGAATCGCCGCGAGCGTCGATTTGAACAGATTGAGGTTCAGAGAGCCGCACAGACCCCGGTCCGTGGAGATCACCACGATGCCGACCGCCGTCACCGGACGCTCGAGCGTGAAGGGGTGCTTGTAGTCCAGGTTCACCTGGCGCAGGTGGCCGACGATCTTGCGGATCTTCTCCGCGTACGGCCGCGCCGCGCGCATGCGGTCCTGCGCCTTGCGCATCTTGCTGGCGGCGACCATTTCCATGGCCTTGGTGATCTTCTGAGTATTCTTGATGCTCGAGATCTTGCCGCGGATTTCTTTTGCGCCTGCCATGTTCTGTTGTTCCTCGGGGCGGTGCCGCTTACAGGGTCGCGAAGAACTCGTCGCAACACTTCTTCAGCGACGCTTCCACTTCCTTGCTGAGGTCAGGCTTGCCGTTGATCGTCTTCAGCAGGTCGGCATGGCTCGAGCGCGCGAAGGATTGCATCGCCGCCTCGGTATCCACGACCTTGCGGCGGTCCACCTTGTCGAAGTAGCCGCTGTTGGCCGCATACAGCGACAGCGCCATCTCCGCGACCGACATCGGCGCGTACTGCTTCTGCTTCATGAGCTCGGTGACGCGCTGGCCGCGCTCGAGCTGGCGTCGGGTGGCCTCGTCGAGGTCGGACGCGAACTGGGAGAACGCCGCGAGCTCGCGATACTGGGCGAGAGCGAGGCGCACGCCGCCGCCGAGCTTCTTGATGATGTTGGTCTGCGCGGCGCCGCCGACTCGCGACACGGAGATGCCGGCGTTGATGGCCGGGCGCATGCCCGCATTGAACAGGTCGGTTTCCAGGAAGATCTGGCCGTCGGTGATGGAGATCACGTTGGTCGGAACGAACGCGGTGACGTCGCCCGCCTGCGTCTCGATGATCGGAAGGCCGGTCAGCGAGCCGGTCTTGCCCTTGACCTTGCCTCCGCTGCTTTTCTCGACGTACTCCTCGTTGACGCGCGCCGAGCGCTCGAGCAGACGAGAATGCAGATAGAACACGTCGCCGGGATACGCCTCGCGGCCCGGCGGCCGGCGCAGCAACAGCGAGATCTGCCGGTAGGCGACCGCCTGCTTGGACAGGTCGTCGTACACGATAAGCGCGTCCTCTCCGTTGTCCATGAAGTACTCGCCCATGCTGCAGCCGCCGTACGGCGCGAGATATTGCATGGCGGCCGGCGTCGAGGCCGAGGCCGCGACCACCACCGTGTGGGCCATGGCCCCGTGCTCCTCGAGCTTGCGCACCACGTTCGCGATCGAGCTCTGCTTCTGTCCGATGGCGACGTAGATGCACTTAACCCCGGTGCCCTTCTGATTGATGATGGTGTCGATGGCCACGGCGGTCTTGCCGGTCTGGCGGTCGCCGATGATGAGCTCGCGCTGGCCGCGGCCGATCGGCACCATCGCGTCGATGGCCTTCAGGCCGGTCTGCACCGGCTGCGACACGCTCTTGCGGAAGATCACGCCGGGCGCCACGCGCTCGAGCGGCGACTTCAGCTTGGCGTCGATCGGGCCCTTGCCGTCGATCGGATTGCCCAGCGCGTCGACCACGCGGCCGAGGAGCTCGGGGCCCACCGGCACCTCGAGAATGCGCCCGGTGGTCTTGACCTGCGAGCCTTCGGAAATGGACTTGTAGTCGCCGAGCACCACCGCGCCGACCGAGTCCTGCTCGAGGTTCAGCGCGAGGCCGAAGATGTTGCCGTCGAACTCGAGCATTTCACCGTAGCGCGCGTCGGCGAGGCCGTGCACGCGCACGATGCCGTCGGTGACGCTCACCACGGTGCCGATGTTGCGCGCCTCGGTGGCCGACTGGAACTTCTCGATGCGCGCCTGGATCAGGTCGCTGATTTCCGATGCCTTGATGGACATGTTTCCTCTCGCTGCGGGCTCCGGCCCGCGTGCTTATCCCGCTAGATTCGTGGCAAGCCGCGCAAGACGGCCCTTCAACGAGCCGTCGATGACGGTGTCGCCGGCGCGCACGATCGCGCCGCCGAGCAGTGTCGAGTCGATGGTGCTGCGCATGCGTACCTGCCGCTTGAATTTCGCCGCCAGGGCCGACTTGAGCTTCTCGGTCTGCGCATCGTCGAGCGGCATGGCGGATGTCACCTCCACGTCGATGGTGTTCTCGGCCGAAGCGCGCAGCGCCTCGTATTGCGCCGCGATCTCCGGCAGCAGGGCCAGGCGGTGATTGTCCGCGAGGACGGCCACGAAGTTCTTGAGGCCGTCCCCGAGCGCGGCACCCGCGACATCCGTGACCAGGCCCGTGACGTCCGCGCAGGTCACTTCGGGGTTCCCGATCAGCGCGGCCACGCGACCGTCGGAGACGATGGCGGCCAGCCGATTCAGGCCCTCCGACCAGCCGGCGAGATCGCGCGCGTCGCGCGCGGCCGCGAAAGCGGCCTTGGAATACGGCCGCGCGATGGTGGCGCGCTCAGCCATGCGCGATCTCGGCGGCAAGCTTGTCGAGCAGCTCCGCATGCGCCTTGGGATCGATCTCGCGCTCGAGCAGGCGGGAGGCGCCCTCCACGGCGAGCCGGCCTACTTCGCGCGTCAGGCCTTCACGTGCACGAGAGCTTTCCCGCGTGGCCTCGTCTTGAGCCTGTGCCACGATGCGCTGCGCCTCGGTGGTCGCGGTGCCCTTGGCCTCCTCGACGATCTCGTTGGAGCGCTTGCCTGCCTGGTCGACGATCTGCGCCGCGCGGTCGCGCGCCTCGCGGATGATCTCCTTGGCGCGCTTGTCCGCTTCGTCCAGGTCTTTCTGGCTTTTGCTCGCCGCCTCGAGACCCTGAGCAATCTTCTTCTGGCGCTCCTCGATGGCGCTCATGAGCTGCGGCCAGCCGTACTTCATCACCAACCAGGCGACGACGAAGAAGACCACACCTTGAATGACCAGCGTAACGGCTAAGTCCATATCTGCTCCCGTGCGGCCGCCGCTTGGGCGGCGCTCCGCATCACGTTACTTGGGGCCGAACGCGCCCAGGAACGGATTGGCGTACAGCAGCAGAAAGCCGACCGCCACGCCGATGATGGGCACCGCATCCAACAGACCCGCAACGATGAACATCTTGGTCTGCAGCATGTTCGTGAGCTCGGGCTGGCGCGCGGAGCTCTCGAGGAAC
>DATAUO010000014.1:0-8524 GCA_036268215.1 Steroidobacteraceae bacterium
CCGGGCGAACTGGTCAACGCCATCCGCAGCATCGAGTCGATTTCGACGCTCGCCGACATGGTGGTGAGCTTCATGGACCTGAAGGCGTCGGAGAAGCAGGCGGTTCTCGCGACCTTCGACTTGAAGGCCCGTCTCGACCGCGTCCTCGGCTTGCTTGCGAGGCGCATCGAGGTGCTGAAGGTTTCGCGCCAGATCGACGAGAAGACCCGCGAGGCCTTCGATGAGCGCCAGAAGGAGGCCGTGCTGCGCGAGCGGTTGCGGCAGATCCAGAAGGAGCTCGGCGACACCGACGGCGGCGCGAACGACCTGGCGGATCTCAAGAAGGGCATCAAGGAATCCGGCATGCCGCCGGAGGTGCTCGAGCAGGCTGAGCGCGAGCTCAAGCGCTTGGAGCGCATGGGCGACTCGTCCGCCGAGGCCTCCATGACGCGCACCTATCTCGACTGGCTGGTCGCAATGCCCTGGGCCAAGGTCGATCCCGAGACCGTCGACATCGACAAGGCGCGCGCGATCCTCGATCAGGATCATTACGGCCTCGACAAGGTGAAGCGCCGCATCCTCGAGTTCCTCGCGGTGCGCAAGCTCAACCCCGAGGGCCGCAGCCCCATCCTGTGCTTCGTCGGCCCCCCGGGCGTCGGCAAGACCTCGCTCGGCCAGAGCATCGCCAAGGCCATGGGGCTCAAATTCGGCCGCGTGAGCCTGGGCGGCGTGCACGACGAGGCCGAGATTCGCGGCCACCGCCGCACCTACATCGGCTCGTTGCCGGGCAACATCGCGCAGGCCGTGCGCAAGGCCGGCAGGCGCAATCCCGTGCTCATGCTGGACGAGGTGGACAAGCTGTCGGCGAGCTACCAGGGCGATCCGTTCTCGGCGTTGCTCGAGGTTCTCGATCCCGAGCAGAACAACACGTTCCGGGACAACTACCTCGCGGTGCCGTTCGATTTGTCGCGGGTGCTGTTCATCGGCACGGCCAACGTGCTGGAATCGATCCCGGCGCCGCTGCGCGACCGCATGGAGATCATCGAGCTCACGGGCTACACCGAGGAGGAGAAGCTGCAGATCGCCACGCGCTATCTCGTGACGCGGCAGCTCAAGGCCAACGGCCTCGCCCCGACGCAGATCGAGATCTCCGAGGCCGCCCTGCGCAAGGTCATCATCGACTACACGCGCGAGGCCGGCGTACGCAGCCTCGAGCGCCAGATCGGCGCGCTGCTGCGCAATGCCGCCGTGACCATCGCGTCGGGCGGCGCGGACAAGGTCTCCGTCGGCCCCGAGGAGGTCGAGAAGATCCTGGGCGCGGCGCGTTTCGAGAGCGACGTGGCGCTGCGCACCAGCGTCCCGGGCGTCGCCACCGGGCTCGCCTGGACGCCGGCGGGCGGCGACATCCTGTTCATCGAGTCGAGCCGGGTGCGGGGCAGCGGCAAGCTGATACTCACCGGGCAGCTCGGCGACGTGATGAAGGAGAGCGCGCAAGCCGCGGTCACCTGGGTCAAGTCGCAGCCGGATCGCCTCGGCTTCGATCCCGCCCTGCTCGACGACAGCGACCTGCACATCCACGTGCCCGCGGGCGCCATCCCCAAGGACGGCCCGAGCGCGGGCGTGTCGATCGCGACCTCGCTGGCCTCGTTGATGTCTCGGCGCACCGTGCGCGCCGACGTGGCCATGACCGGGGAAATCAGCCTGCGGGGGGTGGTCATGCCGGTGGGCGGCATCAAGGAGAAGTGCGTCGCCGCGGCGCGCGCCGGCTTGAAGACCGTGATCCTGCCGGCGAGAAACCGCCGCGACTTCGACGACATCCCCGAGACCGTGCGCAAGAAGCTGGAGTTCGTGTGGGCGGAGCGCATCGAGGATGTGCTCGACCGCGCGCTGGACGAGGCGCCGCCGCAGCGCGCGGCGGCCTGACCGGGCTCGCGCGCAAACGGATAGGTCAGCCGCACGGCGCCGGAATCCTGCCCGCCGCGGCCTCGTCAGCGCGCGCCGGCGACGAGGCGCGAGAGCCGCCCGATGCGCTCGAGCGCGGGCGGATGCGAGTCGAAGAACGCGGAGTGCAGCCGATCCGGCGTCAAGGTCGACGCATTGTCGCGGAACAGCTTGACGAGCGCCGCGGCAAGCTTGCCCGCATCGGCGTGCGCGGCGGCAAAGTCGTCGGCCTGACGCTCGTGGCGGCGCGACCACCATGAGGTGATCGGAGTCAGGAAGAACGCGAATACCGGGATCACCAGCATGAACAGCAGCAATGCCGTCGCGGACGAGGGAATCGCGACGCCGAGCGCTTCATAGAACTGCGGCTGACCGGCGAGCCAGGCCAGCAGCGCGAGACCTCCGAACGCCATCAGCACCGACATCCACAGGCGCTGCCGCACGTGGTTCAGCCGGAAGTGGCCGAGCTCGTGCGCGAGCACGGCTTCGATCTCCTCGGGCTCGATCCGCGACAGCAGCGTGTCGAAGAACACGATGCGCTTGTTGCGGCCGATGCCCGTGAAGTAGGCGTTGCCGTGCGAGGAGCGCTGCGAGCCGTCCATCACGAACACGCCGCCGCGCGCCGCGAAGCCGCAGCGCTCGAGCAGAGTCTCGACGCGCGCCTTGAGCGCCTGATCGGTGAGCGGCGAGAACTTGTTGAACAGCGGCGCGATGAAGCGCGGAAAAGCCCAGGTCAGCGCCAAGGTCCACGCCAGCCAGATGAGCCACACCCAGAGCCACCAGGTGCGCCCGGCCCGGTCCATGAGCGTGAGAGCCGCGAGCAGCAGCGGCGTGCCGAGAGCGACGGACACCAACAGCTCCTTGGCGAGGTCGAGCAGGAAGAGGCGCGGGGTCATGCGGTTGAAGCCGAAGCGGGCCTCGATCCGAAACGTGCGCCATATCGAGAACGGCAGGCCCACCAGCTGCAGCAGCAGAAGCACGCTCGCGACCACGAGCACGCCCCGCCACGGCTCCCCGAGCGCGGTGCCGCGCCACAGCGCGTCGATGGCGGCGAGACCGCCGCCGAGCGTGAGCGCCAGCTTGACCAGCGCCTCGACCACCGTGGCGATGCGGCCGAGGCGGATTCGCGCGGTGGTGTAGTCGGCGGCCTTTTGCTGGTCGGCGAGCGCCACCTGTCCCTGGAAGGGCTCGGGAACGAGATTGCGATGCGCCTGCACGGCGGCGACCTGCCGCGCTCCCAGCCACAGCCTCGTCACCGCCTCGGCCGCGATCGCCGCGACAAACGCCCAGGTCAACCACGCCATCGTCTCACCTCCGTAGGCCGCCCTACGAGCTCAGGTTAGTCGAATTGCGCGGATTGCGGAACAACAGCGGCTTTTCATCGGGAGCGAGCCGCGGGGCGCCGGCCGCCGCGCGCCCCGGCCCACGTTCCGCCCCTTGCGCGGGTCCCGGACCGCTTTGCGCGGCTTGCGCGCGCTCGGCGGCCGCGACCGCCTCGGTCACGAGATGGTGGTGCGGCGAGAGATCGCACACGGGATCGGCATTGGCGGCATCCCCCGTCAACAGGAACGCCTGGCAGCGGCACCCGCCGAAGTCGCGCGCCTTGTCGGGGCAGCTGCGGCACGGCTCCTTCATCCAGGCATCGCCGCGGAAATGATTGAAGCCCGCGGAGCGGTACCAGATCTCCTCGATGCTGGCGGAGCGCACGTTGGGGAACTCGAGCCCGGGCAGCATGCGCGCAGCGTGGCACGGCAGCGCCGTGCCGTCCGGCGTCACCGTGAGAAATATGGATCCGAGACCGTTCATGCACGCCTTGGGCCGCCGCTCGAAGTAGTCGGGCACCACGAAATAGATCTGCATGCGCCGACCCACCCGCTCGCGAAAGCGCCGCAGGGTCTCCTCGGCCCGGTCGAGCTGCGCGCGGCTCGGCAACAGCCGATCGCGGTTGTGCCATGCCCAGCCGTAGTACTGGGTGTTGGCGAGCTCGACGTAGTCGGCGCCGATGTCGAGCGCCATGTCCAGGATCTGCTGGACGTGGTCGATGTTGAGACGATGGAGCACGACGTTCAGCACCATCGGGTACTCGTGCTTCTTGATGAGGGCGGCCACCCGCGACTTCAGCTCGAAGGTCCGCGTGCTGCTGAGGAAATCGTTCAGGGTCTCGGTGCTGTCCTGGAACGAGAGCTGGATGTGGTCCAGCCCGGCGGTCTTGAGCGCGGCGATGCGCTTCTCGTTGAGGCCCACGCCCGAGGTGATGAGATTCGAATAGAAGCCGAGCGCGTGCGCCTCGCCGACGATGACCTCGAGATCGTCCCGCGCGAGCGGCTCGCCGCCCGAGAGGCCGAGCTGAACGGATCCGAGCGCGCGCGCCTCGCGCAGCACGCGGATCCAGTCCTCGGTCGCGAGCTCGGGACCGGTGCGCACGAAATCGGTCGGGTTGTAGCAGAACACGCAATGCAGCGGACAGCGGTACGTCAGCTCGCACAGGAGCCAGAGCGGCGGGCCCGGCCGCGCCGAGGCCGCTACGAGGGGATCTGCAGCCATCGCTTGTCCACCGCCATGGCGATGAAGCGCAGCACGTCATCGCCGAGACCCGCGGTCGAGAACGCCTTCTCCAGATCCGCCGTGATGTCGGCGACGGTGCGCGATCCGTCGCAGCGCTTCATGATCTCGCCCGCGCTCTGGTTCAGCTTGATCATGCCCTCGGGATAGAGCAGCACGTGCGCATTCTGCGCCGCCTCCCATTGCAGCCGCAGGCCGCGGCCGATGGCGGGCCGGGCGCCCGGGTCGATCGCCGCACCCGTCATCGGGCGGCCTCGGTTGCCGCGCGCGGCGCTTCGCGCAGCGGGGAGGCAGGGATGCCGTAGGCCAGAGCCATCGCATCGCTCATCTGCCAGAGCACGTCGAGCTTGAACTTCAGCACCCCGACCGCCCGCTCCTGTTGCTCACGCGATCGAAAATGATCCAGCGTGAAGGCCAGTCCGAATTCCACGTCGCGCCGCGCCAGGCTCACGCGGCTCTGAAAGTAATGCAGCCCCGCGCGATCGATCCATGGGTAGTGCTGCGGCCAGCTCGCGAGCCTCTGCTTGTGGATCTCGGGCGCGAACAGCTCCGTGAGCGAGGAGCAGACCGCTTCCTGCCAGGGCGCCCGGCGCGCGAAATTGACGTAGGCATCGACGGCGAAGCGCACGCCGGGCTGCACCTGCTCCAGGCGCTCGACCGACTCGCGCGGCAGACCGACCGCCTCCGCGAGACGCAGCCAGGACTCGATGCCTCCCGGGTCGTCCCCATAGCCGTCATGATCGAGTATCCGCTGCACCCAGGCGCGCCGCACGGCACGATCGGCGCAGTTCGACAGGATGGCCGCATCCTTGATGGGGATGCTGATCTGATAGTAGAAGCGGTTCGCCACCCAGGCGCGGATCTGCTCGCGGCTCGCAAGGCCCCGGTTCAGCGCCACATTGAAGGGATGATGGATGTGGTAGGACCGGCCCTGAGCCATGAGCTGACTCTCGAATTCCTCCCGCGTCCACGGTTCGGCGTTCACAGCTCGATCTCCAGGCCGTCCCAGGCGACTTCGACGCCGCGGCGCGCGAGCTCCGCGGCTTCGGGCGAAGTCTCGTTGAGGATGGGGTTGGTATTGTTGATGTGGATCAGGATCTTGCGCGTCGACGACGGGAGCTTGTCCAGCCACTCCAGCATGCCGCCGGGGCCGCTCTGCGGGAGATGGCCGATATCGGCGGCGCGTTTCTGGGAGATGCCCAGGCGGGGCATCTCATCGTCGGTCCAGAAGGTTCCATCGACGAGCACGCAATCCGCCGACTGCATGGCCTCCCACACCGGACCATCCAGCGCGGCGAGCCCGGGTGCGTACACCGCCGTGCGTCCGGCGGCATTCTCGATGACCAGCGCGAGATTGTCGCCCGGCATCGGTGCAGCGCGGTTGGGCGAGTACGGCGCGGGCTTGCTGGCGACCGGAATCGCGCGCCACGCGACCGCGGGCACTCCCTCGACGCTGAAGGCGGCGCCGTCGCAGTCGATGCGGCGGCGGTCCACGCCGCAGAAGAAGCCGAGCACGCCGAGCACCGGGTTGCCCCGGGTCAGATCGGCGTAGGTGCTGTCCGTGCACCAGATCGGCCAGGGCCGGGTGCTTTCACGCAGCATGTAGAGGCCCGTGGTGTGGTCGACCTGCCCGTCGACGAGCACGATGCCCGCGATCGCGGTGTCCCGCAGGGCGCGGCCGGGCTGTAGATCGGGATTGGCCTGCAGTTGCGCCAGGATGTCGGGGGATGCGTTGACCAGCGCCCACGATGGCGGGGTGTCCGGGCCGCCGGGTCCTCCCCCGGAAACGGCGATCGAAGATTGGGTGCGTGCCCGGGCCTTCAGCGAACCCGCCCGGTAACCTCGGCAGTTCGGGCAGTTGCAGTTCCATTGGGGAAAGCCGCCGCCGGCCGCGGACCCCAGTACCCTGATTCTCACTCAAAATAGGCGCCGCCCGCCTGCGCGGGCGCGCGCCCTCGCTATTCAGCGATTCGCCACATACATGGTGATTTCCATGCCAAACCGCAACTCAACGGCCTGAGGGGTTTCCCATTTCATACGAAGGCTCCTCTGTTAATGCGCCCCCATGCTGTCCCCTTCGGCGTCGGCGGGCATCCTCGCCATCATGAAACTGCACTCATGATTTTCATGAGCGCGGGGTCGGACCGGAAGTGAGGCGCCCAGGACCTTTGCCTTGGAGCTGCGACGACTTGATAACATCCGGCCATGAGATTGCGCACTCGCCTGAATCTGGTGGTGGCAGGCCTGAGCGCGGCCTTCGTGGCCGTATTGATCGCGGCCGAAGTGCAGAGCACCCGGACGTCCGTCCGCGAGGAGACCGAGGCCGCGAATCGCGTGGCCTCGCAGCTCCTCGGGCGGCTCGCCGCGCTCTATTCCCGCATCGGCGGTCCGGAGATGACCAAGCAATTTCTCGAGCAGCTCGGCCGGGTTCGCGCCAACGAGGTTTACCTCATCGCGTCGGACGGACAGTACCTGTACCGCTCCCCGCCGCCCACCTACAAGGCCGGACGCGAGGCGCCGGCCTGGTTTGGAAGACTCATGGATCCGCGGCCGGCTCGCTATGTATATCCCCTGCGCGAGGGCGTGACCCTGGTGGTCGAGGCCCAGCCCTCCCGCGCGGTGCTGGACGCGTGGGACGATGTCATGCGGTTGTCCCTGATCGGCCTTGCCATGCTGGTCGCGGTCAATCTCCTGGCGTTCTGGCTGATGGATCGCGCGCTTCGCCCCTTTCCGGTCATCGCGAAGGGGCTGGAGCGGCTCCAGCAGGGCGACCTCGCCTTCCGGTTGCCGGAGCTGCCGGGCACCGAGGCACACGCCATCGGCGCGGCGTTCAATCGCATGGCGCAGGCCATCGAGGACAAGGTGCAGGCGGAGCGCAAGGCGCGCGACGCGGAGGCGCGCCTCGAAGAGCGCCGCGAGATGGCCTCGCTCGCCGATCAGCGCGTCGAGGAGGAGCGCCGCCTGATCGCGCACGAGCTGCACGACGAGTTCGGGCAATCCGTCACCGCCATCCGCAGCCTCGCCCAGGCGATCGCCACGCAGGGCAAGCCGCACGATCCATCGGTCGTGGAAGTCGCGCGGCTGATCTCCGAGGAAGCCGCGCGGCTCTACGATGCGATGCACGGGCTGATCCCGCGGCTCACCCCGCTGTCCCTCGACACGCTGGGGCTCGCCGCGACGCTCGAGAGCCTGGTGCGCGACTGGCAGCGGCGGCATCCCGCGGTGGCGCTGTCGCTGAGCCTCGACCTGCCCACCGAGCTCGGGCCGAGCGTCAGTCTCGCCATCTACCGCGTCGTGCAGGAAGGCTTGATCAATGCCCTGCGCCACGCGCAGGCCTCGTGCATCGACATCGAGGTCCGCGCGGACGGCTCGAGCATCGCCGCCAGCGTGAGCGATGACGGCGTGGGTCTGCCGGCCGACTGGACCCGACCCGGGCACTTCGGCCTGCGCGGGCTCGGCGACCGCGTGCGCCAGCTCGGCGGCACCTTCAAAGTCGCGAACCGGAGCAGCCGCGGTGTCGAGCTCCGCGCCGAAATTCCCTTGAGTCAGGCCGCATGATCCGGGTGCTGCTCGCCGACGATCACGCCGTGGTTCGCATGGGTTTTCGGCTGCTGCTGCAATCCGTTCCCGAGATGTCCGTGGTCGCGGAGGCTGATTCCGGAGAGTCGGCCTGCCAGCTCTATGCCGAGGCCGCCCCGGACGTGGTGGTCATGGACCTTGCCATGCCCGGCATGGGCGGCCTCGAAGCCCTGCGCCGCATCCGGGCGCGCGACCCGCAGGCGAAGGTGCTGACCCTGTCCGCGCAGGACGACCCCATGCATGCCCGGCGGGCACTGCAGGAGGGAGCGCTGGGCTTTTTGTCCAAGCGCAGCGCTCCCGAGGCGCTGCTCGAGGCGGTCGGCGTCGTCGCCTCGGGCCGGCGTTACATCGACCCCGTGCTGGCGCAAAAGCTCGCCCTCGCGGAATTCGACGGCGCCTCGAAGTCGCCGGTCGAGCGGCTTTCCGAGCGGGAGTTCGAGGTATTCGTACGGCTCGCCGGCGG
>DATAUO010000015.1:0-2031 GCA_036268215.1 Steroidobacteraceae bacterium
CTGGTGGAGCAATTGCAGGACTCCGACGAACGCCAGAACGCCTTGCAAAGGGTGCAAGTTTACCTGCCCGCGCCTTCGACTCCGCGTCAGCTAGAGCTGGAGGCCCGGTGGCGTACGGTCATTGCGCGACCCGAGGTACAGGCGGCAATTCGCAGGGTGGGGCGAATCGAGACTTACCGCGTGGTGGAGTCGCTCTATTGAGGTCCGTCCGTTGCCGAGCCTGAAATCCAATCGCGCGCTGGTCATCGGCGCGGTCATGTCGACGATGGCCATGACGGCCATCGAGGCAACCATCGTAACCACCGCGATGCCGCAGATCATCGGCGACCTCGGCGGGTTGCGTTGGTACAGCTGGGTCTTCTCCTCTTTCCTGCTCGCGCAGACCAGCATGACGGTGGTGTTCGGGAACCTCGCGGACGTGTACGGCCGAAAGCCGATGATGCTGGTGGGAATCGGGGTGTTTCTGCTGGGCTCCCTGCTGGCGGGCTTCGCGTGGTCCATGCCGGCCATGATCGGCTGTCGTCTCATTCAAGGCGCGGGAGCAGGGGCCATGCAGCCGGTCGCCATGACCATCGTCGCGGATCTGTATCCGGCGCGGGAGCGGGGCAAGGTGCAAGGCTACCTCGCCAGCGTCTGGGCGCTCGCCGCGGTGGTCGGGCCGCTGATCGGCGGACTGATCATCCGCTCCGCCTCGTGGGCCTGGATCTTCTGGATCAACATCCCTGTCGGCATCCTGGCCGCGGCCGGCTACATCCTCTTCCTGAAGGACAGCGGTCTGCACGTGCGACGCTCCATCGATGTCGCCGGCGCCGTCTCGTTCACCCTGGCCGTGACCTCGCTCCTGATCGCGCTCACCGAGGTCGGCAACGGCCATCCCGCGCGGCTTGCGGGCGCGGCGGTGGTCGCCGTCCTGGCGGCGATGGCATTCGTGCTCTTCGAGCGCCGCGCGGTCAATCCGATCGTGTCCTTCACGCTTTGGAGCCATCGTCCGATCGCGGCGACCAACGGCGTCGCCGTGCTCGCCAGCATGACGGTGGTCGGGCTCACGACTTTCCTGCCCATCTACGTGCAGATCGTCATGCAACGCTCGCCGACCGTCGCGGGGCTCGCGCTGACGACCTTGCTCATTGGGTGGCCGGTCGGTGCCACGTTGGCGGCCCGGCTCTTCCACGGATTCTCGCTGCGCTCCTTGCTGGTGAGCGGCGCTCTGCTCCAGCCCGTGGGCGCCGTGTTATTCGTGGTGCTGGCGCCCGCGATGTCGCCGCTGGTGGCCGCGGCCGGATCCCTGGTGATGGGCTTCGGCATGGGGTTGATGAGCGTGTCCTCGCTCGTGCTGATACAGGAGATCGTCGAGCCCGCCCAGCGCGGCAGCGTCACGGCGTCGAATCTATTTGCGCGCAATTTTGGCAGCACGCTCGGCGCCACGCTGCTCGGGGCGGTGCTGAATCACGGCTTGAGACGGGCCGGCATGCTGCAGCCGATCACCTCCGACGACCTGCGCCGGCTGCTGCTCGCGCCGAGCCTGGCGCCCGATGCTTCGCATCTTCGGCTTGCCATGGAGCAGGCCCTGAACCTCACGTTCTGGGCCATGATGATGCTGTCGCTGGCCACCGTGCTGCTGGCGCTGCGCGTGCCCGCGAGCGCCCTCATGCACGCACCGGCCAAGGTCGTCCCGGAGCCCGCGGAGTGAGTGACGCCGGTTTCGGCGCCTTCGGCGGGGCGGTGAGCTTGGCGATGTCTCACTCGATCGGTGAACCGTTGCGCTGATCGAGCCGGAACGAGGGTGGCGGAGCCCATCATATCGGCGCGAGCGGCGGAGATCGCGGCGGCCTGATGGCGTCGTTGATCCTCGGACAGTCGGGCGTCTTGTTGCCGCAGGCCATGGCGACGAATTTGTACGGCGAGGTGCCCGCGGGGACCGTGACGCCGGCATGGGCGATCGTGCCGGCGTAGGTGTCGCGCAGAATGATGTAGGGGCGGCCGGCGGCCGCGACGCACCGCCGGTCGATGGAATCTCGTGGCTCGGGGCGA
>DATAUO010000016.1:0-1908 GCA_036268215.1 Steroidobacteraceae bacterium
AATACCTTCGCGCCGCAGAAGCCGGGTACGCTCATCTGCGCGCAGCCGACCTCGGCGCTGCCGGTGAAGGGGATCGCGAGCATCGATCGGGTGGCGCTGATCAATCTCGAGGGCGCCGGCATGATCGGTGTGCCGGGAACCGCGCACCGCCTGTTCGGCGCGCTGCGCGAGGAGGGCATCTCGGTCATCCTCATCTCCCAGGGCAGCTCCGAGCACTCGATCTGCTGCGCCATCCCGCACGAGCAGGGCGACCGCGCCGCCGCGCTGGTCCGCCAGGCATTCGAGCGGGAGCTGAAGGAGGGCCAGATCCAGAGCGTCGAGATCGATCCCGACCTGGCGATCCTCGCCATCGTCGGCGACGGCATGGCGGGAACACCGGGCGTCGCGGCGAAGGTCTTCAACTCTCTCGGCACTGCAAGTGTGAACGTGCGCGCCATCGCTCAGGGCGCATCGGAACGCAACATCTCCGTCGTGGTTGAAGGTCGACAGGCGTCACGCGCGTTACGCGCGATCCATTCCGGTCTTTACCTCTCACCTCATACCATCTCGATCGGTGTCATCGGACCGGGCACCGTCGGGCGGGTATTGCTCGATCAGCTGGCCTCGCAGAGCGAGCGGCTGCGGGAGCAGTTCAAGATCGACCTGCGGGTGCGGGGCATTCTCGGCTCCAGGCGGATGGTCCTGGCCGAGACCGGCATTCCGCTCGAGCGCTGGCGCACGGAGTACGAAGAGCATGGCGTGGCCGCCAACCTCGATCGCTTCATCGAGCACGTGCACGTCGATTACCTGCCGCACTCGGTCGTCATCGACTGTACCGCCAGCGCCGAGATCGCCAGCCGCTATGCGGCGTGGCTCGGCGACGGCATGCACATCGTGACACCCAACAAGAAAGCCAACAGCGCCGACCTCGCCTATTATCGCGCCATGCACGAGGCCCGCCGCGCCGGCGGCGCGCATTACCTCTACGAGGCGACCGTGGGCGCGGGGCTGCCGGTCGTGCACACCCTGCGCGACCTGAGAGAGACCGGCGATGAGATCACGAGCGTCGAGGGCATCTTCTCCGGCACGCTCGCCTATCTCTTCAACATCTACGACGGACGCACCTCGTTCTCCGACATCGTCCGGGATGCGCGCCAGCGCGGCTACACGGAGCCCGATCCGCGCGATGACCTCTCCGGCATGGACGTCGCCCGCAAGCTCATCATCCTCGGCCGCGAGATGGGTCTCGAGCTCGAGCTCGCCGACGTCAGGATCGAGAGTCTCGTGCCCGCGGGGCTCGAGAGCGGCTCGATCGAGGAGTTCATGGGGCGCCTGCCGCGCCACGATGCGGCGATGCGCGAGCGGCTGGAGGCGGCCCGCGCGCGCGGCAAAGTGCTGCGCTATCTCGGACGCGTCACTTGCGAGCGTGGCTCCGCGGACGCGCGAGCGCCCACGGGGGTGGCGACGGTCGGCCTCGTGGAGCTCGATGCGAAGCATCCCTTCGCCAACATCGCGCTCACCGACAACGTGGTGCGCTTTGCCACCCGCCGCTATTGCGACAATCCGCTGATCGTCCAGGGACCCGGGGCCGGTCCGGAAGTGACGGCGGGCGGTGTGTTCGCCGATCTCCTGCGCCTCTCCGCGTACCTTGGGGCGCGACTTTGAGCAGTACCCCGCGCTGGGCCACCGCCTTCGCGCCGGCGTCGGTCGGCAACGTCGCCATTGGGTTCGATATTCTGGGATTCTCGATGGGCGCTTTGGGCGATCGGGTCACGGTGAGCCGCACGGAGGCGAGAGGCGTCACCGTCACCGAGGTCACCGGCGTTGCGGAGAATCTGCCGACCGATCCGGCGCAGAACACCGCCGGGCGCGCGTTGCTCGCGATGCAGGAGGTGCTGCATCCAGGCTTCGGTTTCGCGATGCGCATCG
>DATAUO010000017.1:0-10811 GCA_036268215.1 Steroidobacteraceae bacterium
CAGCGTCGGCGCGAGCCAGCGCGCGGTGGCGATCACCTGACCGTCGTAAGGCACCGAGCCCAGGCTCGCGGGTCCCATCAATGCGCCCGAGGACTCGGTGGCTTCGCCGGCGCCGCCCACGGTCCAGAATCGCACGTAGTAGAAATCCACGCCGCAGGCTGCATTGCCGGTGATCTGGAGCAGCTGTGCCCCCGTCGCCGTGGCGTTGAGCTGCGCCGTGAACGCGGCCGCGTCGAGCGAGGCGATGCGGAACGGCGGATTCTCAGACAGCGTTCCGCGGGCCGTCGAGCTCGCGGGCGTCGAAGTCTGGGTGCTCGAGCCGCACGCAGTCAGCAGCACGGCGAAGGCGGCAATGCTAAATCGCGCGAACTTGAGCATGGAAGTCCCCCTGCTGGCCAACGGGCGCGAACCCCGCACCTTGTTTCTGGTTCTCATCGCGCGCGCGGGAGTCCGTTCGAGACCGAGTCTACGCCATGGCGCGCCGGGTGGCATCATCCCGCGGCACCGGACAAATCATCTCCCGCGCCCCCGCGGCCCGCGAGCCACGCATGGATCTCGCTGACGATGGCGAGCGCGATTCCTTCGGGCGTGACGGCGCCGATGTCCATGCCGACCGGCCCGCGAACTCTGCGTTTCAAAGCCTCGGCCTGCGGCCCGAGCTCGGAGGCGAGCCGCGACCGGCGGGCTCCGGGTCCCAGCAATCCCACGTAGGCCGGCAGGCTGCCCTGCGCCAGTCCGCGCAGGTACGCGGCGTCGCAGGCGAGCTGATGGCTCATCACCACCGCGGCGTGGCATTGCTCGAGATCGACGACGCTGCGCAGCAGGCGGGGCTCGCACAAGCGCACGTCCGCTCCGCGGAAATTGTCCGGCTGCGCGTAGGCTGGACGATGATCGACGACGGTCACGCGCCACCCGAGGCCGCGCGCGGCGGCGACCACGGGCTGCGCGTCGGGCCCGGCGCCGCAGACCAGCAAGTGCGGAACCGGCGCCAGGAATTGCACGAGCGCGCGCGCCCGCCCGCCGCCGTCGGCTGCGTCGACGCTCAACGATCTGCACTCGAGCAAGGACTCCCGCGCGGCCCTCTCGAGCGCCGGCGGAAGGGGATCGAGACCGGCATAGGTGCCGAGGGTCATGTCGCGCGACTCATGCACGCAGATCAATACGGCCGGCCGGCCGGTGCGAGTCACGCGCTCCGCCGCCTCGAGCGCGACGAATGCCGGGTCCGGCGCCGCGGCCGGCTCGAGCAGCACCCGCATCGCTCCCTCGCAGCCCGCGCCGATTCCGAACAGCACGTCGTCAGGTCCGCGCATGTCGTACTCGATGGCGCGCGCAATCCCGCTGTCCATGACCTCCCGGGCGTGCAGCATCAGGTCCGACTCGAGACATCCGCCGCTCAGGAGGCCCAGATAGCTCCCGTCCGCCATGATGAGCATGCGCGCCCCGGCCTTGCGATAGGTCGATCCGGCGGTCGCGACCACGGTTGCGAGAACGCGGGGGCCGGGGGAGGGGGGCGCACGCTCGAGCAGTGTCTCGAGGCTGGTATCGAGACGCACGCTCACCCGGATGGCAGACATGACCGCTCATTGTACGCGCTCGTGTCGGGGGACCTTTGCCAAGGGTTATCGGCCGAAAGGCCCGATCCTTGACCCGCCCGCCCCGGCCGCGGGGAAGTTCGCGCATTCCTACACCGGACTGTGTTCCGCATATCGGTCGCCTCCCGCGATATGAAAGATACTGGCTGAAATTCAAGAGACTTTGCGCTGATTATGTCGAATTCGCGGATTCGAACCTGGCTCGCTCGCGCCCTGATGCCGCACCTTGGGCAGCCGGACGCGCCGTTCAAGGCGATCATCGACCAATCCAACGACGGCACCGTCATCGCGGATGCCGAGACCCGCGCCGTTCTGTACGCGAATCCGGCATTCTCGGCCGCGGTCGGCTACACGGAGGGCGAGCTGCGCTCGATGACGCTGCAGGACCTGTTCGCGGACGGCAACGGGTCCGCGGACACCGTGATCGTGCGATTGCGCGATGCCACCTCCCAGGTCGCGACGACCATGCAGCAGCGGTGCAAGAGCGGCGCGCGGGTCGAGGTCGAGGTCCGCTGCAATGCGCTCGAGATCGGCGGGCGCGACGTGCTCGCGTACGTGACGCAGGACATCTCGCTGCGCAAGAAGGTTCAGCAGCAGCTCATCGACAATCAAACGCGGCTCGATCGGATGGCTCATCACGATCAGCTGACGGGGCTGCCGAACCGGCACTATCTGACCTCGTTTCTGCCGCAGGCGATCGCGGAAGCGCGGGCGGCGAACACCATGCTCGGCGTCGTGTTCCTCGACCTGGACCGGTTCAAGCACGTCAATGATACGCGCGGACACGAGACCGGCGACAAGCTGTTGCAGGAGGTCGCCAAGCGGCTGCGCCAGGTGGTGCGGGAGTCGGACGTCGTCATCCGCATGGGCGGGGATGAATTCGTGGTCGTGTTCCAGAGCGTGAAGTCGTACGACGAGGTAACCCAAGGGTCGGCGCGCATCATCGAGATCCTGAATCAGCCCATCGTGATCGACGATCAGCCGCTGCAGACGACGGGCAGCGTCGGGGTCAGCATGTTCCCGCGCGACGGCACGGACATGGTGGAGCTGCTCAAGCACTCGGACACCGCCATGTACCAGGCCAAGGATCGCGGCCGCAACAACGTGCAGATGTTCAGCCAGGTCATGAACCGCAAGCTCAAGCACCGCGTTGCCGTGGAGGCTTCGCTGCGCGAGGCGCTGCGGCTGGGACAGCTCGACGTGCACTATCAACCCTTCATCAATCTGCAGACGCGCAAGGTGGTCGGGCTCGAGGCGCTGATGCGCTGGCGTCACCCGACCCACGGCATGATTCCCGCGGACCAGTTCATACCCGTGGCGGAGGAGACCGGCCTGATCGTGCCCATGGGCAACTTCGTCCTGAATCGGACGCTGCAGGACATGAGCGCCTGGCGCGATGCCGGAGTGCCGCTCGTGCCGATGTCGCTCAACATCGCGCCCGCGCAGCTGCAGCGCGGCGACCTGCAGACGACGATCGCGAGCCTGCTCAAGGCCCGCGATATCCGCCCGGACATGCTGCAGCTCGAGATGACCGAGCGCGCGATGTTCGATTCGCGCAACCCGAGCGGGGAAAACCGCCAGGACACCATGGCACGGCTGCGCGATGTCGGCATCAAGATCGCGATCGACGACTTCGGCACCGGCTACTCGAGCTTGAGCTACCTGAAGCATTGGCGCGTCGATGCGCTCAAGATCGACCGCAGCTTCGTGCGCGATCTCGTCACGGACTCGAACGACCTCGCCATCGTCAGCGCCATCGTCGCCATCGCCCGGCACCTCAACATCCAGGTCATTGCAGAGGGCATCGAGGGCTATCAGCAGGCGGAGATCCTGCGGCGGGTCGGCTGCACGGTCGGGCAGGGCTACCTGTTCGCCCGGCCGATGGCCGCCGAGCGGTGCATCGAGCTGCTCTGCGACAACGCCGAGACCGATCGCAGCGGGGAGACCGACATGCTCGCGGCGTTCAGCGCGGGACGCTGACCGGCCCACGAGCGGCTTCGGCCTGTTGACGCGCGACCGCGAACGCCGTCGAGCGATGTCCGCTCGCGGCGTGCTCTTCCACGATACTGCCGGCCAGGGAGATCTCGAGAGCGCCGCCCGGCGCGTCGCGTACCAGCCGCGACCGAAGGGGGAGCGGCCGGTCGGTCAGCATCGCGAGCAGGCTTGCATTGGTTGCCTGCACCGAATCGAACGGCGTTCCATGCCGCGAGCCGCGTATCACGACGATGTCCGCATCGAGCTTGCGCGCGAGCTCGCGCTTCTCGGCGAGCGGCGTGAAATCGTTCTCCGCCGCGATCAAGAGGATGCGGCTCTCGAGCCGATCGAGACGGTCCAAGATGGCCCAGCGCGCCAGCGCCATTCCGGCGCCGAGGTAGCGGCTTGCCGGCACCGCTCCGACCGCCGCCGCCGCGTGCTTGCGGATGGCGCGTTGCCACGGCTCGGGGAACAGCCGCAGCGCCAGGAGCCGGGCGGTGCGCCGCATGCCGAGCAGCCGCACCAGCGTGGCCGAGACATATGCTTCCAGCCACTTGCGCCAATCATGGGTTCGGTAGGTGGCAAGACTGTTGATGAGGCCGAGCCGCGGCACGGACCGCGGGCGCACTGCGGCCATCTCGAGGGCGACCGCGCCGCCGAGCGAGAAACCGACGAGATTGATCCGCGCGATGCCGAGATGATCGAGTAATTCCCAGAGGGAGGCCGCGAAGCCCGCAATCGAATAGCCGTCCGCCGGAGGCGCGCTGTGGCCGCTGCCCGGCAGGTCCGGAACGATGAGCTTGAAGCGCTTTTCGAGCACCGCCACCTGGAAGGCCCAGTCGGCCCCGCTGCATCCGAGGCCATGAATCAGCATCAACGGCTCGCCTTGACCACGTATCAGATAATGCAGGGATCCGCGACCGCCGTGAAAAAACGCCATGACACCGTCTCCAACCTTTCGCTCTTTAGGCAGATTTTAGCGCGAGGGAGCGAGCGCGACGCGCAGGAGCGCTGCGCGTGTCGGCGTGATCGTTGGCCGATTGTGCTGTGCTCGTTCGCCGACGCATCTGTAGGTGCCTGCTGACGATCCCTGGTAGGATGAGGACGATCCAATCGGGGGTTTTTGCGGGCGTGAGTTTTAGAGCTTGGGGGGCGTTCGCTGCGCTCGGCATCATCTGGGGCCTGCCCTATTTCCTGGTCAAGATCTCTGTGCAGGAGCTCTCGCCCGTGCTGGTCGCGTTCGGGCGAATCGTGCTCGGCGCGGCGATCCTGCTGCCGATCGCCTGGCGGCGCGGCGCGCTGGGCTTTCCCAAGGCCCTGCGGCCGGCGATCCTCGCGTTCTCGCTGGCAGAGTTCGTGATCCCGTTCTGCCTGATATCGCTCGGAGAGCGCTGGATCAGCTCGTCCGTGGCCGGCATCCTGATCGCGATGGTGCCGTTCTGGGTGGCGCTCATCCAGCGCTTCTTCGGTGTGCACGAGCCGCTCGGCGTGCTGCGGTCGCTCGGCCTGGGGATGGGCTTCGCCGGCGTCGCCGCGCTGCTCGGCCTCGGCGCGATCTCCTGGCCGCTCGGCTGGCTGGGAGTGGCGTGCATACTCGTCGCGGCGCTCGGCTATGCGATCGGGCCGTTGATCATCCAGCGCCACATGCGCGAGCTCGACTCCGTCGGCCCGCTCGCGGCGAGCTTGGCTGTCGCGAGCGCGGTGCTCGCGGTTCCCGCGCTCCTGTCGCTGCCGCCGCACTTGCCTTCGACCGCGGTGCTGGCATCGATGGGGGCGCTCGGGATCGTGTGCACGGCGGTCGCGATGCTGCTGATGTTCTATCTCGTTTCGCATGCCGGCGCGTCGCGCGCCGCCGTCATCACCTACATCAACCCGGCCGTTGCGACGCTGCTCGGAGTTGCGCTCCTGCATGAGCGCCTGGGCGCCGGCGGAGTGCTCGCGTTCGTGACGATCCTGCTCGGCTCATGGCTGGCGACCCGCGGCGCGCCGGGGCACGCGGCGCCGGTGGACGCCTAGCCGTCATGCCCGGCGAGATCTCGACCACGCCGTGGTGGATGGATCGTGAAGTCTGGCGGGACGGAGCCCGATCGGGCGACGGCGGCGCTCAGATCGGCCTGCCTTCGGACGTCGATGTGCTCGTGGTCGGCGCGGGATACACGGGCCTGGCCGCGGCGCGCGAGACGGCCGCGGCCGGCAGGATCACGCTGGTGCTCGATGCCGGCACGCTCGGCGCGGGGTGCTCGAGCCGCAACGGGGGCCAGGTCGCCTACAGCATCAAGCCGTCGTTCGAGGCGCTCGCGGCGAAGCTCGGCGCCGACCGCGCGTTCGGAATCTGCCGTGAGGGCCTTGCGGCGGTCGAATACCTCCGCTCGCTGGCGCGGAGCGAGATCGATTGCGGATGGCGCGAGGACGGTTGCTTCTTCGGAGCGCATACGCCGGGCCATTTCGAGCGCATGGCAAGGGATGCCGGCAGCCAGCCGCGAGGTCTCGAGCAGCGCATCGAAGTGGTGCCGAAGGCGCGGCAGCACGAGGAGATCGCGGGCGACTTCTATCACGGCGGCTGCGTCTATCCCGACGATGCGTCCGTGGATCCGACGCGCCTCCTGCTTGGGCTGCTCGAGCGCGCGCGCGCCGCCGGGACGAGGATCGTCGGGCGCTGCGGGGTGCGCGCCATTCAAGCCGCGGGCGACGGCTTCGAGGTGCTGACCGATCGCGGGATCGTGCGCGCCCGCCAAGTGCTGCTCGCAACCAACGGATACTCGGGTCCCTTGTCTCCATGGCATCGACGCCGGGTCATTCCGATCGGCAGCTATCAGATCGCCACGGCCCCGCTCGGCAAGGAGCGCGTGCGCGCGCTCATTCCGCGCGGGCGCAACATCGTCGACTCCCGACGCGTGGTCGTGTACTTCCGCCCGTCATGGGACGGCGAGCGCATCATTTTCGGCGGCCGAGCCGCGCTGTCGGAGCGGGATCCCTTGGCCTGCGTCGGCCGGCTGAGGCGGATGGTGGAGCAGGTCCTGCCGCAGCTTCGGGATGTCGAGGTGACCCACGCGTGGGTCGGATGGGTGGCCTATACCTTCGACGCGCTTCCGCACCTCGGACGCCACGAGGGTGCGTGGTATTGCATGGGCTATTGCGGACAGGGCGTGCCTACGGCACCGTATCTCGGCATGCGTGTCGGCCAACAGATGACGGGTCACCCGGATGGGCGGACCGCGCTCGATGGATTGCCGTTCCCGTCGCGGCCCTACTACTTCGGCACGCCCTGGTTCCTGGCCCCGTCGGTGTTCGCCTATCGGGTGGCCGATGCGCTCGGTCGGTGACTGCATTCCGCTCCCGGGGCTGCACCCTGCCGCCTACGCCGCGTTGCCCGAGCGTTTTCACGCGCGGCTCGACCCGGTTCCAGTCGCGAATCCTCGGCTCATCAAGTACAACGAGGCGCTGGCGGACGAGCTCGGGCTGGGCGCGGATGCGCTGACGCCGGAAGCGCAGGCGCGCCTGTTCTCGGGCAACGCGGCGCCCTGCGGCGTGCGGCCGATCGCCGCCGCGTACGCGGGCCACCAGTTCGGCGTCTTCGTCCCGCAGCTCGGCGACGGCCGGGCCATTCTTCTCGGCGATGCAGTCGCCCGCAACGGGCGCTCGTACGACGTCCAGCTGAAGGGCAGCGGACGAACTCCTTATTCGCGCGGAGGGGACGGGCGGGCGGCGGTGGGGCCGGTGCTGCGGGAATTCCTGGTGAGCGAGGCCATGCACGCGCTCGGCATCCCGTCCACCCGCACGCTCGCCGCGGTCACCACGGGCGAAAGCGTGTATCGCGAGGTCCCGCTGCCCGGCGCCGTGCTGACGCGCGTCGCCGCCAGCCACGTGCGCGTCGGCACCTTCCAGTACTTCGCCGCGCGAGGCGACCTGGAGGCGCTGCGAACCCTGGCGGACTATGCGATCGCCCGCCATCACCCCGGGCTCCAGTCGGCCGAGCGGCCGCATCTCGAATTGCTCCGCGCCGTCATGCTTGCGCAGGCCGAGCTGATCGCGCGGTGGATGCAGGTGGGGTTCATCCACGGCGTGATGAACACGGACAACATGGCCGTCAGCGGCGAGACCATCGACTTCGGACCCTGCGCCTTCATGGATGAATTCGATCCGGCCAAGGTATTCAGCTCCATCGACAGCCGCGGGCGCTACGCCTACGGCAATCAGCCGCACGTCGCGGCGTGGAATCTGACGCGATTCGCCGAGACGCTGCTGCCCTTGATCGATGCGGACACGGATCGGGCCGTGGCGCTGGCGAGCGAGGTGCTCGGGGAGTTCGGGCCGGGATATTCGCGGCGGCTGCTCGATGGCATGCGCGCGAAGATCGGGTTGGTCGCGTCGCGCGAGGACGGAGACGGCGGATTGATCGAGACGCTGCTCGACGTCATGCACAAGGGCGAGGCGGACTTCACGGTGACGTTCCGGCGCTTGTGCGAGGCGGACATGAGCGGCCTGCTTGCCACTCCCGGCTTCGATGCATGGTCGGAGCGCTGGCAGTCCCGGCTTGCGCGCGATCCGACCCCGCCGGAGGAGCGCGCCGCCCGCATGCGCGCGGTCAACCCCGTGTACATTCCTCGCAACCATCGCATCGAGCAGGCGATCGTCGCGGCGGTCGAGAACGGCGACTTCGGGCCGTTCGAGGAGCTGGCGGCGGTGCTGTCGCGGCCGTTCGAGGCACGGAGGGAATTCGAGGCCTACGCGGAGCCGCCGCGGGCGGAGCAAAGGGTCACGAAGACGTTTTGCGGAACGTAGCGGTTCGCTTGCCCGGCGGCCGCGGAGCCGTCAGCTACCGCGAGAAAGCCCGAGCCGCGCCCGCGCCTCCGCGGAGCTCAGCACCTTCACCCCGAGCAATTCGATGATGGCCCGCGCACGCTCGACCAGTTGCGCGTTGGTTGCGAGCACGCCCTTGTCGAGATAGAGGTTGTCCTCGAGCCCGACGCGCACGTTGCCGCCGAGCAGCACGGCCTGTGCCGCCATGGGCATCTGCAGCTTGCCGAGGCCGAAGGCGGACCAGACCGAGCCCGCAGGCAGTGCGTCGCGCATGGCCTTCATCGCCTCGGCGGTGGCGGGAGCGCCGTACTTGATGCCGAGGCAGAGCTGGAACAGCGCCGGCGGGTCGATCAATCCTTCGGCGAGCAGCTGCTTGGCGAGCTCGATGTGCCCGAGCTCGAAGACCTCGAGCTCGGGGCGCACGCCTTTTTGCCGGTAGGCGCGCGCCATCGTGCGCAGGATGCTCGGGGTCGTGGCATACAGCAACTCATCGAAGTTGAGCGACCCGCAGTCCAGGCTGCCGATTTCGGGCCCGAGCTCGACGATATGCGCCATGCGCGCGGCGGATCCGACGAGGTCCGTGCCGGGCCGAAACTCGAGCGGCGCGCTGTCGGGCCCGAGCATGAGATCGCCGCCCATGCCGCCGGTCAGATTCAAGATCACGTCGCCGTTGCGGGCGCGGATCGTCTCGACCACCTCGCGGAACAGCCCGGGATCGCGGCTTGCGAGGCCCGTTTGCGGATCACGCACGTGCAGGTGAACAATGGCCGCACCGGCGGCATGCGCGTCGAGCGCGGACGCGGCGATTTGCGCCGGAGTGACCGGAACGTTCGGATTCTTGCGTACCGAGTCGGCGGAGCCCGTGACGGCACAGGTGATGAAGGCTTCGGCGGCCAGCATGGGGTAATCTTTCGGGGTTCGCCCCGGTCTACTCGGCAGGAGAGCGTACAACAAATGACTTTGTTCCTATTGGTGTTTTTCGGCGGTGTGCTCACCATCCTGAGCCCCTGCATCCTGCCGGTGCTGCCGTTCGTATTCGCGCGCTCGGACCGGAGATTCGTCTCGAACGGTCTGCCAATGCTGGCGGGCATGGCGGTGACCTTCGCGGGCATCGCGACGCTGGCCGCCGTGGGCGGCGCGTGGGCCGTCGGCCTCAACCAGTACGGCCGCATGCTTGCGCTGCTCCTCATGGTGTTGTTCGCGCTGACGCTGCTGTCGCGGCGTCTTTCGGATTGGGCGGCGCGTCCGTTCGTCGCCCTCGGGAACCGCCTGAGCGCGGCCGGCGGCGGCGGGGCGGATCTCGGGCCGGTGCAGTCGGTGTTGCTCGGCGTCGCCACGGGGCTGCTGTGGGCGCCGTGCGCGGGGCCCATCCTGGGCCTCGTGCTCACGGGTGCGGCGATCTCGGGGCCGAATGCGCGGACCTCGTTGCTGCTCCTGGCCTATGCGGCCGGCGCTGCGACTTCGCTCGCGGTGGCGATTCTCGCGGGCGGCCGGGTGTTCGCGGCGCTCAAGCGATCGCTCGGCGCCGGAGAATGGGTGCGCCGCGGTCTGGGGGTGGCCGTGCTCCTCGCGGTTGCCGCCATCGCGCTCGGGTGGGACTCGACGGTGCTCACGCGGATCTCGCTCGCGGGCACGAATCGTATCGAGCAATCGCTGGTCACCGCGGCGTCCGCTTCCGCAGTCGACGGAAAATCCGGCGGGGCCGCGATCGCGGCTGCGGGCGGCGCGTCGTCGTCGGCGGGTGCCGCGGGCGTGCCGGACGCCGCCGATGCCGCGGGCGCGAAGCTCGGTGTCGAGGGTGAGTTGCCCCCTCTCGGCGGCGCCACCGCCTGGCTCAACTCGCCGCCGCTCACCATACAGAGCCTGCGCGGCAAGGTGGTGCTGGTCGACTTCTGGACCTACTCCTGCATCAATTGCCTGCGCGCTCTGCCGTACGTCTCCGGCTGGTACGCGAAGTACAAGGATCACGGCCTGGTGGTCCTCGGCGTGCACGCGCCGGAGTTCGCCTTCGAGAAGGACCTCGGCAACGTGCGGCGCGCGGTCGCGGATCTCGGCATTCGCTATCCGGTGGCGCTCGACGACAACTATGCGATCTGGCAGGGCTTCAACAATCAGTATTGGCCCGCGCACTATTTCATCGACGCCCAGGGGCGCATCCGTGCGCACCACTTCGGCGAGGGCGGCTACGCCGAATCCGAGCAGATCATTCGCACACTGCTGATCGCGGCGGGTCATACCGACCTGCCGCCCGCGGGCGTGGAGCCGGCGCCCACGACCGGCGTCAAGGCGGCACCCGACATGTCGCACGAAGGCTCGCCCGAGACCTATATCGGGTATAAGCGCGCCGAGAATTTCAGCTCCGCCGGCGGGTTCGCCGAGGGCCGGGCCAAGACCTATCAAGCACCGGCCTCGCTTGCGCTCAATCACTGGGCGCTCGCCGGGGCC
>DATAUO010000018.1:0-12141 GCA_036268215.1 Steroidobacteraceae bacterium
GAGTCCGCGGGCTTCACGACCATCGTGCGGATCGACGCCACGCGCGTCCAGCTCTACCGCGCGCTGGACGAGTTCGCCGGCCGGCTGCGCAAGGATCCGCATTCGGTGGGGCTGTTCTACTACGCGGGACACGGCATGCAGGTCGACGGCGCCAACTACCTGATTCCGGTCGATGCCGACATTCAATCGGTTCCGGACCTCGAGGCCAATGCATTCGATGTCGGGCGCGTACTTCACGCGCTGGAGGAGGCGCAGAACGAGATGAACATCGTGATCCTGGACGCCTGCCGCAACAATCCCTTGCCGAAGAGCCGCGGCGCGGAGCGCGGACTCGCGCGCATGAATGCGCCGAGCGGCACCTTCATCGCCTACGCGGCGGCACCCGGGCAGACGGCGCAGGACGGCCGCCTCGGCGCCAACGGCGTGTTCACGGGCGAGCTGGTGAAGGCCATGGCGGAGCCGGGAGTTCCGCTCGAGGAGATGTACAAGCAGGTCATCCGCACGGTGAAGGTCGATACCCATGGCGCGCAGCAGCCGTGGTCGGAGTCCTCGGTCCAGGGTGATTTTTTCTTTCACAGCGGGGCCGGGGCGACGACCGCCGCGGCGGCGCCGGCGGGAATGGCGGGGACGCCGCCGGTGCAACAGGCGCCGCCGCGGCCCGCGGTCGCGTCGCCGGCATCGCATCGGGCAAAGGCCGCGCCGCGCGGCGCGGCCGCCCAACCGCCGCCCGGCCAGGATGCAGCCGCGACGCGGACGGATACCCGCTGCAACGCGATTCTGGAGCGGGCTCAGATCGGAGATTCGTTGAGTGGCGATGACAAGGCCTATCTCATCGCGCATTGCCAGTAGCGCGCGGCGGGCACCGCTCGCGAGCGCGCCGGCGGGCGTGGTCCATCTCGCCGTCGCGGTCTTCGTCGCGGCGGCGGGAGTCGCCTCGGCCGCCGCTTCGAGCACGGCCGCAGCGGCGTCGCCGGTCGGTGCGGCACCCACGGCTACCGCTGCGCCGGCGGCCGGTGCGGCGCCCGCGACATCCGCCGGCTCGCCGAGCGCGGGCTCGGTGCCGCCCCTCCTCAGCTTCGACGCGGCGATCGGGTACACGACCTACTCGGTGTTCAACGGCGCGCCGGCGTCCGGCACCGAGCCGATTCCGCTCGTGATCGATCCCTTGATCGACGGCAGCACGGGCTATCGATCCAAGGCGACGCAGGCGATCCAGGCGCAGATCGAGGGCATCGTCAAACGCGACTTCCCGCGTTATTCGCTGCAGCGGATCACGTCGGAGACCTTGAGAAAGCACGCGCGGGTGCTGGCGGGAACGTTCACGTCGGTGAACGGGCAGATCAAGCCGGCGGGCGATCGTGAAGCCTTCTGGTTTTGCCTGGTGCTGCTCGATCTCGACAGCGGCAAGGTCGTCGCCCGCTCGGTGGCGCGCGTCCCGATCCGGGATGCCGATCCCACGCCGACGGCGATCTTCCGCGACAGTCCGGCGTGGACCGACGATCCCAGCGTCCAGGCGTACGTGGCGAACTGCCAGGGCAGCAAGGTGGGCGATCCGATCAGTCCCGCCTATCTCGGAGGATTGCTCACGGCGGCGCTCATCAACGAGGCGGGCGATACGTATGACGCGGGCAGGTACGCCGATGCGCTCGATCTGTACCGCACCGCGCGAAAGTCGCCATCCGGCGATCAGCTGCGCGTGTACAACGGCATCTATCTCGCGCTCTTCAAGCTGGGCCGTGCCGGACCGGCAGCGGACGCCTTCCGCGATCTCGTGGACTTTGGGCTGCGCAAGAACCGCCTCGCGGTGAAGTTCCTGTTCCGGCCGGGCTCCGTGCGCTTCGCCACGGACAGCGAGTTCAGCGCGAGCTATGACGTCTGGCTCGAGCAGATCGCGGCCCGCGCGCAGGAAACCCAGGCGTGCCTGCAGATCATCGGACACACCGGGCCGACGGGGCCGGCCGCCATGAACGACAGCCTTTCGCTGTTGCGCGCCGAGTACGTGCAGACCCGCCTCGAGGATGAGAGACCGCAGCTCAAGAACCGCACGGTCGCCGCGGGCATGGGGTCGCGCGAGACGCTGATCGGCAACGGGCGGGACGACGCGAGCGACGGCCTCGACCGGCGCGTCGAGCTCAAGCCGATCAATCCCTGCAAATAAAAAGGTTACGCCGAGCGTGCTGTGAAGCGGGTGCGAGCCGATGCCTTTGCTGCTGGAGCAAAACAGGCAGGCGGCAAAGAGCCGCTTGGACAGGGGGACCTTCGAGCGCTCGGACACAATCCAGCTCGTCCATGGAATAAAACGGCCGGCCCGACGGTCCGTCGGGCATGAGCCTCACGTTCCCCCAGGAGCCTTTCATGACGACATCATCCCGAGCCCGCGCGGCGGTCTCGCTAGGCGCATTCGCCTGCATCCTCGGCGGCTGCGCCGCGCTCCAACCGACCCGGCCCGGGGCCGCGGACTCCGCCGCGTCGGCGCAGGCGCGCGGCGTCTGCGAGAGCGTGATGGGACTCTCGTCCCGGAGCGCGCAATATTCGGACTGCGTCGCGAGCCTCTCGGGCTCGCAGGACCGGATGGCGCGCGAGCAGGCGCTCGCGGATGCGCGCGGCGCGTGCGTCGCCAGGCAACTGTCCGACGGCTCCGCCGGCCTGTTCGAGTGTGAGGTGCGGTCGGATCGGGCGATCGTGCCGGCCGCGCGGCGCGAGCACCTCGCCTGCGCGTCCTTGGGGTTGGACCCGGAGAGGAGCGACTTCTCCGCGTGCGTGAAGCAGCTTCACGAGGCGATGGTGACGGTGCACCTGCCGCCGACCGATTGATGCCAACGCCGCCTGGCCTCGGCGCGGGTTTGCGGAGCACCGGCGTGGACTCGGACGTTGCGCGGACGTACAGTCCGATGCTCCTCGATCACGGCGATGAGCGGAGGCGCTATGGCACAGAATTCCGGTCCGGTGGCGATGATCACGGGCGCCGCGGGAAATCTCGGCGCGGCGACGGCGCAGGCGTTCGCGGCGCACGGTGCGCGGCTGGTGCTGCTCGGGCGCACGTTGGAGAGCCTGCGTGCCGCCTATCCGGGCGAGTCCGCGGACCGGATGCTCTTGGCGGCGGACCTGAGCGATGAGGACGCCGTCCGGCGCGGCGTCGAGACGGCGCTCGCGCGCTTCGGCGGCATCCAGATCCTGTGCAACATCGCGGGCGGGTTTCACTACGGGGAGCCGGTGCACAAGATGCCGCGGGAAGTCTGGAACCGCTTCAACGAGCTCAATGCCGGAACGCTGCTGAGCGCGGTCAAGGCCGTGGTGCCGCACATGATCGAGGCGGCCGACGGCGTCGTCTTCAACATCGGATCGGCGGCGAGCGTCCACGGGCACGCGCGCATGGCCGCCTATGCGGCGAGCAAGGGCGAGGTGCTGCGTTTCACCGAGAGCATGGCGGAAGAGCTCGCCGGCACCGGCGTGAGCGTCTTTTGCATCATGCCGACGGTCATCGACACCCCGGAGAACCGCGCGGACATGCCGAAGGCGAATCCCGCCTCGTGGACGCCGCCGGCCGAGATCGCGGAGCTGATGTGGCTGCTGACGGCGAAGGAGGCGGGCCTCATGAGCGGGTGCCTGATCCCGCTCGAGGGCCGCGTGCGACGCTAGTCGGATCCCGCCCCGACCGACACCCAGGCAAGGTCCGCGCTCGACACCGATTCGACCTTGAAATTCTTGGCGGCCGCGGCCATGCGGGTCAACGCCTCGCCGAGCGGCATCGGCGGCTTGGCGTCGCCTTTCTTCACCTTGTGGAAGCGGACGGGATTGATGCGGGCGACGACGTAGTTGCGCAGATACGGCGACTTGAAGCCGCGCTTCTGCAGGCTCTCGATCACCCGCTTGACCTGAATGTCGATCGCGATCAGGCGCGAGGCGAAGCCCTCGCGCTCGCGCAGGGAGACCGCGAGAGTGCGCTCGTTGAAGCGATCGACCTTTTTCAGGAAGGCGCTGTACGCGCCGCCCGCGAAGCGCGACACCTTCTCGTAGACGATGCCGAGCGTGAGGAGCTCGGGGGCCTCGAATTCCGCGGTGAAGTCGGACTCCTTGGAAGCGGCACGGCGCTTGGCGAGACTGCGGGCCATGCGGATCACCTCGAGGCTGCGGTCGCGCAGGTTGTGCGCCTTCTCGGTGTTGAGCGCGAGGATGCGGTAGGCGAGCGATTCGTCCGGCGAGATGAGCACGGTGATCTGCTTGAGGCCGAGCATCTTGCCCGCGGCCAGACGGTGACGGCCGTTCGGCGTCCAGAGCCGGCCCTCCTCGCCGCGCACCACGATCAGGGGATCGAGGAACGCCGCGGCCTCGTCGATCTTTTGCGCCAGACGCTTGGTGTGCGTCGGGGACAGATCGCGCTGAAAGGGCGTGGGCTGAACCGCCGCGAGCGGGATGGAGGCCAGCACCAGCGGCCGGCCGCCCAGGGGATCGCGGTAGGCGCCGAGCGCGGCGCCGCCGATCTCGGCGACCAGCGATACGACGCCGGCGATGTCGGCGCTGTCCATGGCGATCGCGACCTCGCGGGCGTCGAGGCCGCGCGGGCCCTTGCCGGGCGCGAGCTTGCCGCGCCGGCGGGGCTTGCCGCGCTGGGCGGAGGATTTGCCGCGCGCGGGCGACCTGGTTTTTTGCTTTGCGGCTGCCATGCCTGCATAGGATGCACGCCGGGCCCCGCCGGCGCAAAGGCCGCGGCGTCCGATCTCACGTGGCGTGTATGGCACTTCCTCGATCCGCACGTAGGTGGTGGGGTCGCTCTGCGCCTTGGCAGGCGATTGAAAGTAGCTCGACATCAACGACTGATATCTATCGGATCACCATCCGCCAGAACGAGCCCGGAACGAGGTCCTTGACGACGAATTTGCCCTCGACGTCGGTGGCGGCGGCGTAGAGGGCGTTGCCTTGGAGCTGGACGTGGGCAAAGGACGTGGGGCTGCCGTCGACCGCGTGCACGACGCCCGTCAGCGTTTGCTGCGCCAGCGCCGGAGAGAGCGTCAGCGCGAGCACGCACGCGGCGATCGGAATCTGAAGCCACGTGCGCATGGACATACTCCCTTCGTACGCTGCCACGAATCCCTGTTCGCACTATAGTAATCTTCCGGCGTGGATCGCTCAACATCCGCCCCAGGAGCGCAGCGCACATGCCCGATCTGTACGACAACCCCATGGGACTCAGAGGCTTCGAGTTCATCGAGTTCGCCTCGCCGCGCGAGGGCCTGCTCGAGCCGCTGCTGGCGCAGCTCGGCTTCACCCTCGTCGCCCATCACCGGTCGAAGGACGTTGATCTCTACCGTCAGGGGAGCATCAATTTCATAGTCAACCGCGAGCCGAAGAGCCTGGCGGCCTATTTCGCCGCCGAGCACGGACCGAGCGCATGCGGCATGGCGTTTCGGGTCACCGATTCGCACCGGGCGTTCGCGCGGGCGCTGGACAAGGGCGCGCAGCCGATCGACATCCCGACCGGCCCGATGGAGCTGCGGCTGCCCGCGATCAGGGGGGTGGGCGGCGCGCCCCTGTACCTGATCGATCGATTCGAGGACGGCAAGTCGATCTACGACATCGACTTCGAGTTCCTCCCGGGCGTCGAGCGCCACCCGCGCGGGCACGGCTTCAAGAGCATCGACCATCTGACCCACAATGTGTACCGGGGCCGCATGGGCTTCTGGGCCGAGTACTACGAGCGCATCTTCAACTTCCGCGAGATCCGTTACTTCGACATCAAGGGCGAGTACACCGGGCTGACCTCGCGCGCCATGAGCGCCCCGGACGGCCTGATCCGCATCCCCCTGAACGAGGAGGCCTCGAAGGGCACGGGGCAGATCGAGGAGTTCCTGATGAGCTTCAACGGCGAGGGCATCCAGCACATCGCGCTCGGGACGGACGATCTCCTCGCGAGCGTCGATTCGTTGCGGCGCGCCGGCGTGCCGTTGATGACGGCGCCCAATGACCGCTATTACGAGATGCTGGAAGGACGCCTGCCGGGGCACGGGCTTTCCATCCCCGAGATCAAGGCGCGCGGCATCCTGATCGACGGCAACACCGGCGGGGCCAAGCCGCGCCTGTTGCTGCAGATCTTCTCGCAGACCCTGATCGGCCCGGTGTTCTTCGAATTCATCGAGCGGCGCGACGACGAAGGATTCGGCGAGGGCAACTTCAAAGCGCTGTTCGAGTCGCTGGAGCGCGACCAGATCGCGCGCGGCACGCTGAGCCCGGCGAGCTAACGACCGCGAGCCGAGGCAGGCCGAGCTGAGGCGGGCGAGCTGAGGCGGGCGGCCCAAGGCGGCCGAGCTGAGGCTGGGAGCCGAGGCAGGCCGAGCTGAGGCGGCGAGCTAAGCCCGGAAAAAGCGCTCGAGCTGCTCCGCGGAGTCGCGCGGGCCTGCGACATCCGCCGCAATGCGGGCGTAGAAGTCCGCCGCGCCGGCATAGATGGCGGCCGCCGCGGGATCCGCGGCGCAGAATTCGCTGATCTCGCGCATCTCCGCGACCCATCGGTAGGCCTTCGGCAGCATGTCCGGGATGCGCTTCGTCAACGATGCGAGCAGCGGACCCTCGCTGTCCGCGAGCTCCTTCGCGAGGTGCCCGGCGACGTGCGCGCGCGAGGCGCCGAGGATCATGGCGGAAGCGACCGCGGCCACCCCCTTGGTGATGCCGCCATAGGCCATCTTGAGCGCGGATGCGGTGCCGGCGGGCCCCTCGAGCCGGCGTACCTCGAGCCCATGATCACGCAGGGTGTCGAGGCGCCCGGCCCCCGGACCGGCCGCGTACAGGCGCGGTGCCGGCGACCCCTCGCGCGGGGGTAGACCGATGATGCCGATGTCGGCAAAGGCGCACCCGGCCTCGATGAGCACCGTCTCGATCCGCCTGACGGAGTCCGGACTGATCGCATTGCAGTCGACGTACAAGGGCTTGCGCGCGGCCGCGCCCGCGGCGGCCGCGAAACGCCGCGCGAACGGCAGCGCCTCCGCGGGCGGCAGCACCGCGAGGACCAGGTCGGCCGAGGCGAGGTCCTCGAAGCGGACCGCCTGCATGCCGGCATCGCGCGCTCGGGCAGCGCTCGCGGCGCTGCGTCCCTCGAGCGAAGTGAGCACCGTCACGCCGTGGGAGGTGAGAACTTTCGCGAGACCGGCGCCCATGGCGCCTTGCGCGAAGATTGCGACAATGGGATTCACACGTCATCCTTCGGGGTACGCGCACCGTAGGGTACGCGAGGCGAATCGATACTACTGAATCCGGAGACCGGGGTGAAACAGAAGCGCACGGCCAAGAAGGCGGAAAAATCCGCCGATGCCGCGGTGGGCACGCTCGAGCGCGGGCTCGCGGTCCTGCAATTCTTCAAGCGGGCGCAGGAGGCGAGCGTGGCGGAGATCGCCGAGGCGATCGCCCTGAGCCGCAGCACCACCTACCGCATCGCGCAGCGCCTGCGCGAGCTGGGCTTTCTCGAGGTCAATGCCACGACCGCGCGCTGGCGGCTCGGCCCCGAGTCGGCGCAGCTCGGCGTGGCGGCGCTCCAATCCACCGACATCATGCGCATCGCGCCCCCCATCCTGCTCGGCCTGCTCGAGGGCACGCGCGAGGCGGTGAATCTCGCGGTGTTCGACTCGGACAGCATGGTGCTCATGTTTCGCGAGCAGGGGCCTCAGTCCGTCACCATCAGCTCGCGCCTCGGCTCGCGGCGCCCCATGCATGCGAGCGGGCTCGGCAAGGCCTACCTCGCGGCGCTGAAGCCGAGCGAGCGGCACGCGTTGATCGAGCGCCTGGAGCTCAAGCGCTTCACGCCCGAAACCATCGTCGACAAGGGGGCTCTCGAGCGCGGCCTGGTGTCCGTCCAGAAGCGCGGTTTCGCCGACGATCGACGCGAGTTCGAGCAAACCCTGGCGTGCTGCGCGGCGGCGGTGTTCGACCATCGGGCGGTTCCCATCGCGGCAATCAGCGTCTCGGGCCCGGCGGAGCGCATAATGGCCAAGTTCGACCGCATCGGCGAAGAAGTCGCCATCGCTGCCCGCGCCATCTCGGCGCGGCTCGGCTACATCGGGGCGGCTTGACGAGATCACGCTCCCCGCGCTACTTTCATTTGGTGGGACAGTAATCCCAGTAAATGAGACAATCTGTAATGTTGGCACCGGACGTGCTCAGGCGGCGTATTGCGGAGGGCATCATGGCCTTCCCCGCGACCGCGTTTCGAGCGGATCTCTCCTTCGATCAGGCGCGCTACGAGGCGCATGTTGCAGACCTCTCGCGGCACGGACCGTCGGCGCTGGTGGCCGCGGGCGGCGCGGGCGAGATCTTCTCGCTGACCGCGAGCGAGCACGAGCAGGTCGTGCGGGCGACGGTGCGCCAGTCGAACGGCATTCCCGTGATCGGCGGCGCGGCATACGGTACGTCGATGGCCTGCGAGATGGCGCGCGCGGTGGAGCGCGCGGGCGAGGATGCCATCCTGCTGTTTCCCCCGTACCTCGTGCGCAGCGAGCAGGAAGGGCTGCTCGAGCACATACGCACCGTCAGCGCGTCGGTGTCGATCGCGGTGATCCCGTACAGCCGCGACAACGCGGTGATCTCGCCGGAGACCATGCTCAAGCTCGCGGACCTCTGCCCGAATGTCGTCGCGCTGAAGGACGGCATGGGCAACATCGCGGGCGTTCGCGAGATCCTGGCGCGCGCCGGCAATCGGCTGTCGATCGTGAACGGTGCGCCCACCGCGGAGGTGCTGGCGCCGCAGTTCAAGGCGGCGGGCGTGCAATCCTACAGCTCCGCGGTGTTCACCTTCCTGCCCGAGCTCGCGCGCAGCTACTTCGACGCGCTGAAGCGCGGCGACGAGGCCCAGGTTCGCACCATGCTGGACGAGTTCTACGCGCCGCTGGTGGCGATCCGCGATCGCAAGCACGGATATTCGGTCAGCATCGTCAAGGCGGGATTGCGCGTCACGGGAGCCTCGGCGGGCCCGGTGCGCCCGCCGCTCACGGATCTCAGCGCGGACGAGGAGGCCATGCTCGGGGCGCTGGTCGGGAAGGCGGCGCGATGGACCGAATGAGCCCGCGCGCCGCGCCGGCACCCGCGCGGCCTCGCGGACGCGGACCGTGAGCGCCCCGGCCGCCGCGCGGCCGATGCGCGTCGCGATGCTGGACGTCGCGAAGGCGCAGGAGACGCGCCTCGGCGAGATGCTCGACTTCGCGCACGAATTCGCGGCGCCCGCGCCGGCGCTGCGCCAGCGCGTCGATGCGGTCATCGCCCTGCGTTTCGGCAAGGAAGAGGCGGCCCGCTGGTCGATGCCGCTCCTGCACCTGCCGGGGGCGGGCGCCGACGCGATCGACATGTCGGTGCTCGATGCGGGCTGCGTCGTCTGCAACGTGTTCGAGCACGAGGTGCCGATGGCCGAGTTCGTGCTGGCCGCGGTGCTCGATCACACCCTGCGATACTCGGCGATGCGGCGCGAATTCGACCCGGATCGCTGGGCGGAATGCTTCGCCTCGCGGCGCGTGCACGGCGAGGCGAGCGGCAAGACCCTGGGGCTGCTGGGATACGGGCACATCGGCAAGGCCGTGGCGGCACGCGCGAAGGCGCTCGATCTGCGGGTGCTCGCGATCTCGCACAGCGGCAACGCCCCCGGCGCGGACTGGGCCGCGCGGCCCGGCGATCTGCATCGCATGCTGCCGCAGATCGATTTCCTGGTGGTCGCCTGTCCGTTGACCCCGCAGACGCGCGGCATGATAGGCGCGGCCGAGCTCGCGCTCATGAGGCCCGGCGCGGTGCTGATCAACATCGGGCGCGGACAGGTGGTGGAGGAGGAGCCCTTGTTCCGGGCGCTCGAGTCAGGGCGCCTCGGCGGCGCCACGCTCGACGTGTGGTACGAGTATCCGACTCCCGCCAACCCCAACCCGCGCCCTTCGCGCTTCCCGTTCGAGCGGCTGCCGAACGTGCACTGCACCGCGCATTCCTCGGCGTGGACCCAAGGGATGTTCGACCGCCGCCTGCGGTCCATCGCCGACAACCTGCGCCGGCTGCGCGATGCGTTGCCGCCGCGCAACGTGATCTTCCGCGCCCCCTGATCGCCCGCCGTCGCGCGGTTGCGATTGACGGAGCCCCCGGTTAATCGTAGTCTTATGCAGTGGACATATGTCTCATTGGTTGAGACTAATAGAATCTCATAAACCCCCCACGGCTAGGTTGGGCCAAGTCTTGAAGCAGGCTGGCGAATTGGCGGCGCGAAGCGCGCGCAACATACGATGGCTGGGCCATTCCGATCTCGGCGGTCGTCCGGACGGCGTGCAGGTCATGTTCAACAAGGGCTTTGCCTTCGTCGGACATCCCTTCACCGGCGGCGGCGCGACGGTGGTCGACGTGCGCGAGCCGCGCGATCCCAAGCCCGTGGGCTTCGTCGCCACACACCCGCGCTCCTGGTCGCTGCACTTCCAGGCGTTCGGCGACCTGCTCCTGGTCGCCGAGGAGTTCAACTTCATTGCGCATCGGCCGGCTTCGCAGTGGCGCGACCCGGACTGTTCCGCGGGCCTGCGGGTTTATGACATCGCCGATCCCGCCGCGCCGCGGTCCATCGGCTTCATGCCGGTCGAGGGCCTCGGGCTGCATCGCATCTGGTGGGCCGGCGGCCGCTACGCGTTCGCCTCGGCGCTCCTCGACGGCTTCACCGATCACATGCTGATCTCGATCGATCTCGCCGATCCGGCGCGTCCGCGCGAGGCCGGGCGGTGGTGGCTGCCCGGCATGTGGCGCGAAGGCGGCGAGACGTTGCGATCCGCCGGCAGGGCGGCGCTGCATCATCCGGTCGTGGCCGAGGGCATCGCCTACTGCGGCTGGCGCGACGCGGGCCTGGTGATCGTCGACGTGTCCGATCCCGCGCATCCCGAGCTTCTGGGCCAACGCAACCTCAAGCCTCCATTCGGCGGCGCGACGCACACCGCGCTGCCGCTGCCGGCCCGCGGTCTCTGCATCGTGGCCGACGAGGCCATGGCGGACATCTCGACCGAGCCGCAGAAGTACATCTGGGTGATGGACGTGCGCGACAAGTCGAACCCGGTGCCGGTGGCCACCATGCCGCTGCCGTCGGAGCTCGATTTCGTCGGCGAGGGCGGCACCTTCGGGCCGCACAACCTGTGGGAGAACCGCCCGGACGCGCTGGTGAGCGACACGCTGATATTCGCGACGTTCCAGAGCGGCGGAGTGCGGGTCTACGACATCGGCGATGCGTTCCGTCCCGAGGAGATCGCGTGCTTCGTGCCGCCGCCGCCCAAGCGGCTGGTCGACCCGCGGCCCGGCATCAAGCTCATCGCCCACAGCGCGGATCTCTACGTGAGCCGCGAGGGGCTCATCTACGTCACCGACTACAACGGCGGCTTCTACGTCTTGCAATACGAGTAACGAATCGAATCGGCAGAGTGGGGAGACATCAATGAACGAGAGACTCATGCGATTGGCGCACGCCGTCACGGCGTTAGTGCTGGCCGGTACCTTCAGCCACGCCGCGGCGGCGGCCGACACGGCCGCCACCGAGGCGCCGGGCGAGCTGCAGGAGGTCGTGGTGACCGCGGAGAAGCGGTCGGAGAACCTGGAGAAGGCGCCGACGACCGTGTCGGTGGTCACCGGGGAAGACCTCGCGACGCGCGGCGTCGAGGACATCAGCCAGGCGACGGCGGTGTTCCCGTCGGTCAAGTTCGGGCAGATCTCAGGCACGGTGCACCTCTACATCCGCGGCATCGGGGCGGAGCAGGATCGCGCGTCCATCGATCCCTTGTCGGCGATGACGGAGAACGGCGTCGTGCTGCCGCGCGAGGTGACCGGCAACAACCTGTACGATCTCGCCGCCATCGAGGTGCTGCCCGGTCCGCAGAGCACCCTGTACAGCACCAGCGCGGCGGGCGGCATCGTCAACGTGGTGGACCAGCGTCCCACCAAGAACCAGGAGGGCTATGCCGCGCTCGAGATCGGCAACTACGATCTGAAGCACGTCACCGCGGTCGAGAACGTGCCGCTCACCGACACCTTGTTCGCGCGCGTGGCGTTCAATTCCGTGAATCACGACGGCTATGAGACCAGCGGGGCCGACTCCGCCGACCAGGTGAGCGCGCGCGTGTCGCTGCTGTACACGCCGAGCGACGAGTTCACCGGCTACACCTG
>DATAUO010000019.1:0-5943 GCA_036268215.1 Steroidobacteraceae bacterium
AGCGTCCCTTGAAATGCCGCCTCGCGGCGGATTGCGTCCATCTCGCTCCGAATGCGCGCGACCTCGCGCTCGCCGAGCGTGTAGACCTCGTCCGGGCTCATGCGGGTGGTGGTGTGGAACCGCACCAGGTAACGGTAGTACGCCTCGCCGTCCGGCACGGTGCGCATGCCGAGCCCGGGCCGCGCCTTGGGCAGGTACTCCTTCGAGAAGAACTCGAGCAGCGCCCGCTGCGCCGGACGCACGGCATCACGGATCGCCGCCAAGGCTTCCTGACGAAGCTCGCCGACGCGTTTCGGGGTCAGGCCGTTCCCGGTTCTCGCATACGGCAGCAGCAGCGCGCTCTTCTCGGGATCCTCGGCGGCGAGGCCGCCGACGGTCTTGACCGCGGTTTCGACCGTGATGCGCGGTTGCGTGAAGCGCGTGGCGATGCCGCGCCGCATGTTCGCGACCTCGATGGCGTAGTAGGCGGGTATCGTCTCGAGCCGCGCAAGCCACGCTCGCGCGTCGGCCTCGTCGCGGATCGGCGTCGTCGCCGCGGTGGACTCGGGGAGCGTGTAGAACCCCTCGCCGCTCTGGAAGGGGATGCGCTCCTCGTCGAAGCGCGCGCCCTCGGTGGCGGTGTCCATGCGCTCGAGCAGCAGGTCGCGGGTCAACGCCTGCTCGGGACCGAGCCCCTGCGGCGCCGTGTCGAGCACGGCGCGCAGCCGGCCGAGCTCCCGGACTCGCGCCGTCACTTGCTGCGGCGAGTCGTCCGGCCAGCGAGCGAGCGCCGCGGCATCGCCGCGCATGCCCGCCCGGATGGGGTCCTGAATGCTCGAGAGCCGGTCGTAGGCTTGGACGGCCTGCTCGAGCTCGGCAGACGTCACCGCCCACGACGACGCCGGTGCCAGTCCGAGCGCCAGCCAAATCCATCCCGTGCGCATGCGACATCACCCGATTCGTGGCGAAGGCGTTAAGTTACCGGGTCATTGCCAAGAACGCGATATTGAAACGATTCTGCGCAGCGGGCGCACTTGGAATTGCCCGGTTGCAAAAGAAGCCCGTGCTCGACGGGACGTAGGAGCTCACTCGATGACCCGGGCGATGCCTCCTTCGAATACTGGCACGCGCTCAAGGACTACGCATCGACATGATGGAGCGCTTGTTGGGGTGGTTCGACCAGAACATGCCGCCGGCAGGACGGTGAGGCGTCGGGCGCTGCGGGCGCCGCGCGAGATCTGCGGCGGCCGCGCCCGCTGCCCGCTTCCGGGCCGCTACTTGACGGTCACACCGGGCGCGGTGTCGTCGGTATCCAAGAGGTAGGCGTCGAGAACCTTGCGCGCGATCGGCGCGGCCGCGGTGTTGCCGAAGCCGCCGTTCTCGACCAGCACTGAGACCGCGATCTTGGGGTCATCGGCCGGTGCGTAGGCGATGAACCAGGCATGGTCGCGCTTGCGCTCTTCGACCTCGCTGGCCTTGTACTTCTGGTTCTCCTTGAGGGTGAAGACCTGCGCCGTGCCCGTCTTGCCTGCGATCTTGTACTTGGCGTTCACTCCGACGCTATAGGCCGTACCGCCGCGGCCGGTCGAATTGCTGGTCGCGCCGATCATGCCGTCATGAACCACCGCCCACTGCTCCTCCGTTCCGATCTCGACCGGCGGCATGAGCTTGGGGCTCTGCTGCGTCACCGTGGTCGCGCCCGGCTCGCGCGTTCCAACCACCAGCCTCGGCACGGCGACGATCTTGCCGCTCTCGGCGATCTCCGCCGCGAAATGCGCCTGTTGCAGCGGCGTGACGGTGATCGGCCCCTGGCCGATCCCCATGCTGATCGTCTCGCCCGGGAACCACACCTGATCCTGCGGACGCTTGAACGCCACCTTCTTCCACTCGGGGGATGCCATGAGCCCGGGCTTCTCGCCCGGAATGTCGATCCCGGTCGTCGAGCCGTAGCCGAAGGACTTCATGAAAGACGCCATCTTGTCGATGCCGAGACGCTGGGCCACGCGATAGAAGTACACGTCGCAGGACACCGCGATCGCCTGGCGCATGTTGAGGTAGCCGTGCTTCTTGTCGTCGCGATACGGACGGCTGTTGCCCGGCAGGATGAACTGGCCGCCGCAGAATTCCTCCTCCTCGGGAGTGAAAACGGCGTACCTCTGCGCGGCAAGCGCATACAGCGGCTTGACCGTGGATCCGGGCGGATACGCGCCGCGCAGGGCCCGGTTCAACAGCGGTACGTCGATGTCGTCGGCCAGCGCGCGGTACTGCGAGACGGTCAAACCGCGCACGAAATCATTGGGATCGAAGCCCGGCGTCGAGGCCATCGCGATCACATCGCCGCTCTTGGGGTCGAGAGCCACGACCGCTCCGCGCTTGCCCGCGAGCGCGTCCTCCGCCACTTTCTGCACGCGCATGTCGATGCCGAGGATCAGATCCTCGCCCGCCACCGGCGGCCGGGTGTTGAGCTTCGGCGCGTACTCACCCGCGCGCTCCACCGGACGCCCGGCGGCGTTGACGAGAATCTCGCGAAACCCGGGCTTGCCGTGCAGCCTCGCCTCGTAGGCGCCCTCCACGCCCAGCTTGCCGATGAGGCTGGTACCGGCGTACTCCGCGGTGTCGATCTTCTTGAGGTCTTCTTCGTTGATGGCGCTCACGTAGCCGATGGCATGGACCCCGAGATCCTTGAAGGGGTAGTGGCGCGCCAGTCGCGGCCTTATGTCCACGCCCGAGAACTGGAAGCGATGCACGGCGAAGCGCGCCATCTCCTCCTCGTCGACCTGGATCTTGACCGGCACGCTCTCGTAGATCTTGTGCGACAGGATGGTGCGCCGGATCGAGCTCACGTCCTCCGCGTGCAGGATGCCGATGTCGACGAGCTGGGCCAGGGTGGCGTCGAGCGACTTGATGTCGCCGACCTGCTCGCGCACCAGCTCGATGTTGAAGGCCGGCTGGTTGTCCGCCAGCACCACGCCGTGCCGGTCGAGGATGAGGCCGCGGCTCGGCGGAATGGGCTCGGTACGGATGCGGTTGCCCTGCGAAAGCGTCGAGTAATACTCGTACTTCAGCACCTGCAGGTAGAACAGCCGCCCCGCCACCACCAGGAGCAGCGCCCCCGCGAGCACGGCCGCCACGGCGCTACGCACCGTGAACAGCCGAATCTCGGCGAAGGAGTCTTTGATCCGGGCTCGGCGGCTCCGCACCATTCGAACAGGCACCTCACGGTCTCAAGGGTCGGGCGAGTTTAACAAACTCTGTCCCGGGAGCTTGAGACGTACTCGCCAAAGGCCTCGAAACCCCACCGCGCTCGAAGAGCGCCGGCCAGCGCTCCTTGAACGAGTACGCCACCGTGATTCCGATCGTGCGTGGCCTGGACACGGCGCCACCGTTATATTTCCTTTTACATAGCGGTTATCATCACGGCCCCGGCCAGCCGCGCCGTGGCATGACGATCTGGAGAATCATCGATGCGATCCTTTCTGCGCCGCCCCGGCACGCCCAGGAATCTTTCCCGCGCATTCGCGCTGCTGACGCTCATCGCCGCCGCGAGCGCACCGGCGGCGGCCGAGAAGCAGGCCGACGGGACGGCGGCGCATCGGACTGCCTGCCCGAATGACGACAGCGGCCTGACGCTCCCTGCCGGCTTTTGCGCGACGATATTCGCCGACCAGATCGGGCACGCGCGGCACCTCGCCGTGACGCCGGGCGGAGTCCTCTACGTCAACACCTGGTCCGGGGAGTATTACCCCAACGACAAGCCGCACGAGGGTGGATTTCTGGTGGCCCTCAAGGACACCAAGGGCGCGGGCAAGGCCGATGTGAACGAGCGATTCGGCGAGACCGCCGCGAGCGGCGGCGCCGGCGGCACCGGCATCGGCCTGTTCAAGGACGGGCTATACGCGGAGATCAACGACAAGATCGTGCGCTACCGGCTGAATCCGGGATGGATGGTCCCCCGCGATCCGCCTCAGACGGTCGTCGGCGGCCTGCCGCTCGGCGGCAATCATCCGATGCATCCGTTCCTGATCGACGCCGCCGGCCTCATGTACGTCGACATGGGCACGGCCACCAACTCCTGCCAGCCGCAGGATCGATCGCTGGAATCGCCCGGGCTCGACCCGTGCAAGGAGCTCGAGACCCGCGGCGGCATATGGCGCTACGACGCGAGCAAGACCGACCAGAAATTCTCGCCCGCGGACCGCTACGCAACCGGTCTGCGCAACGCGGAAGGATTTGCGCTCGATCCGGCCGGCCGCATCTTCGTGACCCAGCACGGGCGCGATCAGCTGCACTCCAATTGGCCGCGCATCTACACGCTCGAGCAGGAGGCAACGCTGCCCGCGGAGGAGGTGCTCCTCCTGCGCCGGGGGGGCGACTACGGCTGGCCCGAATGCTACTTCGATCCGGGTCAAGGGAAGCTCGTGCTCGCGCCGGAATACGGCGGCGATGGGCATCGAGTGGGACGATGCGCGGACAAGATCGGGCCGGTCGCGGCGTTTCCGGCGCATTGGGCGCCCGACGGCATGGTGTTCTATGACAAGGGCCGGTTCCCCGCGCGCTATCACGGCGGTGTGTTCATCGCATTCCATGGATCGTGGAACCGCGCACCGTATCCGCAGCGGGGCTACAACGTCGTGTTCCAGAAGCTCGACGGCGACAAGGCTTCGGGCCGGTGCGAGATCTTTGCCGACGGCTTTGCGGGCGCGGAGCGCTCGCCGGACAAGGCCGAGCATCGTCCCACCGGCCTTGCGGTCGGCCCGGACGGCTCGCTGTATGTTTCGGACGACATCCGCGGGCGGATCTACCGCGTGACCTATCAGGGGGCGGACGCCGCGGGCAGCGCGGGACACATCGTGGCTTGCCCGAACGCCGCGGCATCGCCGGGGCAGATCGTGATGGCACAGGCGAACTCCGCGGATGGCTCGCGCGCCAATGCTGGCGCCTCGGACTCGGCGACGTTGCCGATCGCGGACGGCACGACGCGCGAAATGGTGGTGCTCGGGGATCGGATATTTCACGGCCAGGTTGCCGGCGCGAGCTGCACCGGCTGCCACGGCTCGGGAGCCACCGGAACTCCGCTGGGTCCCGACCTGACCGCGAACCGCTGGTCTTGGAGCGATGGGACCTGGGCCGGCATTGCCGCCACCATCCGCGTCGGAGTGCCCCACCCTCGCAACTATCGGGCGCCCATGCCCGCGATGGGCGGCGCGCAGCTCTCCACCGATCAGGTCAATGCGGTGGCGGCGTATCTCTGGGGCTTGAGCAACGCGCACGCATCGCCGTAGCGGCCCCGGGCATCGCGGGCGGCGGTGTGAACGCCGGCACTCCGTCGCGCGCGACTTTCCTCTGTCGGAATAGTCCTAAGTCCCTGTGAACATCGATGAGCGCCGCGCGTAGGCGCGCTGTCCCGCACGCTGCGACGCGCCCGCAGGTCATTGAGATACAAGGATCTTCACTCAAGTTAACTTTTCCGGAACTCTCCGTGCGCCCGGGCTTCCAAACGACATAACGAGCGGTAATGGAGGTCCTTCCATGACAGCACAGAACTACATCGGGATTGCGGCGCCTCTGGCACTGGCGCTCGCCGCGGGCGGATGCGCGTCGAGCAAGCCCCGCGCGGACACCGGGCCGTTCACCGCGGCGGCGCCGTTCAGCAAGACCGTCGTCGGCTCGGGCGACGCGGTGTGCTGGAGCGTGAAGCGCGCGCTGTTGAGCCAAGGCTACATGCTCGACCGTCCCGCGGAAGGTGGCGTGCTCACCGGAACGATGGACTACCAGCCCAAACCGAAGGAGAACGTGACCGTCCGTATGCAAACGACCTGCGCGGACAACCGCGATGGAACGAGCATCGTGTTCGCCACGGCGAGCCGCGAGGTAAGCCGCCTTCAAAAGATGAAACAAACCGCGAGCGCCGGCATCGGCCCCGCGACCGTCACCATGCCGGCGGGATCGGCGAAGGTCCTCGGC
>DATAUO010000020.1:0-5857 GCA_036268215.1 Steroidobacteraceae bacterium
GCGTGCAGCGGCATGCCTCCCCAACCGAGGCCTTTCAACAGGAAGGAGTGCTTCGCGAAAAGATCGCCGAGGCGCCAGGTGAGCGGCGACATCACCCCGAACTCGCGCCCGCGGGTGAGCTCGGATCGATCGGTCAAGACCAATTGAACGTGCTTCGCCAATTCGGACTTGGGAATGATGCCGGTGAAGCCGGCGAGCGGGTGATCGTGCGCGGCGACCATGATCATCTCCACGCCCTGCAAGGGCTCGGCGCTCATGGAAGCCGGTGCGTCGGGCAACGATCCCACGACGCCCAAGCTGCAACGTCCGTCGATCACGGGTTGATACGCGCCGCCGAGCGCTTCGACATACAGTCGCAGGGGCGTGCGGGGAAAACGCACGCGAAATTCCAGGGCCGACTCGGAGATGGCCTCGATGGGAAAAAGCACGTCGATGACCGCGGAAAGCTCCGGCTCCAGACCTCCGGAAATACCCTTGGCCCGCGCCTTGAGCATATCCACGTTCGCGACGACCGCGCGTGCATCGGTGACGAGGAGCACCCCGGCCGGGGTCAGCTTGGGATAGCGCTGGGTGCGATCGAACAGCTGAACGCCGATCTGCGCTTCGAGATTGCTCACGAGCTCGCTCACCGCGGATTGCGCGCGATGCAGGCGCCGGGCGCCGGCGGAAAAGCTGCCCTCGTCGACCGCGGCAATGAAGGCTCGCAACTGATCCAGAGAAACCCCATCGAGCACGGCGCTACCCTCTTACATCTCTAAACCCGATGGATAGTATCGTAACATACCGTCTATTCATATGGATTCGTCCGTAGCAGCATGTCTCATGGCTCAAATCGAGCCCAAAGGAGACCGCCATGAAACTGTTGCACATCGACTCGAGTGTTCTCGGCCCCGGCTCGGCGAGCCGCGCCCTTTCGGCCGACATCGTCGCCCGGCAGGTCAAGCTGCATCCCGGCATCGAGGTGGTTTACCGCGACCTCGCCGCGGATCCCGCGCTTCATTTGTCCCCGGTGCATCTCGCCGCCTGGCAGGGTCAGGCCGTGAGTGACGCGCAACTCGGTGCGGACCTCGCCAAGGGTGGCGCGTACCTGCAGGAGCTTTTCGACGCCGACATCATCGTCATCGGCGCGCCGATGTACAACTTCTCGATTCCGAGCCAGCTCAAGTCCTGGATCGATCGCGTGGTCGTTGCCGGCAAGACCTTCCGCTACGGCCCGAACGGCGCCGAGGGTTTGCTGTCAGGGTCGAAGAAAATCTTCGTCGCTTCATCTCGCGGCAACGTCTACACACCGGGATCGCCCGCCGCGCCGTTCGAGCATCACGAGAGTTATCTCACCAGCGTCCTCGGCTTCATCGGGTTGACGGATGTGACGGTGGTGCGTGCGGAAGGGTTGGCCCTCGGCCCCGAGGCGCGCGAGGCCTCCCTGTCGAACGCGCGCGAGCGCATTGCGGCCATCGCGGCATGAGCGCGGTACCGCAAAATTTCGCCCCGCCGCGCGCCATCGTGCATCGAACGCGCGGCAGAACGCACGGACCAATTACGCGGCTCGCCAGCCCATCGGACCTTGGTGAGATCATCAAGCCGTTCGTGTTTCTCGACCTGTTCGAGATCCCGGCGGCCCGCGAGCCGCTCTTTGGTTGGCATCCCCATTCCGGCATTGCCACGCTCACGGTCGTTCACGAGGGCGCGATGTCCTACGAGGAGACCACGGGGCAAAAAGGGGTCCTGTCTGCCGGCGGCGTCGAATGGATGCGCGCGGGCCGCGGTGTCTGGCATACCGGCTCCGGCGTCGGCGAGGCGACCACCCGGGGATTCCAGCTGTGGGTCGCGCTTCCGGAGGCCTTGGAGCATGCCCCGCCGCAAAGCCGCTACCTGTCCGCCGAGGAAGTACCGGCGGCGGACAGCTCTCGAGTGATCCTGGGCGCCCACGCAGGCGTTTCGAGCGTCATCCCGGCGCCCGCAGGCATCAACTATCTCGATGTGCAGCTTCGAGCCGGCGAGCGTTGGAGCTACCGGCCGCCCGCGGGGCATGACGTCGCGTGGCTCGCGATGTCGCGAGGTGTCGTGTGGGTGGGTGGGCCCGTGTCGTCCGGCGAGCTGGTGGTCTTCGACGACTCCGGCGCCGATCTCGAGATTCACGCCGAGAGCGCCGCGCGCTTCGTCCTGGGGTCGGCCGTCAGGCACCCGCACGCGCTGGTGACCGGCCGCTACTCCGTCCACACCTCATCCGCCGCGCTGCGCGCCGGCGAGCAGGAGATTCGGCGCATCGGCGATCAGCTGCAGACCGCCGGACCGATTCGTTGATCGGCACCGTCCAACCAAACACCGATAGGGACCGAATCAACGTAGACATGGCGGATATCCTGCAATTGGACATCGTCGATCCCCTGCGACGAGTCAGGGGGCCTTGAGCGAGGCTGCGTCCGCGGCGATACGATCCGCCAACTGGCCGATCAACTCGCTCCATGCGCGGGCAACGGCTGCCGGCCCCGTGGAAGTCAGGGTCGCGTGCGGCGAGGCGGTGCTGCGCCTCGCGCTCGCGCTCTGCGAGCCCACGCCGGGAACGATCAGCCAGCTCGCCCGCATCGAGGCTTGCGAGCCGGCGACGGTGAATTCCAGGATATCGACGTCGATACCCAACGCGCCGTCGGGCTTCGGCAGCCGCGGATATATGACGGTGCCCGGCGGCAGCCGCCGATCCAGATCGTCGGACAGGGTCTGCCGTACGATTTGCGCCAATGGAGCAGACCAGTGATCGAGGTCGCCGATCTCGAGGGTCCCGGCCGCCGCCGGCTCGAGGATTTCGAGGCGATCCCAGCTTGCGGGCACGTTGACGGTATCGACGCGAAGGGGCGGTGCCTGATAGGTCTCCAATCGCGTCGCAGGCACGACCGGGTCGAGGGTATGGATCCGCGTTGGCGCACTGTGACACGCGCCCAACATCATCGCGGCGGAACATCCGATCACCCGCCAGCCTGTTTGCAGTTTGCTCATTTCTCGGGTCTCTTGCCGCGAATCAATGCCTCGGGGTGCCGATCCAGATAATCCGTGAGCGTTTTAATGGACCGTGCCGCTTCGGTGATCTGCCGGATGGCATCCGGCAGGCTCGCATCCGCGTCCGGGCCCCCGCTTTCGACCACCTGGCGCAGGGCGGCCGCCGTTCCGGACAGCTCCGCCGCCGCATCGTGGAGCTTGCCGATGAGCGGACCGATTTGCGGCCGCACGTCGCCGAGCAGCTTGTCGATCGAAATCAGGGTCGAGTGCAGGTGCGTCAAGCTGTCCTTGAGCTCCGGCGATGACATGAGCTTGTCCAGATTGCCGGTGATCTTTCGGAGGTCCGAGCCGATATCCTCCAGGGGAACGGCATCCAGCTTGTTGAGGAAAATGTCCGCCTTGGCGGCAATGTCGTCGAGATTGCTCGATCCCGGCGCACTGGGAAAGCGGGGATTGCCCCCGTCGGTGACGAGCTGCGCCGCCGGCGCACCGGCCATGCGCACCAGCTGGATCGACTCCTCGCCGAGCACCGGCGGTGACTGCTGCAGTCTTGCGCGATAGCCGAGGTGAATGAGGCGCGCCAGCGCAGCATCGGTGGCGGCACGCCAGTCGTAGGAGGCGCCCTGCGCGCTTGCGACGCTCTCGAGGCGCATTTGCTGGGGATAGAGCAGCGCGGTGGCGAGCGCATAGGGTGCGCCGGTGCGCTCGTCGTAAGCCAGCCGCGTGGATTCCACTTCGCCGATCTGGAAGCCGAGCAGCGTCACGGCCGAAGTCTCATCCAGCACTCCCGCATCGCCGGCGAAGGCAAATTCATAGCGCACCGTCGGGCCCGATAGCCCCTGCCGCGCCGCATTGTGCGAGGAGTACAGGGTGAACTCGGTGTCTGCCGGACTCTGCGGGTCATGGAGATTGGTGGCCTCCACCTCGAGATCGATCCCGCCCGCGAGCAGCGTGGTCAGGGGCGCGAGATTTGCGGTGATTCCGCCGCCCGCGAATGATAGGCGCAATGGACTTATCTTCCAGAAGCGCGCGCCCGGCCGGATGAGCGAGTCGTATGGCTGATCGATGAACGCCTGCAGCCGAAACCCGCGGTCGCCGTCGAATCGGATCTCGATGACCTTGCCGATGGCCTGTCCGTGAAATTGGACGATGCTGCCCTCGTGAATGGAATTGAGGGCATGTGCACGCAACGCGTAGCGGGTTCCTTTGTCGCCCGGAAGGATCAGCGGCGCCTGTTCCAGTCCCTCGAATCGATCCGTAGGCTCGCCGCCCTCCCCCGGCGCATAGCCGATGGCGATTCCCGAGACCACCGCCTTCAGCGAGCTCAGATCCGAAAAGTTCGGATTGGCCCCGATGAGCCAGAAGCGCGCATTGGTGTTGAGGCCGCTTTTTGCCGCGGGCACCAGCCGCAGGATGAAGTCCAACCGTCGGCCGTCGGCATTGGGCTCGATCTTGAGCAACCGGCCGGCCTCCACGCCTTGATAGAGGACCTTGGTCATGCCCGCTCTTGCGCCGGCAGCCCTGCTGAAGGTGACCGTGACCACCTCGCCGCGATTGAACAGGGCCTTGACGCCCAGGTACCCGACGATGAGCAGGGCGGCGATCGGGATGCCCCAGATCAAATTCGGCCAGACGGTGCGCCGGCGTCCCGTCAGCGGGACCTCCCCTCTCGCGTCGGTTTCGCCTTCCGGCGCGCTCATCGATTCTGCCCTGCCACGTCCCACATCTTACGCGGATCGAAAAACTGCGCCGCGAGCGTCGTCAAGATGACGACCGCGGAGAACGGCACGACCGCGGCCTCGGCGTGACCGTCGATGAGCGCGTTGAACTGCAGCACCGGCACGAAGCAGGCGATGGTCAAGGGGTCGACCATGGACCACCGGCCGATCTCCTCGACGACGCGAAAGACCCGGGTTTTGCCGACGAGGAATCGACACGATCCGCACAATGCCGAAGACGCGCACCACGTCAGTCCGAGCATCTTGAGCAAGGGAATGGTGAAGCTGGCCGTGAACACCAGCGCCGCCAGCGCGAGCAGATGCGATCGGACCAGATCGATCACGCCGCCGAGCACCGTATATGAGGTGGGACTGAGATTGATCGGAATCGTCGCGATGGGATAGATATTGGCGGGCAGGTACATGAGGCCTGCCGCCAACAAGAGCGCCATCGAGCGCGAGTAAGAATTCGCCTTGCGCGCGGTCACGGCGGCGCGACAGCGTGGACAGGTCTTAGGCCCGTCCGCCCGCGGTATCGCGAGCTCGCACGCCGGGCACATCATGCTCGGCCCCCGAACCGAGGCGCTGTCGGGACCGATGGACCGCCACACCTGCGCCTTGTCCAGGGTGGCCCGCGCCACCAATGACAGGAGGCCCGCGAGCATGAAGCAGATCGCGCCGGGCTCCAGCGACACGAGCAGCGATGACCGCAGCCGGAAATAAGCCACGATCAAGCCCAGCAGAAACACATCCAACATCGCCCATACCTGGAGCGCGTTGCAGATTCGGAAGGCCGGGGTCAGCCATGCAGGCCGCCGCCCGCGCCGCAGCGCCAGGAGCACCGCGGTCAGCGCGCCGAAACGGATCAGCGGAAACGTCAGCACGAACAAGCACACGATGGCTGCCAGCAGCGGCGACCCGTCGCGCCATACGACGGAGACGCTCATGGGCAGGTAGCTCGTGCGGGTCGCGCCGAGCGCCGCGGCGGTCAGGAATGGCGCGGTCCAGGCCGGAATGAGCAGCAGCAAGATCGCCGCCGAACAGGCCAAGGTCGCGTCCAAGCTCTTGCCGGCGCTGTGCTCCAGCTGGGTGCTGCAGCGGCGGCACGACACGATATCGCGCCGCCCCACGGCCGGCTGAATCTG
>DATAUO010000021.1:0-18057 GCA_036268215.1 Steroidobacteraceae bacterium
GCCGCGATTGGGCTTGGGGTTGGCGAGGTCGAGCTCGGTGTGCGCGACGTTGAGATCGCCGCAGAAGATCACCGGCTTCTTCTGCTCCAGCTGGCGCACGTAGGCGAGGAACGCCGGGTCCCAGTGCTTGAACCGCAGGCCGAGGCGGCTCAGGTCGTCCTTGGAGTTCGGCGTGTACACGGTCACCACGTAGTGCCCGGGATACTCCGCCGTCATCACCCGGCCTTCCTCCGCGCTGTCGCGCCGCAGCTCGTCGGCGAAGCTGTAACGCTTGGCGAAATCCGTCGGAAAGCCGTTCACCACCGACTGCGGCTCGGTCTTGGAGAAGATCGCGGTGCCCGAGTAGCCCTTCTTGACGGCCGAATTCCAATACTCGCGATATCCCGGCAGGTCGATCTCGAACTGGCCGCGCTCGGCCTTGGTCTCCTGCAGGCAGAGGACATCCGGCGCATAGCGGTCCAGGAAGGGCTGAAGCAGGTTCTTCTTGATGACGGCGCGAATGCCGTTGACGTTCCAGGAAAAGAGTTTCATGAGAGGCGGCATTATGCCGGCCGAGGCGGGGTTTCGCGCGGCCATCGTGGAGGGCGCCCAGCTTCACGGGCGCGCTCCGCGCTTCGCGCCCGGCCAGGCTCTGGAGGCTTCGTCGGACGCAGGCGCCATCAGGGCCGCCACGCTACCGCGCCGCAGCATAACGGTATTGACAATCATTCGCATTCGCGTTCACAATACGCGCCATGATCGTTTGCGTCTGCAAGGCCGTCTCCGACCGTCATATCCGCGCCGCCGTCCAGGACGGCGCGAGCTGCATGCGCGACCTGACGCGTGAGCTTGGCGTGGGTACCTGCTGCGGCAAGTGCGTCCCCGAGGCGCGCAGCGTCCTCTCCGCGTCGCTCGACTCGGCCTCGGACGGTTATCTGCTGGGCGCCGCGACCGCCTGAGGCGCCCGCTCGCGCCGCCGCCGCGGTAGCGCGTCGCCTCGGCACCCGAGCGACTCCTTGCTTCCTCGGCGCCCGAGCGGCCCACTTCCTTCGTCGCGCCCGAGCGACCCCTTGCTTCCTCGGCTCGCCCCCCTCTTCGCGTTCCGGCTTAATATTACCGATTGCCTCCGAGCGCATTAGGGGAACCACCGTGCAAGGCGATGCCAAGGTCCTGGAATTCTTGAATCTCGCTCTCAAGAACGAGCTCACCTCCATCAATCAGTACTTCCTGCATGCGCGCATGCTCGACAACTGGGGCATGAAGCGCCTCGGCAAGATCGAGTACGACGAATCGATCGACGAGATGAAGCACGCGGACCGGCTGATCAAGCGGATTCTGTTCCTCGAGGGCCTGCCGAATCTCCAGGATCTCGGCAAGCTCTACCTCGGCGAGGATGTGAAGGAGATCCTGCTGTGCGATCTCAAGCGCGAGATGGCAGCCCATCCGCTCTATGACGATGCGATCGCCCATTGCGAGTCGGTGCGCGACTTCGTCACGCGCGAGCTCCTGGTGCACATCCAGAAGAGCGAGGAGGAGCACATCGATTTCATCGAGGAGCAGCTCGGCTTGATCGACAAGATGGGCCTGCAGAACTACGTGCAGACCGCGGTCGGCGAGGTCGGCGAAACCTAGCCCGCCTTGGCGCGCGGCATCTCGCGCGAGGCGAGCTTCAGCCACTTCGCCAGCACGCCCGCGAGCACGGAGCGCTCCACCGGCTTGGCGAGGAAGTCGTTCATGCCGCTCGCGATGGACCGCGCGCGGTCCTCGGGAAATGCATTGGCGGTCATCGCCACGATCGGGACATCGTGATCCAGCACGCTCGAGGCCGGGTCGCGGATCATGCGCGTGGCCTCGAAACCGTCCATCTCGGGCATCTGGCAATCCATGAGCACGAGATCGTACGGGCATCGGGTCAGCATCTCGATCGCCTCGCGCCCATGCTTCGCCACGTCCACCTGATGCCCGAGCTTCCCGAGCATGTACACGGCCACGCGCTGGTTGACGAAGTTGTCCTCGACGAGGAGCACCCGGCCGTGAATCGGGGCCGGCGCGCCCGGGATCGCCATCCCCGGGGACGGCGACACCGCATTGACCAGGACAGGCGGTTGCGCGAGCGCGGCTGCGCTTTCGGGCACGGATTGCTCGGCCGCGATCAGCGGCAGCGTGATCCAGAACGTCGAGCCCTGCCCCGGGTCGCTGTGCACGCCGATGGAGCCGCCCATGAGCTCGGCCAGCGTCTTGCTGATGGCAAGACCGAGGCCGGTGCCGCCGTAGCGTCGGGTGGTCGACGAGTCCGCCTGCGTGAAGCGCTGGAAGAGTCCGGCGAGCTGCTCCGCCGAGATGCCGATGCCGCTGTCGGCGACGCTGATCTTGATCTCGGACTCCGCGGACCTGGCGACCTCGATGCGCACCGAGCCGCGCTCCGTGAACTTGACCGCGTTGCCGGCGAGATTGAGCAGGATCTGGCGCAGCCGTACCGGGTCGCCCTTCAAGGTGCGCGGAACCGAGGGATCGTACGAGAGCGCCATCGTCAGGCCCTGCTTCGCGACCTGCGCCTGGAGGATCTTGCGCACTTCCTCGCACACCGCGCGCAGATCGAAGTCGATCTGCTCGACGGTCATGCGCCCCGCCTCGATCTTCGAGTAGTCGAGCACGTCGTTGATGAGCGTGAGCAATGCATCGCCGGAACGCTTCACGGTCTGCACGAATTCACGCTGCTCGCCATTGAGCGGGGTCTCGAGCAGCAGATTGGCGAAGCCCAGCACGCCGTTCATCGGGGTGCGAATCTCGTGACTCATCATCGCCAGGAAATCGCTCTTCGCCTTGGAGGCAGCCTCGGCGCGCTGCGCCTGAACCTCGGCCTGACGCTTCGCGTCGGCCAGCCGCTCCTGCACGATGCGGTCGTGATCGCGCGCCTGCCGCGCGGCGCGGCTCAATCGAAACACGCCGATGCCGGCGAGCAGCGACAACACCGCCACGGCGGCAAACGCCCCGATGCCCGCATTGCGGATCGCCGCGATGCGCGCGTCGAAGTCGCGCACCCACATGTCGACGCCCAGCACGCCGACGAAAGCGCCGTGCGAATCGTAGAACGGCGCGTAGGCGCTCATGTAGCTGCGCACCGTCTCCTTCACCGGCTCCTCGTTGACCGCCACCGCGTGATGCTCGAGCGCGCGGCGCAGCGTCGGATCCAGCGTATCGTGCGGCAGCATGATCGGATCGGGCTTCTCCGTATCGCCGTCGACGCGGTAGAGATAGTCCGTGCCGAGCACGTAGTAGATGCGCCCGTCCCGCAGGATGGCGGTGTAGACGTAGATGATGTCCGACGTCGCCTTGTGGAATTTGACCAGCGGCGCGAGCAACCGCAGGTGCTCCGGCGTGCCGGCCTGAGCCTGCGAGCGGATCAGCTTGTGGCGATCGCCATCGACCAGGGTGGCTGCGACGCGCGCCAGCTGCTTGAGCTCGGTACGCACCGCGTCGAGCTGCGCCTCGCGCGCCGAATGCCAGAGATAGAAGAGACCGAGGGAGGAAATCACGATGATGGCGCATCCCGCCAGCAGTCCATGCAAGCGCGGACCGTCGATGCGGCCGATCAGGCGTTTCAAAATGTCCATGGGTCCAAGGATGACTATCGGCCCTGCAAGCCGAATCTGTAGGGTAATTCCCACGGCTTCCTCACCCTAGCAAGCCCCGGAAGAACTGCGACGCCCATCAATATATGCGGCGGATTTTTGCGCAGCAGTCGGCGCCGGGCGGCCCTCTTGCCCTTACGGGCGAGCCGGGTTTCAATGACGCCACCGGGACCAACGCAGCGAAGCGTGCCATAACCCGGGGAGGGGATATCATGCTGAAGAAGATCGTCGCAGGCATCGTCGCCGTCGCCGTCATTTTCCTCGTGGTCGGCATGCTGCTGCCGCGAAAGGTTCACGTGCAGCGCACGGCCGAGATCGCGCGGCCCGCGAGCATGGTTTTCGCCACTGTGGATTCGTTCCGGCTGTTCCCGAAGTGGTCGCCGTGGCAGGACCTCGACCCGAACATGCATCAAGCCACCGCAGGCCCCCGCGAAGGCGTCGGCGCAAAGCTGGTCTGGTCGGGCAACGACAAGGTGGGCACCGGCGCGCAGGTCATCACCGCCGCCGAGCCCGATCGATCCGTCAGCTCCGATCTCGATTTCGGCAGGATGGGCATCGCGAAATCCGCGCTGCTGCTCGCGCCGAGCGGCGGCTCGACGCGCGTCACGTGGTCGCTCGACACGGACATGGGCGCGGGGCCGGTGGGGCGCTGGTTCGGCCTCATGATGGACCGCATGATCGGCAAGGACTTCGATGCCGGCTTGCGCAAGCTGAAGACGCTGGTCGAGGGCATGCCGAATGTCGACATCGCGGGATTCGATCCCGTGCCCGTGGACATGACCGCAGGGCCGATCCTGGTGGTGAGCGAGACCGCCCCGCTGGACTCGCCCGAGATCGGCAAGGCGTACGCCGACGCCTACGTCAAGATCGGCAAATTCATGGCCAAGAACAAGCTTCACGCCGCGGGCGCGCCGCTCGGCATCGATGGCGACATTGCCAACGGCTCGTTCTCATTCCAGGCCGGCATGCCGATCGATCGCGCCGACGTCGCCGACGCCGACGGGGTGCGCATCGCGCAGAGTTACCAGGGGAAGGCGCTCAAGGCCACGCACGTCGGGCCGTACAACACGTTGACCGGTACCTACGACGCCTTCCGCGCCTACGTCGCGGCGCATGATTACACGCCGGCAGCCTCGCCGATCTCGTGGTACATCGACGATCCGGCCAAGACGCCGCCGCAGCAGCTGCGGACGGAGGTCTACTGGCCGATCCGGTGAGCCCCAACCTCAAACGTCCGGCTTCACTCTGCCCGCCTGCCCCGAAACCTCGCGGCGCCGAGGAAGTGCTTGGCGGTACCCTCGATCTCGTCGCCCGCGACGGTGGCCGTGAACTTGAGGCTCATGCTCATGGGCTTGGTGATTCTCGCGGTCCATTGCAGCTCGTTGCCATTGACCCGCCCGTCCGCGATGGGCACGCGGTGCTTGCCGTCGGTCATGAAGCCGGTGAGCGATCCGCCAGCGGTGGCAAGCTCGAGGACGCCCGAGCGATCTCCGCCCGGCGCCTCGATCGTGACGTTCCATTTTCCCTGAATGCCGGCGCCATTCCGACTCATCGCGGCACCTCGAGCGCTGCAGCGATCACACACACCCCTTCGGTTCACGCGGACATGCTCCGCTGCGGGGACAGATCACGCTCGCATTGGAATCGAGCGCCTCCGCGATCCAGGCAATGTTGAGCACCTGGGATGCCGCGCGGATGGCGGCCGCGGCTTCGTCCGGAATGATCCCGTCGCCGCCGCCGGCGCGGCAGCTCTGTGCCACCGCCTCGACGATCGCCTCGCCGTCGAACCCCTGAGCGTCGAGCGCCGGGAGGAGGTCGACCCCGACGGACAGCACGTGCATCTCGTCGATGGCATCGCGCGTGAGCAGGGAGTGACAGCAGTAGAGACGCGCGCGCTTGCCGTCCTGCATCACCGAGATCTGCGACTTGGGCCTCTGCATCGAGGCCGCCGAGGGTCGCTGGCGCAGCAGCCTGAACACGGCCCAGCGCGGACAGGGATCGGACACCAGGCTCATGTTGCCCCATGGCAGCGGGATCCCATTGCCGCGGTACACGGCGCGCAGGTATCCCGGCGCATAGGCGTCGAAGAAGTGCCAGTGCCGATAGGGCGACACGGCGGTCATGCGGCGCATGACCAGCGCGGGAGTGACGCCGAGCTTGCCGCAGGCGCTCACGCTGTGCGCCTCGCGGATCAAGAAACGCCGGAAAGGCGCACGCGGACAGAGCAGCGCGCCGGCGAAGAAGCTGCACTCGAAATCCCGCCACGCGTAGAGCACGTCCTGGGCGCCCATGCCGGCCGCGGATCCCGCAAGCTCGGCCTCGGCGTTGTGGCTTGCCGTGTGCGGCGAGATCGCGCCGTCGCCGTTGTGAAGGACCTTGTGGCCCACGAAGAAAGCGAGCTCGTACTTCAGCCGCTCCTCCTGGCTGCGCAGCCGCTCGTTGATCTCGATGGATCCCGGCGAACGGAATTTCGAGCGGATCAGGGGCACACCGGGTTTCGCCGTCTCGTCGTCGAACCAGCGCACCGCGAGATTGTGGTGCCGGCAGATGGTCATGAGATCGTCGAGGCTGAGCGGCATCCTGCGGCCGCCGCACTCCTCCGCGGCGCGCTCGATGTCCGGAAAATTGTTGTGCCGGGTCTCCTGCCACATCCGGATCAGGAGCTGTGCGAACTGGCGTCCGGTGGTGCCCGTCTGCGAGAGCAGCTCGGGCAACGCGATCTGCAGGAGCTCGTTCGAGAACAGAAACGCGGGCTCGAGCGGCATGGCCTCGAGACCGCCGCGCGCGCGCGCCGCGGGTATCGATTCGACCTCGGTGTTCACGTCCAAGAACCAGCGCGCGTCCTTGCTGAATATGCTCGCCAGCATCTCGAGCATGTCGGGCGAGGGCATGCGCTTTCCGGTCTCCACCATGCTGAGGTACGACACCGACGGCGCGCTCGCCGCGTCGATCTGCACGCAGCGCGCCGACAGCTCGTCCAGGGTCAGCCCGTTGCGCTTGCGCAGCGAGCGCAGCTTGGTGCCGAGGAAGTGTCCTTGGCGCATCAGTCCCGCGGCCATCGGGCGACCTCCTCTCGGCATCGCCGGGGGCGTGGATTCACGGTCCGTAACCTCTTATGTCCCTGAGGGTTAAATTCACACTGTCAAATTTCTGATGTGTAAATCCTCGATTCGCGCACTTTAAACTGGGCCTTCCCAAGAGGCAAGTTCGCCCGTTTCACCGGGTTCAAGGAGAGTTTCGTGAGCGCGAAGTCCACCGACCGCTGGTCCGGCATCCAACGTCCCTACACCGACGCCGACGTCGCCAAGCTGCGCGGCTCGGTGCGGATCGAGTATTCCCTTGCTCGAATGGGAGCCGAGAAATTCTGGCGCCAGGTCCATACCGAGCCGGTGGTCGCCGGACTCGGCTGCATGACGGGCAACCAGGCGATCCAGTGCGCGCAGGCCGGCCTCAAGGCGATCTACTGCTCCGGGTGGCAGGTCGCGGGCGACGCCAACACCGCCGGCGAGGTCTATCCCGACCAGAGCCTGTACCCGGTCGACTCGGTGCCGAAGATGGTCGAGCGTCTCAACAACGCGTTGCTGCGCACCGATCAGATTCACCACCTCGACGGCAAGTCGGGCACGGATTGGATGCTGCCCATCATCGCCGACGCCGAGGCCGGTTTCGGCGGCAACCTGAACGCATTCGAGCTGACCAAGGCGCTGATCCGCGCGGGCGCCGCCTCCGTTCACTTCGAGGACCAGCTTTCCTCCGCGAAGAAGTGCGGTCACCTCGGCGGCAAGGTGCTCGTCTCCACCGCCGAAGCGATCAACAAGCTCGTCGCCGCGCGTCTCGCGGCCGACGTGATGGACGTGCCGACGGTGATCATCGCGCGCACCGATGCCGACGCCGCCGACCTCTTGTTGAGCGACCACGATCCGCGCGACAAGCGCTTCTGCACGGGCCAGCGCTCGAACGAAGGCTTCTTCCACGTGAAGCCGGGCATCGAGCAGGCGGTCGACCGCGGCCTCTCGTACGCGCCGTATGCCGACCTCATCTGGTGCGAGACCTCGAAACCCGACATGGCCGAGGCGCGGCACTTCGCCGAGGCGATTCACGCCAAGTTCCCTGGCAAGCTTCTCGCCTACAACTGCTCGCCCTCCTTCAATTGGCAGGCCAAGCTCGACGCGACCGCCATGAAGCAGTGGCGCGAGAGCCTGGCGGCAATGGGGTACAAATTCCAGTTCATCACCCTCGCGGGCTGGCACGCGCTCAACCTCTCGATGTTCGAGCTGGCATCCGCCTACGAGAAGGACGGAATGCTGGGCTATTCGCAGCTCCAGCAGCGCGAGTTCAGCCAGGAGAGCGCCGGATATCGCGCGACCAAGCACCAAGCCTTCGTCGGCACGGCGTACTTCGACGCCGTGCAGACCGCCATCAGCTCCTCGCATTCGACCGGCGCCATGGCCGGCAGCACGGAGGCGGAGCAGTTCACCGGCGCCGCAAAGCCGCGCGCCGTGAAGTCCGCGTGACGTAGTCATGAGCGCCGCCGTCCAAGCCGTGGCGAAGGACGGGGTCACCGCGAAGGACCACGCCGCGGTGATTGCCGAGCACTTTCGTGTCTACAACGAGGAGTTCGGCCGGATCACGCGGCGCGCGGCGCTCAACTTCCTCGCCGAGGACTGGCACCAGGCTCAGCTCGATGCGGTCGCGCGCATCGAGCTCTACGAGGAGCGGGTGGCGCGCTGCGTGGCGCTCATCGCCTGCCAGCTCGAGGCCAAGCGTACCGAGGCGGCGCTGTGGGTGGAGATCAAGCGCGCCTACGAGATGATCGTCGCGCGGCGGCCCGACAGCGACTTCTATCGCACGTTCTTCAACTCGGTCACCCGCGACCTGTTCGGCACGGTCGGCGTGAACCCGGAGGTCGAGTTCTGCGCGACCAGCGTCGGGCGCGCCTCGGGCGCGGTGCCGATCCGGGTGTACCGCATCGGCGGGTCTCTTCCCACCGCGGTTCGCGAGGTGCTCACCGACCTGCCCTTCGGCGCCGCGCTCGGCGACATCGACGCCGCGGTCCATCGCATCAGCGCGGAGATCGGGCGTTTCTTCCAGACCGGCCGCCTGAGCGGACAGCCGGAATCCATCGAGCTGATCGAGCCGCTGTTCTACCGCGGAATGAACGCGTTCGTGGTCGGCCGCCTGATCGGCGACAGCTCGATCACGCCGCTGCTCATCTCGTTCAGCAATTCCCCCAAGGGCGTCGGGGTCGATGCGGTGATGCTCTCGCGGGCGGAGGTCGGATCGCTGTTCGGATACTCGCGCTCGTATTTCCACGTCGACCTGCCGGTGGTCAGCGCGGCGATCACGCTGCTGCGTTCCTTCATGCCGCGCAAGTCCATCGACGAGCTGTACACCGTGCTCGGCCGCGCGAAGCAGGGCAAGACCGAGCGCTACTTCTCTCTGCAGCGGCACCTCGACAAATCGATCGACAGCTTCGTGCACGCGCCCGGCGAACGCGGCCTGGTCATGATCGTGTTCACGTTGCCCTCGCACGACCTCGTGTTCAAGGTGATCCGCGACCGCTTCGGCGCCCCCAAGACCTCGACGCGCGAGGACGTGATCGAGCGGTACCAGTTCGTATTCCGGCACGATCGCGCCGGCCGCCTGGTCGACGCGCAGGAATTCAAGCGGTTGCGCCTGCCGCGCGCGCGGTTCATGCCGGCGCTCGCGGATGAGCTCCTCGGCGAGGCGGCCGAGACCTGCCGCATCGAGGGCGACGACCTCATCATCGAGCACTGCTACATCGAGCGGCGCCTGCGGCCGTTGAACCTGTTCCTGCGCGAGGCTGACCCGGCGGCCGCCGAGACCGCGATCATCGATTACGGCGGCGCGCTGCGCGACCTCGCGGCGAGCAACGTGTTCCCGGGCGACCTGCTGCTCAAGAACTTCGGCGTGACCAGCCACGGCCGCGTCATCTTCTACGACTACGACGAGATCGGCCTGGTCACGGATTGCGTGTTCCGCGACCTGCCGCAGCCGACCTCGCTCGAGGAGGAGATGAGCGCGGAGCCCTGGTTTCACTGCGGGCCGCGCGACGTCTTTCCCGAGCAATGGCTGCCGTTCCTGTCGATCCCGCCGGCTCTCGAAGGGACATTCAAGCAGCATCACGCGGAGCTGCTGACGGCGGCCTGGTGGCGCGACCTGTCGCGCGCGTTGTCCGTCGGACCGCCCTCGGGCGCGGCCGCGATCCCGGGGGTCACGCCGTTGCGCGCGGTGGCGGCGCCGATCGGCACGTGCGCGTCCTGATGCGGCGCCGGGGGCTTTGGAGCAACGATTCGCAGGAGAGCTTTCCATGATTCAAGTCACTTCACGTCCGGCGTCCTCCGACGAGCAGGGCGTCATCAAGCGGGCTCTGGAAGCGGCCGCGGCCGGCTCCAACCTCGCGCGTCTCAAGGGGCAGATATCGAGCCTGCGCATCGTCGCGCGCTGCGAGTGCGGCTGCGCCAGCGTCAGGTTCGCCGCTCCGGCCGGGATTCCGCGCGCCCATGTGGTCGCGGACGCGCTCGCGAAGACCAGCGCGGGCAATACCGTGGGAGTGATGGTATGGGGAACGGATGACGCGCTGACGGGGCTCGAGGTCTATTCCATGTCGGCGCCGAACGACGCATCGCTGCCGATGCCGGACTCCGTCAACCGCTGGTGAGGCGCCTGAAAATGCGCGTGCTCGCGGCACCCATGGCATCCGTCCCCTCATCACCCGTGCCCGCCCAGTCCTCCGAGTCCAGCACGCGCTCCCACTCCCCCTTCGGCCCCGGCACCCGCTGTGCGCGGTCGGCCAGGTTCAGCTGGACGAGCACGTCGTCGCAGGCGAACCAGAGCCACTGAGCCTTCTCGCTGAACTTGACGGCGGCTCTCGGGCGGCGCGCGCCGCCCCGCATCGCCCCCGCCGAGCGCTCGCGGCGCAGGGCGATCAACCGGCGATACCACTCCAGCAGCTCTGCGTGGGGCGCGCGCGCCGGCTCCGACCAATCGAGACGCGAGCGCTCGAACGTCTCCGGCGCCTGCGGGTTCGGCACCTCGCCCTGCCAGCGGAAGGCCTGGAACTCGCGGGCGCGGCCCTCGCTGACCAGGCGTCCGAGCTCCGCATCCTGGTGATCGGTGAAGTACAGGAACGGCGTCTTCGCGCCCCACTCCTCGCCCTGGAACAACAGCGGGACGAACGGCGACAACAAGGTCATCGACGCGATCGCCTTGAGCGCGGGCACGCCGAGCAGCATGCTGAGACGCTCGCCCTGTGCGCGATTGCCGACCTGATCGTGATTCTGGGAGAACACCACGAACTGGTCCGGACCGACGCCGATCGGCTCGCGTCCGTGGCGGCGGCGGCGAAACACCGAATACCGGCCGCAGTACACGAACCCGTCGGCGAGGGCGCTCGCGATGTCGGCCAGGCCGCGAAAGTCGCGATAGTAGCCGCCGGTCTCCCGGGTGAAGTAGGCATGGATGGCATGGTGGAAATCGTCCGACCACTGTGCGTCCAGTCCGAGACCGCCTCGCTGCACCGGGCGTACCAGGCGCGGATCGTTGAGGTCGCTCTCCGCGATCAGCACGAATTCACGGTCGAGCTCGCGGCCCAGCCTGCGCACCTCGGCCGTGAGCTCCTCGAGCACGTGCACGGCATCGAAGCTGAAGATCGCGTGCACGGCGTCGAGGCGCAGGCCGTCGAACCCGTAGTCGCGCAGCCACATCAGCGCATTGTCGATCACGAAGCGCCGCACGCCGTCCGACAGCGGCCCGTCGAAGTTGACCGCGGAGCCCCAGCCCGTCCGATAGTGATCGGTGAAATAGGGACCGAAGCGCGCCAGATAGTTGCCGTCGGGCCCGAGATGGTTGTAGACCACATCGAGCAGCACGGCGAGACCCTGCCGGTGGCATGCGCGCACGAAATCCGCCAGATCCTGGGGCGTGCCGTACGGCGGAAACGGAGCGTACAGATCGACGCCGTCGTAGCCCCACCCGCGGCGCCCGGGGAACGTGGCCACCGGCATGAGCTCGATGTGCGTCACGCCGAGATTCGCCAGGTACTGCAGCTTGTCGCGCGCGGCGGCATAGGTTCCTTGCGGCGTGAACGTGCCGACGTGCATCTCATAGATGACGGCATCGCGCAGCGGCGCAGCGGGGGCTCCGGCTTCCGGCTCGGCCCCGGCCGGGAAACGCACGCTCGCCGGAAACGACGCGCCATGCACGCCCTGCGGCTGCCAGCGCGAGCGCGGATCCGGCAGCGCCTCGCCGCCGTTCACGGACAGGCGATAGCCCTGCCGCAACAACGGCTCGCTCACTTCGGCATGCCAGTATCCGTGCGCAAGCGGATGCATCGGAATGCGCTCGCCGCCGGCCGCCACCTCGACGCTCTCGGCCTCGGGGGCCCACACCTCGACGCTCGAGAGTGCGCTCATGTGCCCTCGCGCACCAGGAGCGCCACCGGAAACCCTGCGAACAGCTCCCCCGGGTCGGCCTCCCGCTCGAGGATCGCGGCCGTGAAGCAGTCGCGCCATACCCCGCCCGGCAGCGGCAGGCGGGTGTCGCCCCACTCGCCCCGCAAGCTCGTGGCCAAGCGGGGCACCACGGCAATCAGATTCTCGCCGCGGCGGAACGCGAGCAGACGGGACAGGTGCGCGCCCTGGGCGACCAGCGGCTGATACTTGCTGCCGTCGCCGAAGTCCGCGGCGCGCTCGCGCCGTAGACGCAGGAGTCGCGCCGCCATCCACAGCTTGGGGAGGCCGGAGTCCCAGTCCTCGAGCGCTTCGGCCGCGGACAGGGTGGGAACACGCGCCGCCAGGCGCGCGCGCAGCGCGAAGTCCACCGGCCGCCGATTGTCGGGGTCCACCAGGGACAGATCCCAGAGCTCCGTCCCCTGGTAGAAGTCGGGCACGCCCGGCACCACCATCTTGATCAGCGTCTGAGCCAGGCTGTTGATCCGGCCCGGCAGCACCAGCGGCTCGACGAAACGCTCGAGGCTCGCGATGAACTCCGGCGTCCGGTAGATCCCCTCGATGAAGCTGCGCACCGACTCCTCGTAGGCGGCGTTGGGCTCGTGCCACGAGGTCTTGATCTTGGCCTCGCGGCACGCCTTCAGCATGTATTCCCAGCAGCGCTCGCGATCGATGGGCCAGGCGCCGATCAGCGTCTGATAGAGCAGGTATTCCGCGTGCCGGTCGGCCAGGTGATTTTGCCACGCCGGCGCGGTCAGTTTGGACCACTGGTGCACCGCCTCGGCCCAGCGATCCGGGATTTCCGAGAGCAGCGAGATCCGCGTGCGCACGTCCTCGCTGCGCTTGTTGTCGTGCGTCGACGTCGCGAGCATGGTGTTCGGCCAGCGGTCGCTCAGCGCATGGCAGAACTCGTGAAACTTGCCGGCCGAGATGCCGAGCAACGACGCCTGCGAGCCCACCTCGTTGCACGAGACCAGCCGGTCGAAGCAGTAGAACGCCGTGTCCTCGACTCCCTTCGCCATGACCGCCGGCGTGAGCTGCTGCCACTGCGCCACGAAATCGGCCTCGTCTTCATCGAGACGCGCCTTGGTGAGCACCGCGGCCAGGAAGTCGAACGTCGCGGAGTCGATGTCGGAGGAGGCGATGCGCGCGAGCTGGATCGCATCGCTCAACACGCGCCGATCGTCGTCATCGAGCGTGTTGAGCGTGCGATAGGTTCGATAGATCGGCAGCGCGACGGTCAGCCGCGCCAACGCCTCGCGCATCTGCCGCGGGCTCGAGTCGCGGGTCCGCCAGGTCTTTCGGGCAATGGCGAGGGCCGCGTCCGCGAGCCGGTCGTTGTCGCGCGAGAACGTCGACTCGATGATGGCGCGCTTCTTCTCGCGGATCAGCGCGGCCAGATTCACCGGGTGCCCGGTAAAATCGAAGTACGTGGCGGTCAGGAGGTCGGCGCGCTGATCGTCCATCCACAGGCGATTGACCCTGGCCATGAACTCGTAGCCGACGGTGCCGTCGATCGGCCAATCCTCCTTGAGCCTCTCGTCGTTCTCGAGGATCTTCTCGACGTAGATCCGTCCGCGCGGCAGGAACGCGCGCACTCGCTTCAGGTATTCGAGCGGCTCGCGCAGGCCGTCGGGATGATCGATGCGCACGCCGTCGATGTCGCCGCGCGCCGCCATCGCGGCAATGAGGCCGTGCGTGGCGTCGAATACGGCGGGACGCTCGGTGCACACGCCGCTCAAGGTCCCCACGTCGAAGAACCGGCGGAAGTTGCCGAGCTCCCCGGCGAGCTTCCAGCCATGCAGCTCGTAGAACTGGGCGCGCAGCACCGCATCGAGCAGCGCCGGCTCCGCGTCGATCCGCTCGGCGGCGCGCGCAAGGAAGCCGTCGCGGCGGGCTGCGCCGAGCAGCGCCGCGGCCTCGCGCGAGCGGCGCTCGAACGCCGCCCGGTCATCCGCGCCGGGCTCGGCCAGGCGGCCCAGCGCCTCCAGCTCGAGGAAGCACTCGCGGCCGCCCTCCGGCAGCGCGTCCGCCGCCGACAGCAAGGCTCCGAAGGAGGCGGGCCCGAGCGGCCAGCCGTCATCGTAGTACTCGATCCGCGGTGCCTCGCCGTCGACATCGAGGCGCAGTTTGCGCTCCGCCAGCGCCGCCCCGTAGGGCTGGCCGAGAGCGCAGATCTGCACGCGAAAGGGACGCTCCGCATCCATTCTGAAATCGAAGTAGCCGGCATACGGGCTGTACGGCCCGCGGGCCAGCACATCGTCCCACCACGGGTTGTACTTCGAGGCGGACATGTGATTCGGCACGATGTCGAGCAGCACCCCGAGCCCGAGCGCGTGCGCGCGCTCCATGAAGGCTCGCCACGCCGCTTCGCCTCCGAGGTCCGAGCTGACCCGCGTGGGATCGGTCACATCGTAGCCATGACGGCTTCCCGGCACCGCCTGCAGGCATGGGGAGAGATACACGTGGCTCACGCCGAGGTCGGCGAGATAGGGCAGCACCCCCTCGGCGCGGGTCAGTGGGAAATCCGCGTGCAGTTGAATGCGATAGGTTGCGATCCAGCTACCGGGCATGGCTCAGCACGACGAACGAGCGCGCCGCCAGGCTGACCAGTCGATTGCGCCTCACCGGCTCGTGCTCGATCGGGAGGCCCGGCCGCGCGGTGTCGAAGGCCACCATCCAGCCGTAGGGGTGCAGCTCGTGCGAGATTCGAAACGACACCGGCTCATGGTGCGCGTTCAGCAGCAGCAGGAAATCCGCGTCGCCGCAGTACTCTCCCTGGTCGTCGCGGAGCTCGGGCGCGAGTCCGTTCAGATACATGCCGAGGGTGCGCATCCAGCCGCCATCCTCCCAATCCTTGGCCTCCATGCGTTTGCCGTCGGCGCGGAACCAGATGATGTTCCTGTCCGGGTGCACCGCCTCGGGATCGGCGTCGTAGAACGCGCTGCGGTGAAAATTCGGATGCTGCCCGCGGTACTGAACCACCCGGCGCGCGAACTCCAGGAAGGAATTGCATCGCTCATCCAGGTCCCAGTGGTACCAGGAGAGCTCGGTGTCCTGGCAGTAGCCGTTGTTGTTGCCTGCTTGCGTCCGCGACAGCTCGTCGCCGCCGGAGATCATCGGCGTCCCCTGCGCGAACATGAGCGAGCACCAGAAATTTCTCTTGCGGCGCTCGCGCAGCTCGACGATCTCGGGATCGTCGGTCGGACCCTCCGCGCCGCCGTTCCACGAGGCGTTGTCGTCCGAGCCGTCGCGATTCTCCTCGCCGTTGGCCTCGTTGTGTTTGTGGTCGTAGCTCACCAGGTCCTCGAGCGTGAACCCGTCGTGGGCGGTGACGAAGTTGACGCTGGCGGACGGCGGTCGGCGCGTCGTCTCGTAGAGATCCGCGCTGCCCGCGAGCCGCGTGGCGATCTCCGAGTGCAGCCCCATGTCGCCCTTCCAGAACTTGCGCACCGTGTCGCGATACTTGCCGTTCCACTCCATCCAGCCGGTCGGGAACTTGCCGACCTGGTAGCCGCCCTCGCCGAGATCCCAGGGCTCCGCGATGAGCTTGATCGGGGCGAGCGTCGGGTCCTGGTAGATCGTGTCGAAGAACGCGCCCAGGTGATCGACGTCCTTCAGCTCGCGGGCGAGCGCCGATGCGAGATCGAAGCGGAAGCCGTCGATGTGCATCTCGGTCACCCAGTAGCGCAGGCTGTCCATGAGCAGCTGCAAGGCATGCGGATGCACCATGTTGAGGGTGTTGCCGCAACCGGTGAAATCCATGTAGTGCCGCGGATCCCCCGGCACCGTGCGGTAATACGCCAGGTTGTCGATGCCCCGGAACGAGAGGGTGGGTCCCGCCTGGTTGCCCTCGGCGGTGTGGTTGTAGACCACGTCGAGGATCACTTCGATGCCGGCGTCGTGCAGCCCTTTGACCATCTGCTTGAATTCGCGGATCACGCCGCTCGGATCGTGCGGATTCGCCGCGTAGCTCGGCTCCGGCGCGAAGAAGCTCAGGGTGTTGTAGCCCCAGTAGTTGCGCAAGCCGCGGTCGACGAGATGCCGATCCTGCAGGAAGTGATGCACCGGCATGAGCTCGACCGCAGTGACGCCGAGACTCTTCAGGTGCTCGAGGATGGGCTCGGAGGCCATGCCGGCGTACTTGCCGCGCAGCCTCTCGGGAACGTCCGGGTGCAGGCAGGTCATGCCGCGAACGTGCGACTCGTAGATCACGTGCTTGTGCGCGAGGTGCGAAGGACGCTGCTCGCCGCTCCAGTCGAACGCGGAATCCGTCACCACGCCGATGGGCGCGAACGGCGCGCTGTCGCGATCGTCGAAGGACAGATCGCCATCGGGATCGCCCACCTGATAGCCGAAGAGCTCGTCCGCCCAGGTGAGCGGCCGGCCGATGGCCTTGGCGTACGGATCCAGCAACAGCTTGTTCGGGTTGAAGCGCAGCCCGCTCTCCGGCACGTACGCTCCGTGCACGCGGTAGCCATAGAGCTGTCCCGGGCCCGCGTCGGGCACGTACATGTGCCACACGCCGGCGGTGCGCTCGCGGAAGCGCAGGCGGCGCTCGTTCGTCCCGTCCGCATCGAACAGGCACAGCTCGGCCGAATCGGACGCCTCCGAGAACAGCGCGAAATTGACGCCGTGCCTGTCCCAGGTGGCGCCGCGGGGAAACGGCGACCCCGCGGCCTGGCCCGGCCGCACTCGATCGGTCATATTGTTGTTTCGCACGCGGCATTATCGCCGTCGCGCCTGGGCGGTCCGTCGGCAGCCGACCGGAGCCGCTTGTCGGCCGAATCGGAAATGCCTTGTAGGACAAGCCCCCAAGGGCGAAGCGACGTCACGATACGCGAGCCGAGGCGGCACGCGGCTCGAGCTGAGGCTATCCGGGCCAGACCCAGTTGCGCACCTCCGGCATGTCCTGCCCATTCGCGTCGATGTAGCGCCGGTGCTCGATCAGCTTGTCGCGCAGCTGCTGCTTCAAGTAGACGCCGCGGCTCCCCGTCTGCGGCAGACGATCGATCGAGTCCATCACGAGGTGAAAGCGGTCGAGATCGTTGAGCACCGTCATGTCGAACGGCGTCGTGATCGTGCCCTCCTCCTTGTAGCCGCGCACGTGCATGTTGTCGTGATTGCGGCGCCGGTAGGCGAGCCTGTGGATCAGCCACGGATACCCGTGAAAAGCGAAGATGACGGGCTTGTCGGCCGTGAACAGCGAATCGAAATCCCGATCCGGGAGCCCGTGGGGATGCTCGGAAGGCGGCTGCAACCTCATCAGGTCCACGACGTTGACCACCCGCACCTTGAGGTCGGGCAGCTCGCGCCGCAGGATGGAGACCGCGGCCAGCGTCTCGAGCGTCGGCACGTCGCCCGCGCAGGCCATGACCAGGTCGGGCTCGGCCTGCTGATCATTGCTCGCCCATTGCCAGATCCCGATGCCCTCGCTGCAATGCTTCACCGCGGCGTCCATCGACAGCCACTGCGGAGCCGGGTGCTTGCCGGCGACCACGACGTTGACGTAGTGACGGCTGCGCAGGCAATGATCCATGACCGAGAGCAGGCAGTTCGCGTCCGGCGGAAGGTACACGCGCACGACCTCGGCCTTCTTGTTCACGACGTGATCGAGGAAGCCCGGGTCCTGGTGCGTGAAGCCGTTGTGATCCTGGCGCCAGACGTGCGAGCTGAGCAGGTAATTGAGCGAGGCGATCTTGCGCCGCCAGGGCAGCCCGGCGGTGACCTTGAGCCACTTCGCGTGCTGGTTGAACATCGAGTCGACGATGTGAATGAAGGCCTCGTAGCAATTGAACAGGCCGTGCCGGCCGGTGAGCAGATAGCCTTCGAGCCAGCCTTCGCACTGGTGCTCGCTGAGCATTTCCATGACGCGGCCGGCAGGCGCGAGCTTATCGTCGTTGGGCACCGTGGCCGCTTCCCACTGGCGATCGGTCACATTAAAAACCGCCTCCAGGCCGTTTGAAAGCGTCTCG
>DATAUO010000022.1:0-6142 GCA_036268215.1 Steroidobacteraceae bacterium
GCTGCGTCGCATGTTTCCCTTCGGCGAGTAAAGAGCCTGACACATCTGCCCAAGTTCATGCAAGCGCGACTTGCCCGAGGAATAGGCGATATCCCGCGCGCTCGTGCGGCCCATGCGCTCATCGCGAGCCGCTCTCTTCCAAGTCGGTGACGGCCCCGAGCGACGCGCTCGCCACCGACCGCGCATATTTGGCCAACGCACCGCGGCGCGCATAGGGTTTGCGCGGAACCCACGCTCTTTTACGGCGCTTGAGCTCGGCCGCGCTCACGTGCAAGGTGATCTCGCGGCGCTTTGCATCAATCGATACCGCATCGCCGGTCTTGACCAGCGCCAGCGGGCCTCCCAGAGCGGCTTCCGGCGAAATATGTCCTACGACGAAGCCGTGACTGCCTCCCGAGAAGCGTCCATCGGTGATCAGGGCGACCTCCTTGCCGAGACCCTTGCCCATGATGGCGCCCGTCGGACTCAGCATCTCACGCATTCCGGGACCGCCCTTCGGACCTTCGTAGCGGATGACGACCACATCGCCGGCCCGCACCTCGCCGTCGAGGATGCCGCGCAGCGATTCCTCCTCCGAATTGTAAACCCGCGCCGTTCCCCGGAACTCGAGGCCCTCCTTGCCTGTAATCTTTGCAACGGCGCCCTCGGGCGCCAGGTTTCCGTACAGGATCACCAAGTGGCTGTCCTTCTTGAGCGGATTGCCGAGCGGCCGAATGATGTCCTGCCCCGCCTCGTAGGGCGCGACGCCCGCGAGATTCTCGGCGAGCGTGGCGCCGGTCGCGGTCAGGCAATCGCCATGCAGCAATCCATGCTCGAGCAGCATCCTCATGAGCGGTTGGATTCCGCCGATGGCCACCAATTCCGACATCTGATAGCGGCCGCTCGGGCGCAAATCGGCGAGAACGGGCACGCGCTTGCCGATTCGTGTGAAATCGTCCAGGTGAAGCTTCACGTTCGCCGACGAGGCAATGGCCATGAGATGGAGCACCGCGTTGGTCGAGCCGCCGAGGGCGATGACCACGGTGATGGCGTTCTCGAACGCACGTCGCGTGAGTATCTGCCGAGGCGTCGTTCCGCGCCGGATCATCTCGACCACGGCCGCGCCGGCCCGCGAGCAGTCGTCGCGCTTTTGCGTGGACACGGCATCCTGGGCCGAGCTGTTCGGCAGGCTCATGCCGAGCGCCTCGATGGCGGAGGCCATGGTGTTCGCCGTGTACATGCCGGCGCAGGAGCCCGGGCCCGGAATGGCCGTGCGCTCGACGAATTTCAACTGCTGCTCGGAGACGGTGCCGTTGGCATAGCCGCCCACGGCCTCGAACACCGAGACGATGTCGCGCCGATCCGCGCCCGGCCGGATGGTCCCGCCGTAGACGAACACCGCCGGGCGGTCGAGCCGCGCCAGCGCCATCATGCAGCCGGGCATGTTCTTGTCGCAGCCGCCGATGGCCACCACGCCGTCGAACCCCTGTGCTCCCACCACGGTCTCGATCGAATCCGCGATCACCTCCCGCGAGACCAACGAATAGCGCATCCCGGGCGTGCCCATCGAGATCCCATCCGAGACCGTGATGGTGTTGAAGGTGACCGGCTTGGCGCCGGCCGCCTCCACGCCTGCCGCAGCCAGGCGCGCCAGCTCGTCGATGTGCATATTGCAGGGCGTCAGATTGCTCCAGGTCGAGGCAATGCCGACCTGGGGCTTGTCGAAATCGGCGTCGTCGAAGCCGACCGCCCGCAGCATGGCGCGGCTGGGCGTCTGCTTGACGCCGTCGACCACCAGCTTGGAATAGCGGCGGGTCTCGACGGTGGCGGGCTTCTTGGGCATTGGTGAAGAGCGGCGCATTGCGGGGGCCGAAGCATAAACAGCAGGATCGCTGTGACGCAATGGGCTCGTGCGGCATGACCCTTCGCGGTGCGCGCAGCCGGCCGCCGCGCCGCATGCCGGTGCGCGGCGGCCGGCGCTATGCGGTTCCGAAGCGGCGCACGAGATAGCGAAACGCGGCGCGCAGCCCCTGCGCCTCGGCGCCGACGCTGCGGCCCGGACGGTCCCGCGGATTCCAAGCGTACAGATCGATGTGCATCCAAGGCGTGGTATCCGCGACGAAACGCCTCAAGAACAGCGCGCCGATTATCGCGCCCGCGAATGCCGACGCGGACACGTTGTTGAGATCCGCGATCTTGCTCGACAGCTCCTCGTCGTACGGAGACCAGAGCGGCATCGGCCACAGCGGATCGTGCTCTTCGGCAGCCGCCCGCGCGAGATCCCGCACCATCCCCTCCTCGCTGCCGAAGAGCGCCGGCAACTCGGGCCCGAGCGCGACGCGGGCGGCGCCGGTGAGAGTCGCGAAGTCCATGATCAGATGCGGATGCTCCTCATCGGCGAGGGCCAACGCATCGCACAGGATCAACCGGCCCTCCGCGTCGGTGTTGCCGACCTCCACCGTCAGGCCCTTGTGCGTCGCGAGCACGTCGCCCGGACGGTAGGCATTGCCGGCGATCGCATTCTCCACGGCGGGAATCAGCAATCGCAGCTGCACCCGCGCCCTGACGCTCATCAGCATGTGCGCGAGCGCGAGCGCCACCGCCGCGCCGCCCATGTCCTTTTTCATCAGCGCCATTCCCGAGCTCGGCTTGATGTCGAGGCCGCCGCTGTCGAAGCACACCCCCTTGCCGACGAGCGTCAGCCGCGCCAGGCCCTCGCCGCCCGCGGGTGCCCAGCGCAGCTCGATCAGCCGGGGCGCATGGGCCGATGCGCGTCCGACCGCATGGATGGCGGGGAAGTTCGCCGTCAGCAGCTCCTCGCCGACCCATTCGCGGAATTCGCCCCGATGACGCTGCGCGATCTGCCGCGCCGCCGCCGCCAGCTCCGGCGGACCGAAGTCGGAGGTCGGCGTGTTGATCCAGTCGCGCGCCATGCGCGAGCCTTCCGCCGCGAGCGTCACGTAACGCGCGTCGGCATCGAGCGGCGCCTCGAGGGCCGCCGCCTCGCTCTTGGCGGCGCGATAACGGTCGAAGCGATAGGCCGCGTGGGCGAATCCCAGACAGATCTGGGTCGATTCCGCGGCGGTGAAGGTTTGCGCCAGCCGAAAGCGGCGTGCCGGCAAGCGCTCCGCGATGCCGGCCGCGTGCCAGAGCGACAGCGGCCCCTGGCGCCGCCCGAGGCCGGCGACCGCGCCGGCCACACCGCCGCCCGTGTCCCCGAGCATCACCACGCGATGACGCTCGCCCTTGAAGCCGTGCTGGCCGAGCCACTGCGCGACCGCGGGCGGCTGGGCCGCGCACCACCCGCCTACCTCATCCTCGTACAGGAGCCAGAGCGGCACCGGGTCGACCGCGGTCATGCGCCTGCATCCTCGAGAGTTTCCGGACGTTCCATCTCTTGCATCATAGGAGATTCTGTGGTGCTATTTGGGGCTAAATTCTCAAGGCGCGCGAAGTTCGAGGGACCCCGCAAGCTCAACGTCTTGGCGGGGTTTCGCGTTTTTGCGGCACACGTTCGTAGGCAGGTTCGGCAAGGAGATTCCATGCGTTTGTATTCGCAGAAAGACGTCGACAAGAAGGCCTTGCGCGGTGCGCGCATCGCGGTCTTGGGGTATGGCAGCCAGGGGCGCGCGCACGCGCTCAACCTGCACGACAGCGGCTATGACGTGGTAGTGGGCGTGCGCAAGGGCGACAGCTGGACCAAGGCCCGCAAGGACGGCCTCGAGGTCCGCGAGCCGGCCGCGGCGGTCGAAGGCGCCGACATCGTCGCGATGCTGGTGCCCGATCTCGCGCAAAAAACCTTGTATGCGGAGATCAAGAGCCGCATCGCCAAGGGGGCGACGCTGCTGTTCGCGCACGGCTTCAACATCCACTTCAAGCAGATCAAGCCGCGCAAGGATTTGGACGTGGTGCTGATCGCGCCCAAGGGTCCGGGAGACCTGGTCCGGCGCCAGTACCAGCAGGGCCGCGGGGTCCCGTGCCTGCTCGCGATCGCGCAGAACCCCTCCAAGCGCGGCAAGGCCAAGGCGCTGGCCTACGCCGACGGAATCGGAGGAACGCGCGGCGGCGTGCTCGAGACGACGTTCGCCGAGGAGACCGAGACGGATCTCTTCGGCGAGCAGGCCGTGCTCTGCGGCGGCGCCACCGAGCTCGTGGTCCGGGGCTATGAGACCCTGGTCGAGGCCGGATATCAGCCCGCGGTCGCCTATTACGAATGCCTGCACGAGCTCAAGCTCATCGTCGACCTGTTGCACGAGGGCGGCATCACCAAGATGCACCGCTTCATCAGCGAGACCGCCAAGTACGGCGACCTCACCCGCGGACCGCGCATCGTGAACAAGGCGACCAAGAAGGAGATGCGCAAGATTCTCGCCGAGATTCAACAGGGCAAGTTCGCGCGTCAATGGATCGCCGAGAACAAGAACGGCCGCCGCAAGTACTCCAAGCTCCTGAAGGCGGATCTGACGCATTCCATCGAGAAGGTCGGCGCCCAGCTGCGCGCGCGCATGCCCTGGCTGGAATCCGCGAAGGCTTGACGGCGCGGACGATGAGCCCATGAGCGCGCGGACGCTGTTCGACAAGGTGTGGAAGGCGCACGAGGTGGTCGAGGAGACCGCCGAGGCGCCCGCCGTGCTCTATGTCGACCTGCACCTGATCCACGAGGTCACCTCGCCGCAGGCATTCAGCCTGCTGAAGAGCCTGGGGTTGCCGGTGCGCAGGCCCGACCGCACGCTCGCCACCATGGACCATTCGATCCCCACCGCGACCGATCAGGTGTTCGGCCGCGTGCCGATCAAGGTCGACGCCGCCGCCAAGCAGGTCGCGACGCTCGAGCGCAACGCGGCGGAGTTCGGCGTGGAGCTTTTCGCCATGCGCGACGCGCGGCGCGGCATCGTGCACGTGATCAGCCCGGAGCTCGGCGCCACCCAGCCGGGAATGACCATCGTTTGCGGCGACAGCCACACCAGCACGCACGGCGCCTTCGGCGCGCTCGCGTTCGGGATCGGCTCGACCGAGGTCGGGCACGTGCTGGCCACGCAGGCGCTCCTGCAGCGCAGGCCCAAGACCCTCGCCGTCGACATCGAGGGAGCGTTGCGGCCGGGCGTGACCGCCAAGGATCTGATCCTCGCCATCATCGGCCGCATCGGCGTCGGCGGCGGAACCGGCCACGTGCTCGAGTACCGCGGGTCGACGATCCGCGCCCTGTCCATGGACGAGCGCATGACCGTCTGCAACATGTCGATCGAGGCCGGCGCGCGCGCAGGGATGATCGCGCCGGACGAGACCACCTTCGGCTATCTGCGGGGACGCCCGCGAGCGCCCCAGGGAGCCGCCTGGGACCGGGCCGTGGCGCGTTGGCGCACGCTCGCGACCGATCCTGGCGCGGCGTTCGACGCCTCGTTGAGCGTCGACGCGGCGACACTCGAGCCGATGATCACCTACGGCACGAATCCCGGCATGGTGCTGCCGATCGGCGCCGCCATTCCCGATAGGCCGGGCGACGAGGTCTTCGGCAAGGCGCTCGCCTACATGGGCTTTCGCGGCGGCGAGCCCATGCTCGGCAAGCGCGTCGACGTGGTGTTCATCGGCAGCTGCACCAACGGGCGGCTCGCCGACCTCGAGGCGGCCGCGCGCATCCTCAAGGGCCGCAAGGTCGCGCCGGGCGTGCGCCTCCTGATCGTTCCGGGGTCGCAGCAGGTGAAGCGCGATGCCGAGGCGGCGGGCTACGCCGACATCTTCAAGGACGCGGGCGCGGATTGGCGCGAGTCGGGCTGCTCGATGTGCCTCGGCATGAACGGCGACACCGTCGGCGCGGGCCAGTATTCGGTCAGCACCAGCAACCGCAATTTCGAGGGCCGGCAGGGCGTCGGAGCCCGCACGCTGCTCGCCAGCCCGTTCACCGCGGCCGCCAGCGCCGTGCGCGGGCTCATCACCGATCCGCGGGAGATGCTCTGATGGACGCGGTGCGCAGCATCCGCTCGAAAACCGTGGTGATCCCCTCGAGCAACATCGACACGGACCAGATCATTCCGGCGCGCTTTCTCACCACCACCACCAAGGAAGGGCTGGGCCGCAACCTGTTCGCCGACTGGCGCTACCTTCGCGACGGCGCTCCCAATCCCGAGTTCGTGCTGAATCGGCCCGAGTCGCGCGGCGCCGGGAT
>DATAUO010000023.1:0-33826 GCA_036268215.1 Steroidobacteraceae bacterium
CTCACCGTGATCTGGCCGGGCGGCAAGGTCGACGTCCCGCGCGGGCCGAAGATCGAGGTCGCCCGCCAGCTCATCGCGCTCATCGCCAAGCGCATGCCGTCTCCGGATGCCGCTCCGCGCCGCGGCGCGCGCACCCGCCGCGCGGGCCCACTACCCCGAGATCGAGCCCGCGGCCGCCGCGTGCGGCGATGAGGAGCGTGTTTGGCAGGCGCTCCACCAGGCGGCGCCGCTCGAGCGAGGTCGGGTCCCGTGCGTGACCAGCGCCGCCCCATCCAGTTGCGGATTCTCGATCCGCGCGTCGGCAAGGATCTTGCCCTGCCCGCTCACGCGACCGCCGGCTCCGCCGGCATGGACCTGCGCGCCTGCCTGGATGCGCCGCTCACCCTCAAGCCCGGCGCCGCGGAGCTGATACCGACGGGCATCTCGATTCACATCGCGGATCCCACGCTTGCGGCGATACTGCTGCCGCGCTCGGGGCTTGGACACAAGCACGGCATCGTTCTGGGAAACCTGGTCGGCCTGATCGATTCCGACTATCAAGGACCCCTGATGGTCTCCGTGTGGAACCGGGGCGACACGGTCTTCGTCATCAATCCCGGCGACCGCATTGCGCAGATGGTGTTCGTGCCCGTGGTTCAAGCGGCATTCGAGGTCGTCGAGGACTTCGACGCGTCCGCCCGGGGCACGGGCGGGTTCGGCAGCTCGGGCAAGAGCTAGGGCGGAGATCTCGACGGGTTATCTGCGTTGAGGCCGGCCCTGGAGAAGCGGGTTGCCGGCCCCGCATTGCCGGGCTCGCGGTTTGGGCGTATATCCGGCGGCTTGACGGCACAATTCTCGCAGCGCCGAGGAGCCTCGATGAGATTCGTCCACGGACTTGCACCCGCCCTCATTCTAGTCGTCAGCTTTCCGATCTTCGCGCGCGGGCTGAGCGCATCCGGCGGCGTCGCGGCGGCCGGCGGCGCTCACGGCGCGGTGGCGGCCGGCGCCGTCCAAGGGGCCCATGGGCCGACCGCGTCATCGGCCACGCACCTCGGCTCGCGGATGCCCGTGACGCAGCCGGGCCCGAATTCCAAGTATCCCTTCAAAAATACGGTCTCGAAGGGCGACGGCAAGATGACCCTTCACGACATATTTCCCGTGGGCGGCTCATGCAGCTCGAGTGCCTACCATCGTGCCTGCGCGGACCTCTACCAACTGCGCGATCGCGCGCTCCAACTGCGCAAGGCGGATGGCGGTCGATTGAGCGCCGAGCACGACGCCGCGATCCAGTCCGAAATCGACCGGATACTCGCGCAGAAGCCGACCTAGCCCCGAACGCGCAATTCTCTCGAACAGCGCGAATCTCCGCATTCGCCGAGGACATCCCTATTGGGGCCGGCTCGCGGCTCGACCATGCTGGGCCCATGCCGATCAAGGACTGGCCCACCGACGAGCGCCCGCGCGAAAAGCTCCTGACCAAGGGCGCGTCCGCGCTGTCGGACGCGGAGCTCCTGGCCATCCTGCTTCGCAACGGCACTGCCGGGCGCTCGGCACTCGACATCGCGCGCGAGGTCTTGAAGAGCTTTCATTCGCTGCGCAAGCTCATCGCCGCCGACCGCCGGCGCTTCTGCGCCGAGCGGGGCCTCGGGCCGGCGCGCTTTGCCGAGCTGCAGGCCGCGATCGAAATCGCGAGGAGACAGCTCTCGGAGCCTTTGCTGTCGGGCCCGTTGCTGACATCGCCCAAGGCGACCCGCGACTATCTCTCGGCCCAGCTCCGCGACCTCGAGCACGAGGTGTTCTGCTGCCTGTATCTCGATCGGCGCCACCGGCTGATCCGGTACGAGGAGCTGTTCCGCGGCACCATCGACGGCGCCAGCGTGCACCCGCGCGAGATCGTGAAGCTGGCCCTGCAACGCAACTCCGCCGCGGTGATCATCGCGCACAACCATCCGTCGGGCGTCGCCGAGCCGAGTCACGCCGACGAGCTCATCACCCACCGCGTCAAGGAGGCGCTGGCGCTGGTCGACATCCGGCTGCTGGATCACATCATCGTGGGGGACGGGGCGACCGTGTCGCTGGCCGAGCGCGGACTGATCTGATGGGGAGTGCAGCGCGAGCACGCCCATGCCGAAGTCGCTGCGCAAGGAGGCAGAGCCCCTGCCAATGAAACGCATTTGGCCGAGCCTGGCAGTTCTCTCATCTGTCTGATTCTCATAGATATTTTACGAGCCTGCGCTGACCGACGCGGCCCGCCGCCCCTCTTCCGCCGCGTTTCTTGCCGACCCCCCGCCTTCCCTGGTATAAAGCTCGGCTCGTTCCGGGGCCGGTCCCAAGCGGCCCTCAAGTATCACGTTTCAGCAGGATTCAACGCCATGTCGCGAGTCTGTCAGGTCACCGGCAAGTCCCCGAAGACGGGAAATACGGTATCGCATGCGAACAACCGCAAGCGGCGCCGCTTCCTGCCGAATTTACACACCCATCGGTTCTGGTCGGAGGCGGAGAAGCGCTTCCTGTCCCTGCGCGTGTCGACGCGCGGGTTGCGCACCATCGAGAAGCGCGGCGTCGACGTGGTGATTGCCGAGCTGCGCGCCCAGGGCGTCAAGGTCTGAGGGGTTAGTCATGCGTGACAAGATCAAGTTGGTCTCTTCCGCCGGCACCGGTCACTACTACACCACGACCAAGAACAAGCGGCTGCATCCGGACAAGATGGAGACCAAGAAATTCGATCCGGTCGTGCGCAAGCACGTCGCTTACAAGGAATCGAAGATCAAGTAGCCGCCCGAGGCCCCCACGCCCGAGCTTCCTGAAGTAGAGACCACCCGACGCGGCATTGCGCCGTCGCTCGAGGGTCATCGCGTCCTCGATTTCATCGTGCGCGAGCGCCGGCTGCGCTGGCCGATCGCCGCCGACCTCGCCGAGACGCTGCGCGGTCGCGAGATCCGGAGCGTGCAGCGGCGCGCCAAGTACATCCTGATCCGCTTCGAGCACGGCTCCCTGATCCTGCATCTCGGCATGTCCGGAAGTCTGCGGCTGGTGCGGCCGGGAGTCGCACCGCGCACGCACGACCACTGGGACATGCGGCTGGACTCCGGCTGGTTGCTGCGCTTTCACGATCCGCGCCGCTTCGGGAGCCTCGTCTGGACCGCCGGCGATCCCGCCGACCATCCGCTGCTGGCCAAGCTGGCGCCCGAGCCGCTCTCCGCGGCGTTCGACGGGGAGCTCCTGTTCCGCGCCACGCGCAAGCGCAAGGTCGCCATCAAACAACTGATCATGAACTCGCAGCTCGTCGTCGGGGTCGGGAACATCTACGCCAGCGAGGCGCTGTTCCGCGCCCGGATCGCGCCGCGCCGTGCCGCCGGCCGGATCTCGCGCAAGGAAGCCGCCGCGCTCGCACGTGCGATCAAGAGCGTGCTGGGCGCGGCGATCAAGATCGGGGGCACGACGCTGCGCGACTACGTCGACGCCGCCGGCGAGCCCGGCTATTTCCGCCAGAAGCTGTTCGTCTACGAGCGCGACGGACTGGCGTGCCGCGTCTGCAAGTCCGCCATCAGGCAGTTCGCCCAAGGACAGCGCTCCACTTACTGGTGCGCGACCTGCCAGCGCTAGGCAGCTCCGCCCGGGGTCTCGCGGGCGCCGCCCGGCGACACCGCGCCCGGAAGGGGCCGGGTGAGGGGCTTCCTCAGTAGACCAGCCCGACGCCCTCGCCGCGCGGGTCCGAGGCCGCCTCCACCTTGCCGCTGCCGAAATCCCACGTGATCACCTGCATGTTGCCCCACTGACGGCTGGACGCCTTGAGCGAGTGTCCCATGCCCTCGAGCTTCTTGATCTCGCCGTCCGTGAACGCGCCCTGCTCGTAGTCCACCTCGTCCGGAAGGTATTGATGGTGGTAATGCGGGTATTTGACGATGTCCGCGGCGCTCATGCCGTCGAGGTAATTCAAGGTGCCGAGCAGCACCATGCTGATGATGAAGCTGCCGCCCGGAGAGCCGATGATCATCAATCCCTTCGGCGTCTCGACGAAGGACGGCGTCATGCTCGAGAGGCTCCGCTTGTTCGGTTGGATGGAATTCGCGGTGGCGCCGATCAGGCCGAATTCGTTCGGCCGCCCGGGCTTGGTCGAGAAATCATCCATGGTGTTGTTCAGGAGCACGCCGGTGTGCGGCGGCATGTAGCCGTTGCCGAAGAACAGGTTCACCGAGATCGTGGCGGCCACGCGGTTGCCCTCGGCGTCGAGCACGGAGAAGTGCGTGGTCTGCATGCCCGCCGGCTCCGACTCGATGCCGGGCAGCATGCTGGAGGGCATGGCCTTGTCGACGCGGATGCTGGTCCGCTGGCCGGCTGCGTAGTCCGCGCTGGACAGCTGCTTGAGCGGCATCTTGATGAAGTCGGGGTCGCCCAGGTAGATCGCGCGATCGCGGTACGCGCGGCGCATGGCTTCGATCACCAGATGCTTGTCCACGGCCGAGTCCCAGCGCTTGAGGTCGTATCCGGACAGGATGTTGAGCGCGTCGATGAGCGCGATCCCGCCCGAGGAAGGCGGCGAGGCGGACACGATGCGCGCGCCGTGATACTCGCCATACAGGGGCTTGCGCTCGACCACCTTGTAATCGGCGAGATCCTTCAAGGTCCAGATGCCGCCGTCGGCCTTCACGCCCGCGACCAGGGCGGCGGCGACGCGGCCGGCATAGAAGCCCTTGGCGCCCTGCTTCGCGATCGCTTCGAGCGTGTCGGCGAGCTCGGGCTGCCTGATGACCGTCCCGAGCGCCGGCGCGTCGCCCTCGGGCGTGAGGAAGGCCTTGGCCGCGGCCGGTGAGCGCGCGAGAACGGCACGCTTGTAGCGGATGCCGCCTTGCAGGCGCGCATACAGCGGAAAGCCCTCGCGTGCCAGCTTGATCGCCGGCTGCAGCGAGCGCGCCAGCGGCAGCTTGCCGTACTTCGCCGCAAGATATTCGAACGCCGCGGGCTCGCCGGGGATTGCCGAGGACAGCGCCCCCGCGATCGACGCGTTCTCGATCGGGTTGCCGGCCTTGTCCAGATACATGTCGCGCGAGGCCGCGCCCGGCGCCTTTTCGCGCGCATCCAGCATGGTCTCGTAGCCGTCCGACTGCCGATGCAGCAGGTAGAATCCCCCGCCGCCGAGACCGGAGCTCGAGGGCTCCACCACCGCGAGCGCCGCGGACACGGCCACCGCGGCATCGAAGGCGTTGCCGCCCGCGGCGAATATCTCCTGGCCGGCCTGGCTCGCGAGCGGGTAGGCGCTGGCGATCGCTCCCTTGTGGGCCGGTGCCGCCGCGGACGCCCACGACAACGCCGCCGACGCGAGCATCAGCGCGGTCGCACGGAACACGGCGCCCAATCCCGCGCTCCCCGTTGGCATCAGCTTGCTCAAGACTTTCGGTGCCGCTTCAATTCGGTCTCGACGATCGGGTGCACGAACTCGGACACGTTGCCGCCGAGCACCGCGATCTCGCGCACCAGCGTCGATGAGATGAATGTGTACTGCTCTTGCGGCGTCATGAAGACCGACTCGATCTCCGGGCTCAAGTGCCGGCTCATGTTCGCGAGCTGGAACTCGAACTCGAAGTCGGAGATGGCGCGCAGCCCGCGAACGATCACCGACAGGCCGTGCTGGCGGGCGAAGTCGACGGTGAGCCCCGCGTAGCCCATCACCTCGACATTGGGCACGTCGATCAAAACCCGCCGGGACATGTCCACCCGCTGCTCGAGCGTGAACATGGGCGCCTTGTTGGGGTTTGCCGCGATCGCCACGACCACGCGATCGAATATGCTGGCCGCCCGCCGCACCAGGTCGTGATGGCCATTCGTGATCGGATCGAAGGTACCGGGGTAGACGGCGGTTCTTTTGTGCATTCGCTCAAGCCCGCGCATTGACGCGCGCCAGATGATAACCCACCTCGCCGGCCGACTTCGATTTCAACAACTCCCAGCGGTCCGGCATCGCCGGGGCTCCAGCCTCGCGCTCGTTCTCCAGGTAGACCAGCGAGCCCGGCGCGAGCCAGCCGCCCGCATCCAGCAAGGGGACATATTCCGTCAGGGCGCTCGCGCCGAACGGCGGATCCAGGAATATGACGTTGTACGCCTGTGGCTCGGTCTTCAAGAACCGCGCCGCCCCCATCTCGGCCACCCGGCCGCGGGTGCGTGCGCCGAGCTCGTCGAGCGCGCGCTCCACGGCGCGCGCGGCGGGCGGGGATTGCTCGACGAACACCGACTCGGCGGCGCCGCGCGACAGCGCCTCGAGGCCGAGCGCGCCCGAGCCCGCGAAAAGGTCCAGACAGCGGGCTCCGGCGATGTGGTGCTGCAGCCAGTTGAACAACGTCTCCCGCACCCGGTCGGGCGTCGGCCGAAGCCCGGGAACATCGGGAAAATGCACGCGGCGGCCGCGCCATCCGCCGCCGATGATGCGCACCGAGTTGCGGGCGCCGGGGGGCGTCGATTCCGTCTTGCGCAGGGTCACTCCCGGTATCATACCTTTCCATGGCGAACGAATCCGACACACCCCGGCGCGGCTTTTTTCAGCGGCTGCGCGCCAAGCTGAACGTGGGGCCCGCGTGGCTCACCAAGGACATCACCGAGCTCCTGCCCGGCCGCAAGATCGACGAGGACATCCTCGACGATCTCGAGATGCGCCTGATCACCGCCGACGTCGGCGCGGAGGCAAGCCGCCGGATCCTCGAGGACCTGCGCAGGCGGGTCGCGCGCAAGGAGCTCGCGGACGTCGACGCGCTTCTGAAGGCGCTCTCCGGCGGCATGCTCGAGATCCTGAAGCCCGTGGAAGTCCCGCTCAGCGTCGACCCGGCCGCACGCCCTTACGTGATCCTCGTGGTCGGCATCAACGGCGCCGGCAAGACCACCAGCATCGGCAAGCTGGCGCACCGGCTGCTCGGAGAGGGCAAATCCGTGATGCTGGCCGCGGGCGACACATTCCGCGCGGCCGCCCGGGAGCAGCTCGAAGTCTGGGCGGCACGCAACAGGGTGCCCATCGTCGCGCAGCAGGCCGGCGCGGAGCCGGCGGCCGTGATCTTCGACGCCCTGCAGGCCGCGCGTGCGCGCAATGTGGACGTGCTGATCGCCGACACCGCGGGACGGCTTCACACCCAGACGCATCTCATGGACGAGCTCAAGAAGGTGAAGCGCGTGCTCGGCCGGCTGGACCCGTCCGCCCCGCACGAGGTCTTGCTGGTGCTCGATGGGACCATCGGCCAGAACGCCGTCGCCCAGGCGCAGGAGTTCAACAAGGGCCTCGGCGTCACCGGCCTCGTCGTGACCAAGCTCGACGGCACGGCAAAGGGCGGCGTGGTGCTCGCCATCGCCGAGAAGCTCAGGATTCCGATCCGCTTCGTCGGGGTCGGCGAGCAGAGCGAGGACTTCGGCGTGTTCAACGCGGCGGATTTCGTCGCGGCGCTGCTCAAGACGGACGACCCGGCGTGATCCACTTCGACCAGGTTTACAAGCGCTACCCCAACGGCCGGGACGCGCTGGCGGGCGTGTCGTTCAAGATCGAGCAGGGCGAGATGGTCTTCCTCACCGGCCATTCGGGTGCCGGCAAGAGCAGCGTCTTGAAGCTGGTCGCGCTGATCGAGCGTCCGTCGCGCGGCAAGGTGCTCGTGCACGGGCAGAACACCGCCGTGCTCAAGGCGCGGTCCATACCCGCGTTCCGCCGCAAGCTCGGGGTGGTGTTCCAGGACCACAAGCTGCTCAACGACCGGCCGGTCGCCGACAACGTGGCGCTGCCCCTCATCATCACCGGCCTCCCGCGCCGCGAGGTCGACAAGCGCATGCGCGCGGCGCTCGATCAAGTGGGGCTGCTCGGCAAGGAGAAATTGAAGCCCTTGGAGCTCTCGACGGGCGAGCAGCAGCGCGTCGGCATTGCGCGCGCCATCGTCGCGAAACCCGCGCTGCTCATCGCCGATGAGCCCACCGGCAATTTGGACCCCGATCTGGCGCTCGAGATCATGAAGCTGTTCAAGCGCTTCAACGAGGTCGGCGTCACGGTGGTGATCGCGAGCCACGACGTGCACCTCATCGAGCACGTCGGCGCGCGCCGCATCGTGCTGGCCGACGGCCGGGTGCTGGCATGAGGCCGGGACCTCGCGGCGCGTTTCATGGGCGGGCGCGCATGCCCGATGCGGCGACCTGGGTGCGGGCGTCGTGAGCGTGGGCGCCTATTTCTCGCGGCACGCACAGGTCCTCGTCGGCTCGCTCGGGCGCATCGCGCGCCAGCCGTTCGCGACCTTCCTGACCATGGGCGTGATCGCCGTGGCGCTCGCGCTGCCGCTGCTGCTCTTTCTGCTTCTCACCAACGTGCGCACCGCCACCGGCGGATGGACCGAGGCGTTCGATCTCTCGGTCTACATGGCGAAAGGCGCACCGGCCGGACGGACGGCCGCGGTCGCCAAACAGCTCAGGCTGCGCGGCGATGTGGCGTCGGTCCGCATCGTGACGGCGGAACAGGCCATGGCGGAGTTTCGCAAGACATCGGGATTCGGGCAGGCGCTCGATGCGCTCACGGACAACCCGCTGCCGGACACGCTGGTGGTGACACCGGCCTTGAGCGCGAGCACGCCCGACGGAACCGATGCATTGCGCCGCGCGGTTGCCGCCCTTGCGGATGTGGACGGAGTGCAGCTCGATACCGATTGGGTGAAGCGCTTGCACGCGTTGCTCGACCTGCTTCGGCGCGTGGTGATGTTGACCGCCGGGATCCTGGGGCTCGGTGTGGTGCTGATCGTCGGCAATACCATTCGGCTGGACATCCTCAACCGGCGAGCCGAGATCGAGGTGATGAAGCTCGTGGGGGCGACCGACCGTTTTGCGCGTCGGCCGTTTCTCTACAGCGGCGTCTGGTATGGATTGGGGGGCGGCCTCCTCGCGCTCGTGCTGGTCGAAGCCGCCATGTTGAGCCTTGCCGGGCCGGTCGATGCGCTCGCCCAGCTCTATGGGAGCGCCTTCCATCTGGATCGGCTCCCGTGGACTTCGGGCGGAGCCGTGCTGGCCGCCGCCGTGATCCTGGCCTGGCTCGGATCCTGGCTTGCTGCGACGCGCCATATCCGTGGCATAGAGCCCAATTAAATCATTCACATCAGTAGCTTGCAAAAGATGTGAACTATCGGTAACATTAGCACTCAAAGGGTACGAGTGCTATGATTTTCGACCGAGATTGGAGGTTCCTATGAGTACTGCTTTAGTCGCCAAACAACCTGGCGGTTTGGTGTTCGCAGGGCCGGTGGGGAGCCTGGACTCCTATATAGACCGTGTCTCCCAGATTCCGGTTCTGTCGAAAGAAGATGAAGTTCAACTGGCGGAGCGCTTCCGGAGCGAAGGCGATCTGGAGGCGGCACGCCAGCTGGTGTTGTCGCACCTGCGATTCGTGGTCCATATCGCGCGAGGGTACCTCGGCTACGGGTTGCCCATGGGCGACCTCGTGCAGGAGGGCAACGTAGGCCTGATGAAGGCCGTCAAGCGCTTCGACCCGAACGTGGGTGTGCGCCTCGTGTCCTTTGCCGTGCACTGGATTCGCGCCGAAATTCACGAATACGTGCTGCGCAACTGGCGCCTGGTCAAGGTCGCGACCACCAAGTCGCAGCGCAAGCTGTTCTTCAACCTGCGCAAGATGAAGAAGAACCTGGCGTGGCTGACCGAGGACGAGACGGCTGCGGTCGCGCGGGACCTGGGTGTCGCCGTGAGCGATGTGCGCGAGATGGAGCAGCGGCTTTCCGCCCGCGACATGTCCTTCGACCCGGCGCCCGAGAGCGATGACGAGGAGAGCTATTCCCCCGCCATGTACCTGCCGGCGAGCAATGCCGACCCGGCCATCGAGGTGGAGAACGAGGAGTGGGAAGAGGATTCGGCCGATCGGCTCACCATCGCGCTGGAGAAGCTCGACGAGCGCAGCCGCACCATCTTGAAGCGGCGCTGGATGACCGAGAACAAGGCGACCTTGCATGAGCTCGCGGACGAGTACGGCATCTCGGCGGAGCGCGTGCGCCAGGTCGAGTCGAACGCCATCAACAAGCTCAAGGGATTGATGGCGGCCTAGAGCGGCGTCGCGCCGATCGGCGGTAGTATCCCGGTTCCGCCCGCGCCTACCCGGCGCCGCGCGCACGAGAGCGCCGGAGCCACGAGCTCCCGGCGTGAGCTTGCGGCACGGCCTGCGGAGCTTGGCACGATCGAGCGGGCTCGAGAAGGAAGCCGAGCGCAAGCTCGCGCTGCAGCTCGTGCCACGGCGCGCTCCAGGCATGGCTCCGGTCCACGGCGGACTTGTTCATGCCGCCTGGCCCACGGGCACCGCGGTGACCCGCGCCGGCAGCTGCTCGCTCACCTTCGGCCAGTCGATCAGACGAAGCTGGCCGTTCATGTCCTCGACCAGCGAGCTGCAGCTCTCGACCCAGTCGCCGTCGTTGCAGTACCGGATACCGTCGATCTCGCGGATCTCCGCACGATGAATGTGGCCGCACACGACGGTGTCGACGCCGCGCTTGCGGGCGGCGGTGGCCACGGCTTCCTCGAAGCTGCCGATGTACTGGACGGCCGTCTTGGTCTTGTTCTTGAGGTATGCGGCCAGCGACCAGTGCGGAAGCTTGAACTTGCGGCGCACCCAGTTGATGTACGGGTTCGCGGCGAGCAGGAGGTCGTAGATGTTGCTGCCGAGCTTGGCCAGCCAGGGGCTGCACTTCACGACGCTGTCGAACTCGTCCCCGTGCAGGATCAGCATGCGCCGTCCGTCCGCGGTTCGGTGGACGTACTCGCGGTGGATCTCGAGGTTGCCGAACACGGCGCCGTCGAACTCCCGGAACACCTCGTCGTGGTTGCCGGGAATGAAGATCACCTTGGTGCCGCGCTTGGCCTTGCCGAGGATGGTGCGCAGCACGTTGTTGTGTGACTGCGGCCAGAACATGCTCTTTTTCATGCTCCAGACGTCGATGATGTCCCCGACCAGGAACAGGGTTTCCATCTCGACGCTGTGCAGGAAGTCGAGCAGCAGATCCGCGCTGCAGCCCTTGAAGCCGAGGTGGATGTCCGAGATGAATACCGACCGCATTCGCATCGGCAACGTGGTGCTACGTTCGACCATGGCTCTCTCCGAAGCTTCTCACGGTCCGTAAGATCACTGGACCGTGTTACGGAACGGTTACTTCGGAAAGAATATTTGTCTACAGCAAAGGCACTTAGCCGTGGAACATCGTGTGGAACAGCAGCAATGTGACTTAATTCAGACTAACCGAGCGCGACCGGAACCGCCGCCGCCGGCGCGGGCGCCGGAGCGGCAGACGGCACCGCGAACCGGTAGCCGAAGCCGCGCACCGTCTGAAGGTACGCGTCGCATCCGGGCGCGGTGAGGATCTTGCGCAACCGCTGCACGTTCACATCGACGGTGCGCTCGTCGCTGTCGCTGTCGCCGCCCCACACCTGCGCGAGCAGTTGAGTGCGATTGAAGGTGCGTCCGGGATGCGCCATCAGGAACTCGAGCAGGCGGTACTCGATGCCGCGCAGGTTCAGCAACCGACCTTGCGCGGTCACGCGATTGGTCGAGCCGTCGAGCACGAGCTCGCCGCCGCTGAACACCGAGCGGCGGTCTTCGTACTGATGCGTGCGCAGCAACGAGCACACCCGGGCCACCACCTCGCGCATCGAGAACGGCTTGGACACGTAGTCGTCGGCGCCTCTCACGGTAAATCCCATCTCGCTCAACCTCTGGCGGAGCGGCTCGACGGAGGCGACATCCCGATCGACGATGAGAATCTGCTTGTTGAAATCGGTGGCTGCCATGCGCCACGCAATTAGAGGGCTGGAGCTTTACAGTTCGTTTACCAAATTGTGACCCTTGCCAAAGAATTTTCGCGCCGTCGATGCGCAAGCGTCACGGCATCGGCGTCGCGGCGCGCTGCGCGGCGCGCAGCGACACCGATGCGTAGCCGCGAAACGCTTCCGGGCGGCGCACGCGGCTCGTGTCGTTGTCCGATGCGTTCCACGCGGCCAGGAGCATTCCGAGCGCGATCCAGTTCAGGGCCGCTTCGCGATGCTGCGACCAGAACGCCTGTGCGGTGCCGGCGCCCGGGAGACCGCGGCTCGGGAGCTTCGAGAGCGAGCGGCCTCCCGCCATGGAGATTCCGCCGGTAAGCGGTGCGGTCGTCGACATGGGTCACCTCTTTGGGTTGCGAGACCAGTGTCGGCTCCGAATCGGCCGGCCGCGGGCGGTGTCCAGGGCGGCTTTGGGGCGAATTGTGGAGAATTGTGGCGCTCCGCGTCCCGTGAGGTGCGCCGCCTCGGCCTTGGGCTATGATTTGCCCATGAAAAAGCAGATCGCGATCGTCGAGGACGAGCCGGCGTTGCGGGAGAATTACGCGGCGGCGCTGGCGCGCCACGGCTACTCGGTCAAGACGTATTCCAATCGGCGCACCGCGATGCAGGCCTTCCAGCTGCACCTGCCGGATCTTGCCATCATCGACATTTCGCTCGAGGAGGAGGCGGAAGGCGGTTTCGACCTGTGCCGCGATCTCCGCGCGCTGTCCGCGGAGCTGCCGATCATCTTCCTGACCGCCCGCGACAGCGAGCTCGACGCGGTCTCGGGTCTGCGTCTCGGTGCGGACGACTTTCTTACCAAGGACGTGAGCCTTCCGCACCTGGCCGCGCGCGTCGCGGCGCTGTTCCGCCGCATCGACGCGCTCAAGCGGCCGGAGAACGCGGCGGAGATCGTCCGCCGCGGCGCTCTCACCATCGACGGCGAGAAGATGCAGACCACCTGGAACGGCGGTCCGGTGGCCCTGTCGCTGACCGAATTCTGGATCGTGCATGCCCTTGCCAAGAACCCGGGCCACGTGAAGAACCGGCAGCAATTGATGGATGCCGCCAACGTGGTGCTGGACGACAACACCATCACGTCCCACATCAAGCGGGTGCGGCGCAAGTTTCAGCAGGTGGAGCCCAGCTTCGATGCGATCCAGACCGTGTACGGAATGGGGTACCGCTGGGTCGAGTGAGCATCCGGCTGCAATTGCTGATCGTCGCGCTCACCACGCTGGTGTTGCCGTGGGCCGGCTGCCAATACGCGCGTGAGCTCGAGACCGCCCTGCGCGACTCTCAGGAGCAATCCCTGCTCGCGAGCGCCGGCACGATCGCAAACGCGCTGTCGGCCCAGCCCCAGCGGGTTTTCCCCGATCCCGAGGAGTCGGTGAAGTTCTCCCCGGAGCAGGGCGACCTGTACGTCTACCCGCTGCGCAACCAGCCGCTGCTCGACGGCTACCAGGAGGACTGGGACATCGCGGCGAGCCCCACGGAATTGCCGTCGACCACCCGCTACGCCGCTCGCGCGCAAGCGGGATCCACGGAGCGATACCTCTATCTGTACGTCGAGGTGGACGATCGTCACTTCGATCCCGAGCCGGCGAATCCGAATCCCGAGCACGACCGCTTCGATCGGCTGGACATCACCTTTCGGACCCCCGACGGCGCGCTCAAGACCTATTTCTTCGGCACCGCCGCACCCGGATTGATCGCAGCCCAAACTCTCGTCAAGGCGCAGCAGCCGCCGCTTCCCGACCCGACCGCGCCAGCCGCCGCCTCTCCGCCAGCCGCTGCTTCCGCGCCAGCCGCCGCTTCTCCGCAAACCGGCGCCTCTCCGGGCGTCGCGGCGCCGCCCGAGCCGGATCGGGTCGTCGAGGAGCCGCGCATCCAGGCCTACTGGCTTCAGACCTCGGCGGGCTATCGCGTCGAGGCAAGGATTCCCTTGAGCTTCCTCAGGACACGGCTCTGGATCCAGGCGCACGACGGGCGCGGCAGCGGAACTGCGGGCGCGAGCGCGGCACAGGAGCCCGACGGAGGCCGCCTGTACTTCACCACGGCAGGTCTCGGCGATCTGCTCGGCACCTTCGTCCGCGACGGCACGCGCGCGACGGTAGTCGATGCGAACGAGCTCAAGCTCGGCACGGCCGGCAATCTCAGCGCGAATCTCGCGGGTCAGAGCGAGGACGCCGCCGAGGTCTGGTACCGGCGCTTCATGACGGTCGATACCTCCAAGTTCCCGTTTTATTCTCCGTCGGCGGATCGCCTCACCGGCAACAGCGTCCAAGCCGCGCTTGCCGGCAATGCGCACGCGGAGTGGGTCCGCGCCGCGCGAGGCCGGGAGCCTCTCCTGACCGCAGCGGCACCCATCATGGTGAATGGCCGCACGCGCGGCGCCGTCTTCCTGGAACAGGCCGGCGATCAGCTGCTGGCGCTGCGCGACCGCGCCGTGACCCGCCTGTTCGATCTGACGCTGCTCGCCACCGCGGCCGCCGTCGCGCTCATGTTCGGCCTTGCCACCTGGATCAGCCTGCGCATCGGCCGGCTGCGAACCGCCGCCGACTCGGCCGTCGGCAAGGATGGAAGGATCCGCCTCGAGATGCCCGAGTCGGCCAGCGCGGACGAGATCGGCGCACTTTCCCGCGGCTTCGAGCGTCTGCTCGGGCGCCTGAATGAGCACGCTCAATATCTGCGTACGCTCGGCGGCAAGCTCTCCCACGAGCTGCGCACCCCGCTCACCATCGTGCGCTCCTCGCTCGACAACCTGGAATCCGAGGGTCTCGGCGACGACCAGCGCCGCTACGTCACGCGCGCCCGCGAGGGAGCGTCCCGGCTTCAGTCCATCCTGAGCGCCCTCGGCGCGGCCGCTCGCGTCGAGGAAAGCATCAAGCAGGCGGAGCGGGTGCCGGTGGACCTGCGCGATCTCCTCTCATCCGCCGTGGCGGGCTATCGGGACGGATTTCCGCAGGTGCAATTCGCGCTCGACCTTCCCCCGATGTCCTGCCCGATTCGCGGGGCGCCCGACCTCATCGTGCAATTGCTCGACAAGCTGATCGAGAACGCCGTGGATTTTTGCCCTCCCGGCGGCACGATCACGGTGCGCCTCGGGCTGGTCGAAGGCTGTTACGTCCTCGAGGTCCTGAACGATGGGCCTCCGATCCCGGAAGCGCTGCTAGGCCGGCTGTTCGAGTCGCTGTTCGAGCAGCGCGAAGGCCGCGACGACAAGCCGCACTTCGGCCTCGGCCTCTACATCGTGAGGCTGGTGGCGGAATTCCACGGCGGCACCGCAGTCGCCGCGAATCGCCCGGACGGCAGCGGCGCGGTCTTCTCCGTCACGCTCGCCCTCATCTGACCCGCCGTCTGCTCTCCCACGCCGGCCGTCCCTCGACGGCAGACCCTTCCCCGACGACGTGGCGTTCAGGCCAAGGCAGTGCGCGACGACGCGCTGAGCGCGAGCGACTGCTGACGCCCCGCGCTGCCCTCGTGCTCGAGCAGCCAGCGCTTGCGCTCCAGGCCGCCGCCGTAGCCCGTCAGCGAGCCGTCCGAGCCGATGACGCGATGGCAGGGCACGATGATCGAGACCGGATTGCTGCCGTTCGCGAGACCGACCGCCCGGGATGCGCCCGGCTTGCCGATGCGCCCCGCGAGCTCCGCATAGCTCCAGGTGCGTCCGAACGGGATCTCGACGAGCTCGCGCCAGACTCGCGTCTGGAAGATCGTGCCGTCGAGCGCCAAAGGCAGGTCGAAGTCCCGGCGCTCGCCCGCGAAGTATTCGGAGAGCTGGCGGACGGCGGCGGCCAGCGGGCGCGCGGCCGAGCCTTCGATCCAACCGTCGGTGGATGAAGATTTCCGGCTGGGCAGCATGTAGAGGCCCGTCAATGCGCTGCCGTTGGAGGTGAGCAGGAGCCGCCCTATGGGGCTTTCGAAATGACAGAAGTTGCTCATGGATTTGCTCCGAGAGATTGCCATAGATAATGCGTGGCGTACGAGCGCCAGGGGCGCCATGCCTGCGAGCGGCGCTCGAGCTGCTTTTTCGTGGTGTTTGCCGCCCGCAGCAGCATGAGATCCCCGCTTGGGAAGGCATCGGGCCAATGCAGGGCCCGCATGGCGATGTACTGCGCCGTCCACGGACCGATGCCCGGCAGGCGCATCAGCGCCTCGATTTGCTGCTCGACGTTCGCCGCGAAAGACAGCGCGATCCTCTTGTCGAGCACCGCGGGCCCGATCAGCGAGAGGCATCGTGCGCGGGCTCCCACGATGCCGAGCGCCGCGATCTCATCCGCGCCGACCGCGGCCATGCGCTCGGCGGTCGGCGTCAGGCGATTCAACGCGGCGTATGGAGTCGCAACCGGCTCGCCGAATCTCGCCGCCCAACGGCCCGCGAGCGTGGTGGCCCCCTTCACGGACACCTGCTGACCGAGGATCGCGCGCACGGCGAGCTCGAATCCGTCGAAGGCTCCCGGTACCCTCAAGCCGGGAATTCGCTTGACCGCCGCCGCCAGGGCCGCGTCCTGGGACAGCAAGCCCCCGACGGCGTCGGGGACCGCGCCGAGGTCGAACTGCCGCTTGACGCGTGCGATCACGGTGCTCACGACCGGCGCCAGCGACGGAGACAGCTCCACGTCGAGAGAGTCGCGCGCTCCCAGGGTCACCGCGATCCAGCCGTGCCGCGAATCGATTTCGACGGTACGGCGATAATGCGTCGCGTCCACGAGCTCGACGCCGGGGATCGCGCGCAGACGCAGATAATCCAGAAGGCTCGTCCATGCGAGCGGCGGCCGGAACTCGAGATGGCAGCGAATTCCCGGATCGGCCGAGGCTCGGCCGCGCAACGCCCGCGGCGAAAGGCCATAGCGCGATTTGAACAGCGCATTGAGCCGGCGCACGCTGCCGAACCCGCTCGCGAATGCGATCTGTGCGACGCTCAACGAAGTATCCGCGAGCAGGCGCTTGGCGAGCAGCAATCTTTGCGTCTGCGCGAGCTCGATCGGCGAGACTCCGAGCTCCGCTTCGGTCACGCGCCGCAGATGCCGATCGCTGACCCCGAGCGAGGCGGCGAGGTCGCGAACCTGCGTGTTCGAAAGCGCGTGCTCCTCGATTCCCGCCAGGGCGGCACCGACCAGCCGGCTGACCGCATCGACGGGCGCGAGCCCCGGCGCCCGCTCGGGACGGCAGCGCAGGCACGGCCGATATCCGGCGCGCTCCGCGGCGGCGGCGCTGGAATAAAAGCGCATGTTCTCGCGCCTCGCCGGCCTTGCCGGGCAGATGGGCCGGCAATAGATCCGCGTCGAGCTGATGGCCACGAAGAATCGCCCGTCGAAACGCCGATCGCGGGCGCGCGTCGCACGAAAACAGACATCCTGATCGATGTGCGCGAGAGCGGTGCGATCGACGCTTGGGGAGGTTGTCGGGGCGGGGCTCATGGGGCCTAGCATAGCCAAGGCCGGGGGCAAATACTCGCCATTTTCGGACCTGAATATGGGCCTCGCGGAGGGAGCGGCTACCATGAGAGCCCGCCCAACACATGATCCGGAAACCCCATGCGTGACAAGCCTCTTTCGCCGCTCGCGAGAACATCCGCCGTCGCATTTTCGCTCACGGCAGTCCTCGCAGCGGTCGCAGTCTTTGCGGCCGAATCTTCTCCCGCCGATCTCGTGATCACGGATGCGAAGATCTACACGGTCGACGCGCGCCGCTCCGCGGCGCAAGCGCTCGCCGTGCGCGACGGCAAGATCGTGTTCGTCGGCAGCGCCGCCGATGCAAAGCGCTGGGTCGGCCCGCAGACGAAGGTCGAGCGGCTGCAAGGACGGCGTGTCCTGCCGGGTCTGTTCGATTCCCACATGCATCCGATCGCCAGCATCCACATCAAGGAATGCGGCCTCGACAGCGCGGAGAAGAATCTGCGCGAGCTGTCCGCGTTCGTGCGGGCGTGCGTCGCCGAGTTCAAGGTGCCCCCGGAAGGGTGGCTGAGCGTGCATCAGTGGAACTTCTCCAACGGCAATCAGCCCGACGCGGACTATCCCACGTTGCGAGCCGCGCTCGACAAGGCATCGGGCAGCGTCTCCATCCAGCTGCTCGGGAACGACGGCCACCATGGCGCATTCAACAGCAGGGGGCTCGCGCGCGCCAAAAACAAGACCGGCGCTGCAGTGGGGCTGTCCCGGGCCACGCTTGCGAAGGATTTTTCGGCTTATGCGAAATTTGTCGGCGTCGATGCGGCAGGCGAGCCGAACGGCGCCGTCAACGAGGACGCGCGCAACCTCATCGGAGCTCCGGACATCCTGTTCGCGCAGTTCGACGACAAGATGAAGGCGCGCGCCGAACTCCCGCGCCTCCTCAACGCCGCGGGCATCACCGGCTTCATGGACGCGGCGGTGACCGACCGGTCGCTCGAGCTGTACGACGCCTTGCAACGCGAGGGCAGGTTGACCGCACGCGCGACGTTCGCCCAGTTCTACGACCCGGAGCGGATGCGCACTGTCGACGGCAAGGTCGACTGGGACGGCATGCTCGCGGCGGCGCGGCGCGTGCGCGCCAAATACGCGGCCAATCCGCTGATCCGCGCCGACGTGGTCAAGCTGTTCGGCGACGGCGTGATGGAGGGCAATCCGTACGCGGTCCCCCCGACGCTGCCGGAGGCGCTCGCGCTGCATCCCTACAAGCAGCCGATTTTCGGCAAGGACAAGCACGGCAGCCTGACGGTGACGGGCTATGTGGACACCGCCTCGAAGCCGTGCGCGGACGTGCGCGCAGCCGGGGCGCGCTACGCGGGCGCCGAGGCCGCCGCGAGATTCACCGCGGAGCACGGCTTTCACCCCGGACAATGCCAGATCTCCTACGGCCAGCTGCAGCACGAACGGGACGTCATATTCGAATTCGCGCGCCGCTTTCACCTCGCCGGCTTCACGCTGCACGTGCACGTGATCGGCGACGGCACGCTGAACACCGTGCTGGACGCGATCGAGGCGGCGCGCGCGGCGGACGGCATCGCCACGCAGAACGACGGTCTCGCGCACGTGCAGCTCGCACAGCCGTCCGACGTTGCGCGCATCGGCAAGGACCATCTGTTCGTCGCGTTCACGTATTCCTGGGCGAATGCGGATCCCGAGTACGACATGACGGTCGTGCCGTTCGTCGACACGGTGATCGGCAACGGCTACGCCGCGCTGCATGCGCCCGGCAGCTACTACGAGTCCAACGTCTATCCGTTCAAGGGCGTCAAGGACGCGGGGGGCACGCTCGTGGCGGGATCGGACGCGCCGGTCAATACCCGCGACCCGCAGCCGTTCGTCAACATGGCCATCGGCGTGACGCGCCGCCTGCCCGGACAGAAGCCGCAGAATCCCGCGCAGACCGTGGGCATTCGCGATCTGATCGACGCCTACACCATCAACGGTGCGCGCTTCCTGCATCGGGACGACGTCGCCGGCTCGCTCGAGCCCGGCAAATCCGCGGATTTCATCGTGCTGGATCGGGACATTCTCGCGCTCGCGGACGCGGGCCATGCCGAGGACATCGGCAAGACGCGAGTGCTGGAGACCTGGTTCGAGGGCAAGGAGGTCTACTCGACCGGCACGAAGTGATCCCGTGGTCCCGCCGCGGCGAAACGATGCGCCGGTGAGCGCCATCTTGCCGCGGCAAGGCGATGCGCCGGTGCAGCTCTATTTCGCGGCGGCGAAGTAGTCCTGCAGCGACGCCACCCCGAGGCGCTTCGCCTCGAACAAGCTTTCGAGGTGCTCCCGCGAGTTGACCAGCCCGCGCGCGCGAAGCACGCCGCCTTCATCCAGCAGCGCCGCGAACGGCAGCCGGCTCACCTGATAAGTCATGCCGAGCGGCGCGGAGATGACGTAGCGCGCCTGCGCCAGATCGTTGTCGCGGACGTAGGCGCGATGCTCCTCGGGAGCTCCATCGCTCGCGAGAACGATCTCGAGCCAGTCGCGCTCCTGCCGGCCGCTCGACTTCACGATGGGCAGAAGCGATTTGCACACGGGACAGGTGGGCGACACGAACAGCAACAACGTGCTCTTGCCGTCGGCCCGCGGCGCGCCGATCTCGAGCGAGCCGCCGTCGAGGTCGGCGGCGTCCACGACCGGGGCGCGCTCGCCGACCTTGAGGCCGCGGTTCAGCATGAGGGCGCCGACGGGCGAGATGCGCTCGTGCAGCACTCCGAGCTGCCGCGTGAGCGCGAACACCACCGCGATCAGCGCGAGCACGACGATCCAGAGCACGATGACCGAGACCGTGAGCGGCGTCATCGAGCCCCGCCCGCCGCCGCGCGCCCTGCGTTGCCGAACAGCTGATCGATGCAGAGATACACGAGCGCGACCGTGAGCACTCCGAAGGCGACCGTGATCGCATCGGTGATGCCGAGCGGCCGCGCGCTCCACGGCAGCAGCCCGGTGCCTGCGGCGACTGCGATCAGCGCGTTGCGCCAGACCATCCAGGCCGCGATCGGGCGGCGATCGTTCGGGCCGCCGCAGCCGCACGCGAGGTCGCGGCGGCCGCGCGCGAGATTGACGGCGATGGCCGTCGCATAGATCGACAACAGCAGGATCGCGGCGCCGACCGCGGCGGTGCGGGCGGCTCCGATCACGAGTCCGGCCGCGACCGCGATCTCCGCCACGGGCAAGATCCAGGTCGCGCGCAGCCTGACGAGCCAGGGCGCGAGATCATAGGCCGCGAAGCTCTGCTCGAACTGGCCGAGATCGCGAAGTTTGTGCAGGCCTGCGCTCGCGAACAGGAACGCGATGCACGCGATCACCAAGGTGCCGATGGCCGGGTCCAGCGTCATGCGGCGATCATAGCCTCACGGGCCGGCGGGCGCGCGCTTTCCGTTCCTGCGACAAATGTGCGAAACTCGGGGCCGAGCCACACCGGCGCCCGGATGATGTCAGGCATCCGGCGCGGGATCGGCCGATGATGGGGATGATTCGATGAACAAAATATCCGCTCGCGCTGCAGCCTTGAGCATCGCAATCTCGACTCCCGTGCTTGCCGCGCCGCCGACCGCGGGGCATTCCACCGCTCCGCCGCTGCCCGCCGAGCACCTCACGGTCAACACGCTGCCGCCCGCCGGCCCGCACCGCATCTTCGTGCTGGATGAGGCGTTCTTGAACGAGATCGATTCGCGCGTGAACGTGTTCGACGCAGACACGTTCCGCCGCCTCGGACAGATCGACGCCGGCTTCAACCCGGGGTTCAATCTTTCGCCCGACGGCAAGACCTCGGTGGTCAGCACCACGTATTTCGCGCGCGGCAGCCGCGGCGCGCGCACCGACGTGGTCGAGTTCACCGACAACTCCACTCTCACGGTGACCCACGAGATCGTGCTGCCGCCGAAGCGCGCGCAGACGCTGCCCACTTATTTCAACGTCGCGTACAGCGCCGACGGCCGCCTGGTGTTCGTCTCCTACGTGACGCCGGCCGCGTCGTTCGGGGTGCTCGACCCGGCGAAGGGCAGCGTGCTGAGCGAGATCGACACGGCTGGATGCGTGTTGGTGATTCCGTCCGGAGCCTACCGCGTATCGTCGATCTGCGAGAGCGGCAAGCTCCTCACCGTGACGCTGGACGCGCAAGGCAAAGAGGTCTCGCGGGCATTCTCCGAGGCGTTCTTCGACCCCGACAGCGATCCGATTTTCGTGCAGGGCATCCCGATGAGCGGCGGATACGCGTTCCTGTCGTTCCTCGGCGAGGTGCACGAGGTGGACTTCTCCGGCGCCGCGCCCGCGGCGCGCAAGCCCTGGCCGCTGGTGACGGCGGCCGAAAAGGGCCGCTGGCGGCCGGGCGGGCAGCAGGTCGGCGCCATCCACCGGCAAGCGAACAAGCTCTACGTGCCCATGCATCAGGGCGGTGAAGGCTCGCACAAGGCGGGGGGCACCGAGATCTGGGTGTTCGACATGCAATCTCACCAACGCATTGCGCGCTGGCCCATGGCGCCGCTCAAGATCGAGCCCGTGACCGCCATCGGGGTCTCGCAGGACGACGCGCCGTTGATGTTCACCGCGAGCGAGAACTCCGACGTTGCGGTATTCGATGCCCGTACCGGGCAGCTTCGCCACGTCGAGAAGCAACTGGGGCAGACGCCCTGGTTCATCATGACTCCTTAAGAGGGCATCGGCATGCGCTCCTTCGATCGTCTATTCGAAAAATCATCGCGCGCCCTCGCGCAACGCACCTCGCGCCGCAGCCTCATCGCCGCTCTCGGACAGGTACTGACCGGCGCCGCGCTCATCCCGCTCCTGCCGATCGATCGCGCGCGCGCGGAGACGCCCTCGCCCGCGGACAAGAGCGCACACGCGAAATCCGCCAAGGCGACCGACGATCCGAAGAGCTGCGACTACTGGAAGTACTGCGCCATCGACGGGTTCCTGTGCTCCTGTTGCGGAGGGTCGTCGAACTCCTGCCCGCCGGGCACGCAGCCCTCGCCCATCACCTGGATCGGCACGTGCCACAATCCGGGCGACGATCGCGACTACATCGTGTCGTACAACGACTGCTGCGGCAAAGTGAGCTGCGGCAACTGCGAGTGCAACCGCAACGAGCGCGAGAAGCCGATGTACCGGCCATCGCGCAACAACGACTTGAACTGGTGCATGGCGAACGCCGACTCGAACTATCACTGCTCGGTGTCGGTGATCCTGGGCGTCGCGGAGAAATGATGACCCGGGCGAGCGCATTTGCCGCACTCGCGGCGTCTGCTCACTTGCTCGCATCCGGTCCGGCCGCGGCCGATGAGCCCGCCGCTCCCTACGCCGATGGCGCCGCGCTGTTCCAGGCGAGCTGCGCCGTCTGCCACGGGCCCAAGGGTCTCGGACAGCCTTCGCTCGCGCCGCCTCTGACCTCGTATCCGGCGCGCTACGCCGGCATCCCCGAGGGCCGGCGCCAGCTCGCCCTGACCGTGCTCAATGGCATGTTCGGCGGCATCGACGTGGAGGGCAAGCACTTCGACTTCAAGATGCCGGAGTTCACGCAGCTGGATGATGCCAAGCTGGCCGCCGCGTTGAACTTCGTGGTGTTCGTCATCGCCGGTGCGCCCGCGGCGACCAAGCCCTTGACGGCCGAGGAAATCGCGGCGGTGCGCGCCACCCCGAGCGACGGCGCCGCGGTTCGCCAGCATCGCGCCAAGGTGCTGGCGGAGCTCGGGCTCTGAGGATGCGCCGGTTGGCCGCGCTCGGCTTGGCGCTCGCGGCGGCGTCGGCTCGCGCCTCCCCTCCTCAGGACTACATGCTCTACTGCATGGGCTGTCACGGCATCGAGGCGCAGGGCGTGCCGGGCAAGGTGCCGCCTCTCGCGCACTCGCTCGGCAGGTACATGCGCACGCCGGCCGGCCGCAACTACATCCTGCGCGTGCCGGGCGCGCAGAGCTCGGCCCTTTCGGACGCGCAGCTCGCCGAAGTGCTCAACTGGCTCGCGAAGACCTACAACGCCGATGAGCTCGGCGCCGACACCGCCTGGTTCACCACCGCCGAGGTGGCTGCGCTCCGCCACACGCCGCTTGCCGCCGTGCTCGAGACGCGCCGCGAGGTGGTGCGCGGTCTCGCCGCGACCGGCACCGCACCGTCGCCGGACTACTGAGGCGGCCCCGCCTCAACCCAGATATCGCAGGATCGAGCTCGCCGCCTCGCGTCCCTCGAACACCGCGGTGACCACGAGGTCGGAGCCGCGCACCATGTCGCCGCCGGCGAACACCCTGGGGTTCGAGGTCTGAAAGCGGCTGCGCGGCGCCGCGGACACGCGTACGCGGCCGTTCGGCTGCAGCGCGACGGCGTGATCCTCGAACCACGCGGGCGGGCTCGGCAGGAATCCGAACGCGATGATGACCGCGTCCGCCTCGATCGTCTCCTCGGTTCCCTCGACCACTTCGGGAATACGGCGGCCGCGCGGTCCCGGCGCCCCGAGGCGCGTCTCCACCAGCTTCACGCCCTGCACGCGGTCCGACCCCACGATCTCGATCGGCTGCCTATTGAACAGGAACGTGACCCCCTCCTCCTTGCTGTTCCTGTAGTCGCGGCGTGAGCCCGGCATGTTGCCCTCGTCGCGGCGATACGTGCAGGTGACGCCGCTCGCGCCCTGCCTCACCGCCGTTCGGTTGCAGTCCATGCCGGTGTCGCCGCCGCCGAGCACGACCACCTGCTTGCCCTTGAGATCGATGGTCTCGAGCGAGGCGTCCTCGATGCCGAGCTCGCGATTGATGTTCGACACCAGGTACGGCAACGCCTCGTAGACCCCGGGCAGATCCTCGCCGGCGAATCCTCCCTTGACGTACCGGTAGGTTCCCATGCCCAGGAACACGGCGTCGTATTCACCGACCAGCTGGTCGAACCGAACGTCGCGCCCGACCTCGACGCCGAGCCGGAACTCGACGCCCATGTACTCCATGATCTCGCGGCGCTTCTCCACCACGCTCTTTTCCAGCTTGAACGGCGGGATGCCGAAGGTCAGCAGGCCGCCGATGCGCGGGTAGCGATCGAACACCACCGGCGTCACGCCGCTGCGCGCCAGCACGTCGGCGCAGGCGAGCCCTGCCGGGCCGGCGCCCACGATCGCCACGCGCCTGCCGGTGCGCACGACGTTGGACATGTCCGGCTTCCACCCCTGTCGGAACGCCTCGTCGGTGATGTACTTCTCGATCGCGCCGATGCTCACCGCGCCGATACCGTCGTTCAAGGTGCAGGCGCCCTCGCACAGCCGGTCCTGCGGACAGATGCGACCGCACATCTCCGGAAGCGAGTTCGTCTGATGCGAGAGCTCCGCCGCCTCGAACAGCTTGCCGTCGTTGATCAACGCCAGCCAGTTCGGGATGTAGTTGTGCACGGGGCACTTCCACTCGCAGAAAGGGTTGCCGCAATCGATGCAGCGGCCGGCCTGTTGAGCGGCGCTCTCGGCGTTGTACTGCGAATAGATCTCGCGGAATTCCTTGATGCGCACCTCGACCGGAAGCTTGTCGGGATCCCTGCGCGGAATATCGAGGAACTGAAAGTGGTTGTCGCTCATGATCGGGGGTTGCGGGACATTGTGATGATGCGGGCGATGGGGCGCTAGATGAGCGTCGGCAGCCGCGCTCAGGCGGCGCGCCGCAGATTCTCGATCAGCGTCTCGATCGCCGCAGCCTTGGGCTTGACCACCCAGAACCGTCCGATGTAGCTGCGGAAGTCGTTGAGCAGCTGGGCGCCCCAGGCGCTGCCCGTGGCCTCGACGTGGCGCTCGATCAGCCCGCGCAGGTGCTGCACGTGCACGCCCATGCCCTCGGGCGACACGCGGTTGATGTCGATCAGCTCGTGGTTGTAGCGGTCGACGAAGTCGCGCTCCATGTCGAGCACGTAGGCGAATCCGCCGGTGAAGCCGGCGCCGAAGTTGACTCCGGTGCGGCCGAGCACGCACACCACGCCGCCGGTCATGTATTCGCAGCAATGATCGCCGGAGCCCTCGACGACCGCCAGCGCGCCGGAGTTGCGCACGGCAAAGCGCTCGCCGGCGGTGCCGGCGGCGAACAGCTCTCCGCCGGTCGCGCCGTACAGGCAGGTGTTGCCCATGATCACCGTGTCGCGCGCGACGAAGCCCGAGTCCGCATGGGGCTTGAGCACGATCTTGCCGCCCGCCATGCCCTTGCCCACATAGTCGTTGGCCTCGCCCTCCAGATGCAGATGCAGCCCTCCCGCGTTCCACACCCCGAAGCTCTGGCCGGCCGAGCCTTTGAGCGCGACGATGAGCGGCGCCTCCTCCATGCCCTTGTTCCCCCAGCGCTTGGCGATCTCCCCCGAGATGCGCGCGCCGATGGAGCGGTCGAAGTTGTTGACCGTGTAGGCGAACTCGCCGCCGGAGCGCGCCGCGATGGCGCCCTGCATGTCCGCGAGCATGCGCTCGGCGAGGCGCGCCTTGTCCGCGGGCTCGTTGCGCGCGTCGATGCAGTATTGGGGCCGGTCCGACACCAGTCCGGCGTTGGCGAGCACCGGCCGCAAGTCCAGCTTGCGCTGCTTCGAGGTCTCGCCCGGCGCGATCTCGAGGAGCTCGGTGCGGCCGATCAATTCCGCCAGGGTGCGCACGCCGAGCGAGGCCATGATCTCCCGGCACTCGCTCGCGACGAACCTGAAGTAGTTGATCACCATGTCGGGCAGGCCGATGAAGTACTTGGCGCGCAGCACGTTGTGCTGCGTGGCGACGCCGGTGGCGCAGTTGTTGAGATGACACACGCGCAGGTACTTGCAGCCGAGCGCGACCATGGGAGCGGTGCCGAAGCCGAAGCTCTCCGCGCCGATGAGAGCGGCCTTGATGACGTCGAGCCCGGTCTTCAAGCCCCCGTCGGTCTGCAGGCGGATGCGATGCCGCAGATCGTTGGCACGCAGGGTCTGATGCGTTTCCGCCAAGCCGAGCTCCCACGGCGTGCCCGCGTACTTGATCGAGGACAGCGGACTCGCCCCCGTGCCGCCGTCGTAGCCGGAGATGGTGATGAGGTCCGCGTAGGCCTTGGCCACGCCGGCGGCGACGGTGCCTACGCCGGGCTCCGCCACGAGCTTCACCGAGACCAGCGCGCCCGGGTTGACCTGCTTCAGGTCGAAGATCAATTGCGCCAGATCCTCGATGGAATAGATGTCGTGATGCGGCGGCGGCGAGATCAGGCCGACGCCGGGCCGCGCGAAGCGCAGGCGCGCGATCATCTCGTTGACCTTGTGGCCCGGGAGCTGGCCGCCCTCTCCGGGCTTGGCGCCCTGCGCGATCTTGATCTGGAGCACCTCGGCGTTGATCAGGTACTCCGGAGTGACGCCGAAGCGGCCGGAGGCCACCTGCTTGATCTTGGAGTTGCGCTCCGTGCGGTAGCGCGCCGGATCCTCCCCGCCCTCGCCGGAATTCGAGCGTGCGCCGATGCGGTTCATTGCGATGGCGAGCGCCTCGTGAGCCTCCGGAGACAGCGCCCCCAGCGACATGCCGGCGCCGTCGAAGCGCGCCAGTATCTGCTGCACCGGCTCGACCTCGTCCAGCGGGATCGGCGCCGACGCCTTGAGCTTGAGCAGATCGCGTATGCACGAGATCGGCCGCCCGTTAACCGCCGCCGCGAATTCCTTGTAGCGGCCGTAATCGCCGCTCATGACCGCCGATTGCAGCAGCGCGATCACGTCCGGGTTGTACATGTGGTACTCCCCGCCGTGCATGTACTTCAGCAGGCCCCCCTGCTCCACGGTGACCGCGCGATCCCAGGCACGCTGCGCGAGATAGTCGGCGTCGGCCTTCAGGTCGGCGAAGTCCGCGCCCTGAATGCGGCTGTCCGCTCCTTCGAAGCACATCTGCACCACTTCGTCCGCGAGCCCCACGATCTCGAACAGCTGCGCGCTGCGATAGCTCGCGATGGTGGAGATGCCCATCTTGGACATGATCTTGAACAAGCCCTTGCGGATGCCGCGCCGGTAGCTGCGGCCGAGCTCCTGCCGCTCGGCGGCTTCCATCTTGAGCGCGCCCTTGCGCATCAGGTCGAACAGCGTTTGGTAGGCGAGATAGGGATAGACCGCGGTCGCCCCGTGGCCGATGAGGCACGCGAAGTGATGCGCATCGCGCGCCGTGCCCGTCTCCACCAGGATGTTGCACTTGCAGCGCAGCCCGCTCTTGACCAGGCGGTGATGCACGGCACCGGTCGCGAGGAGCGCGTGCACCGGCACCTTGCCGGGCGCCGGATATCGATCCGACAGGAGCAGAACGACCTTGCCGTTGCGCACCGCCGCCTCCGCCTGATCGCAGAGGCGGGTCAACGCGGACTTGAGATCGAGGGAGGCATCCAGCTGCAGGTCGATGAACTCGTTCGGCACGCCGTCGTCGGCAAGCGCCACGATCTGGCGCAGCTGGCGCTGCGACAGGACGGGGGAGGACAGCACGATCTGCTCGGCGTGATGCTGCGCGGGCACGAAGATGTTGCACTCCGGGCCGATCTGGGTCTGCAGCGACATCACGATGCTCTCGCGCAGGCTGTCGATCGGCGGGTTGGTGACCTGCGCGAACTGCTGGCGGAAGTAGTCGTACAGGGAGCGCGTCTTGCGGGACAGCACCGGCATGGGCGTATCGTCGCCCATCGAGCCCACCGCCTCGCTCTCGTCCTCGGCGAGCACGCGGATGATCTCGTCGCGCTCCTCCACCGAGACGTTGAACATCTTCTGGAAGACCGCGAGCGTCTCGCGGTCGAAGGGCTCGGCCGCGAGCCGCGGGTCGATGAGATCGGTCTGCAGGTAGCGCACGCCCTTCTTGAGCCAGGTCTTGTACGGATGGCGGCTCTTCAGGAGCTCGTCCACCCGGCGCGTATCCATGAGCTCCGCGGTCTGCAGGTCGAGCGCGAGCATCTCGCCCGGCCCCAGCTTGCCCTTCCGGACCACGTCCGCCGGGTCGTAGTCCCAAACGCCCGCCTCCGAGGCCACGGTGATGTGTCGGTTCTGCGTGATCACCCATCGCGCCGGCCGCAACCCATTGCGATCCAGGGTGCAGCAGACGTAACGGCCATCGGTGAGCACGATGCCGGCGGGCCCGTCCCACGGCTCCATGTGCGTCGCGTAGTACTCGTAGAAGGCCTTGAGATCCGGGTCGATCATGTCCACGGATTGCCATGCCGGCGGCACCAGCATGCGCATCGCATGCATGGGATCGAGGCCGCCCATCAGCAGCACTTCGAGCATGTTGTCGAGCGATTGGGAGTCGGAGCCCGTCAGGGTGACCAGGGGCAGGATGTCGGAGAGATCGGGCAGCACCGGCGAGCGGAACAGCGGACCGCGCGCCACCGCCCAGCTGCGGTTGCCTTGCACCGTGTTGATCTCGCCGTTGTGCGCGAGATAACGGTACGGATGCGCGAGGCGCCACTGCGGCAGCGTATTGGTCGAGAAGCGCTGGTGGAAAATGACCACCGCAGACTCCATGCGCGGGTCCTCGAGATCCGGGAAGAATTCCGCGAGGTGCTGCGGCATCACCATGCCCTTGTAGACGATGGTGCTCGCCGACAGCGACGGGATGTAGAACGCCGGATCCGAGCCTTCCAGCCGCTTCTCGGTGCGCCGGCGGGCGAGGAACAGCTTGCGGTTGAACGTGGCCTCGTCCAGCTCGCCGCTCGCATTGACGAACACCTGCTCGATGGCCGGCAGCGTCTTGAGCGCTTCCGGTCCGCACGCCTGGCCATTCACCGGCACGGACCGAAATCCCGCGAGCCACAGCTGCTCCTCGTCCAGCTCTTCCTTCAGCGTTTGCCGCGCCCGGTCGGCGAGGGCCGGATCCCTGTTGAGGAACACCAGCCCCGCGGCGAACAGGCTGCCCACCTTGAAGCCCGCCTCGCGCGCGGCGGCCAGCAAGAACTTTCTCGGCAGCTTGATGAGCAGGCCGCAGCCATCGCCGGTCTTGCCGTCGGCCGCCACGGCACCGCGGTGCGTCAAGCGGTTGAGCGAGCTGATCGCGGTCTTCAGCACCCAGTTGCTCGGCTGGTCGTCGAGACTCGCGATGAGGCCGAAGCCGCACGAGTCCCTTTCATACGAGGGGCGGTAGAGCCCCCAGTCGACGGCGCGCGGATCGACGCCGGCCCCGGCGGCCTTTTTGGGGGCCGCGGCCTCGGTCGCCGCGACGGTTGCGCGCGCAGCGGCGACCTCGACCGCTCCGACGCCGTCGAGGCTCGCGTCTGCGCTGCCTGCTGTTGCCTTTAGTCCGTCCCGGTTCGACATCTCATTTGGCCCGTGCACAGCAAAGCCCTGCAGTCTGGTGCAGAGCTTAATGAAATCAATGCTTTAAACCGCTTGTGGGCGCAGCGGAAGTCAGCCGGAGCGAAGAGCCCGAGGCGCGCCGAAGTATGACGTGATGATACCTAGGTGGCGGGACTCGTCAATTGGTTGTTGGGAGCGGTTGCGGAGACGTCGCAGCCTTCGGCGCGGAGCACGGCCAGTAGCCCATGAAGATCGGACACCCTGTAATTGACCATGAACGATGCCGTGCTGGGGGCGAAGTACTTGCCATCTCCCACGGACCAGGCGGTCTTCCCCGCAATGGGATGGCCCGAGCCATCCACCCAACGAAATGATGTGCCGCCCCATGCCTGAACATCGATGCCAAGATGCTTTTTGTACCAGGCCCGCCACGTCGCCGGATCCTTGCTTTGATGAAGATACCGCCGATGCCCGTAACTCTGCTCATCGCCTTTTGTCCTGTGTGATGGTCTGGAGGGTTGCTCGAATCCGGTGTGTCGGTTTGGGCGCGGGCGAGCGTCGCCAAGATGGAAAGCACGATCGCACGGGCAAATCGTCCGCAAATCATCTGAGCTCTCCCACGGCGAAAATGAAACTACGTGGTGAGCCCGACTATACAGCCCAGAGCCGGCAGTCCTACAAAAGGCCGGGCGGTCACCCTGCGATGTACCGCTCCAACTGCTGGATCTGCTCGCTCTGCTCCTGGATCACCGCCTTGACCAGGTCGCCGATCGAGAGCATGCCGAGCACCCGGCCGTTGTTCACCACGGGCAGATGGCGGATGCGCTTCTCGGTCATGATCTGCATGCAGCGATGCACGGTGTCCTCGGGGGTCACCGAGACGACCGGTGAGCTCATGATGTCGGCGACCGGCGTGTCCTGGGAGTTGCGGTTCTTGAGGATCACCTTGCGCGCGTAGTCGCGCTCGGAGATGACGCCCAGCAGCGCCTCCTGATTCATGACCAGGAGCGCGCCGACGTGCCGCGTGGCCATGACCTCGATGGCGCGCCGCACGGTGTCGTGAGGGGTGACGGAGAAGACCTCGGTGCCCTTGGATTTCAGCAAATGATCCACGGTCATCATAGTTCCTCCTTGGCCGCCTTCTACGGGCAGCCTGCCGATCCGACTATACTCCCGCGCTTCCCCGGGACAAGGCCCCCTGGCTCGCATGACCGACCCCGACCTCGAAGCTCCGGCATGACCGCCCCCGACCTGGACCCGCCGGCCGCCCCAATGCGCCCCCATGTGGTGCGATCGCCGCACGGCGACCGGACGGATCCCTACTACTGGCTGCGGGACGATGAGCGCGCGAACCCCGAGGTGCTCGCGCACCTCGCTGCGGAGAACGCCTACCGGGAGCGCGTCATGGCCGCCGAGCAGCCGCTGGAGACGGCGCTCTACGAGGAGATCATCGCGCGCCTGAAGCCGGACGAGTCCAGCGTGCCCTACCTCGAGGACGGCTACTGGTATTGGGCGCGCTTCGCGCCGGGCCAAGAGCACCCGATCTACGTACGCCGCAGGGACGCCGCGGACGCGCCGGAGGAGATCGTGCTCGACGTGAACCTGCTCGCGGCCGGGAAGGAATACTGCGAGGTGGGCGCGCTCGCGGTGTCGCCCGACGGCAGGCACCTCGCGTTCTGCGAGGACACGGTCGGGCGGCGGCAGTTCACGCTCCGCTTCAAGGACCTCGCGACGGGCGAGCTCGAGCCCGCCGCCATCCCGGACGTGGAGTCGAGCCTGGCCTGGGCCAACGACAACCGCACGGTTCTATACGTCGAGAAGGACCCCGAGACGCTGCTCGGGCTGTACGTGAAAAAGCACGTGCTGGGCCAGGATCCCGGCAGCGACGCGCTGGTATTCGAGCAGACCGACAAGAGCTTCTACACCGACGTCTCGAAGTCGAAGTCGCGCCGCCTCATCTTCATCTCGATGGAGAGCACCGTCTCGTCCGAATGGCATTACGCCGACGCGGACGATCCCGCGCTCGCATTCAAGACCGTGCTCGCGCACGCGCCGGACCATGAGTACCAGGTGGAGCATCTCGGCAACGAGCTCATCATCCGCACCAACTGGAGCGCGTACAACTTCCGCATCATGAGCGTCCCGCTCGGCAAGGAGAGCGACCGGGGCTGCTGGCGCGATCTCGTTGCGCACCAGGCGGATATCTTCATCGAGGACTTCGACGTCTTCCGGGAATTTCTCGCGCTCGAGGTCAGGAGCGGCGGTCTCGCCAAAATTCGCATCGTCATGCTGGATGGCAGCGCGGATCTGCACATCGCGAGCGACGAGGCCGCCTACGCCGCGGTGCTGTCGGTGAATCGGGAGATCGATTCGCCGCTGGTGCGCTATCTGCATTCGGCGCTGTCGACGCCGACGACGATCTACGACTACGACGTGCGCACCGGCGAGCGGATTCTCAAGAAGCGCGACCCGGTCCTCGGGCCGTTCGACCCGGCGGATTACCGCAGCGAGTTCCTGTTCGCGCCCGCATCCGACGGCGCGCCCGTACCCGTGTCGTTGGTGTACCGCAAGGAGGTCGAGCGCGACGGCCGCGCACCGCTGCTGCAGTACGCCTACGGCGCCTACGGGTCGTCCATCGAGCCCAGTTTCTCGTCGGCGCGGCTCTCGCTGCTCGACCGGGGCGTGGTATTCGCCATCGCCCACGTGCGCGGCGGCCAGGAAATGGGGCGCCGCTGGTACGACGCGGGGAGGAAACTGCACAAGCGCAACACCTTCAGCGACTTCGTCGATGTCACGCATCACTTGATCGAGCAGCGCTACGCGGCTCCGGACAAGGTGTTCGCGATGGGCGGCAGCGCGGGCGGTCTCACCGTGGCGGCCGTCGCCAATCTGAGTCCCCGGGATTACCGCGGAATCGTGGCGCAAGTTCCGTTCGTCGACGTGATCACCACCATGCTCGACGAGGAGATCCCGCTGACCACGAACGAGTACGAGGAGTGGGGAGATCCCCGGGTGCGCGAGTACTACGACTACATGCTGACGTACTCCCCGTACGACAACGTGCGGGCGCGCGCGTATCCCTCGATGTTCGTCACCACCGGCCTATGGGACAGCCAGGTGCAGTACTACGAGCCGGTCAAATGGGTGGCGAAGCTCAGGGCCATGAAAACCGGCCCGCACCCCATCGTCATGCACGTCGACCTCGGGGCCGGCCACGGCGGCAAGGCCGGGCGGTTCGAGCGCTATCGCGAGATCGCGATGGAGTACGCCTTCATTCTCGGCCGGTTGGGGATACGCCGGTAGCCGGCGCGTCCGCGAGGCCGGAGCCGTCGTCGCACCAGGCCGCGGCGATGCGCGCCGCGTGGGCCACTCGTGCATCGATTCCCTGCAGCGCGAGCTGACCGTCTGCGCGCCGAACCAACAATGCGGCGCGGCGACAGCCTTCCGGTACCAATAGTGCGACGATCTGTGAGTGCATCCGGCTCGAACCTCGAGGAGATTCAGCAAGGCTCGTGCCAGATGGAAACATAGGTAAAATCAGATAGTTATGTATGAGCGCGGCCATCCGGTCTCTGACAATATTTGTCACCAGTGACGTGGGGCGTCGGCCTCCGCCCCAAGGGTTCTTCGCAACCGCTGCTACTTGTGCTTGTGCGCGTGCCGCGGCGGCCGCATGACGAAGCAGGCTTGCGACTTCGCCTTCAGCGTCTTGCAGATCGCGCGGGCGCGCTCGTCCGAGAGCCCCGTGACCTGCAAGCGATACAGCGTGGCGGCGCCGCTCTTCTTCGGCGACACCGTCGGCGACAATCCCGCCAGCAGCCTGGCATTGGACTTCTGCAGCCGCTCCCAGCGCCGGTTCGCCGCGTCGGCGTTGGATTTGAATGCGCCGAGTTGCACGCCGTAGCTCCCGCCCTGGTGTCCGGCTTCCGCCTTCATCGCGGGCGGTACGGCGGCTTTGGCCGGCGGGGCCGCGGGTGCGCCGGCGCTCGACGGCCCCGGCTTGGCGGCGGCCGCGCCGTCCGCGGACGGTGTCGCGCTCGCCGGCGTCTGCGCCAGATTGAAATTCTCGATGCGGATGCGCGCCTCTTCCGTCCACTTGCCCTCGGGATATTGCTTGAGGAAAGCCTGATAGGCCTCCTGCGTGTCGGTGTCGCGCGCCTTCTGCCAGTCGCGCTCCTCGTACAGCTCCTTGACGCGGGCCTGCGCCTGCTTGCTGAATTCGCCGCTCGGATATTTCTTCAGGAACTGCTCGTAGGCGTCCGTGGTGTTGGCCGCCCGGGATTTCTCCCAGTCGCTCTGCTGGCGGCTGCACCCGCCGAGCGACAGCACCGCCGACAAACACACGGTCAGCACGATCTTGTTCATCTGCACGTCGGACCCCTTCCGTCCCGCGG
>DATAUO010000024.1:0-6326 GCA_036268215.1 Steroidobacteraceae bacterium
TGATGAATCCCGCGATCGAGTCGGGATCCGCCCCCGGAAAGACCGTGGCGATGGTGACGACGCCGTTCTCGGTCTTAGGGTACGCGAGCACCTGCAGCGAGTAATAGGAGCGCAATCCGATCACCAGGATCGCGAGGCTCACCACGCTCGAGAGCACGGGACGGCGTATGAATAGGTCGGTGAAGTTCATGTTGAGGTTCCGCCGAAGTGGTGCGGTGAGGCCGGCCGGCGCTACTCGTTGGGCGGCGTCGGTCTGGCGTCATTCGCCGGCGTGACGCTGTTGTCGACCGTGACCGGAACACCGTTGCGCAGCTTCATCTGCCCCCCGGTGACGACCTCCTCACCCTCCTTGAGCCCATCCAGCACCGCGACCTGATCGCCGCGGGTCGCCCCGAGCTGCACGAATCGCTGTTGCGCATGCGCCTGCGGTTTGCCGTTCGGATCCTTGCCCGAGCGCTCGATGACGAACACGGTGTCGCCGTAGGGGTTGTAGGTGATGGCCGACTGCGGCAGCGTGATTCGATCGACCGGATCGCCGTCGTCGATGTAGACGCTCGCGTACATGCCGGGAAGGAGCCGATGGTCCACGTTCGGGAAGGAGGCGCGCACCTGCACGTTGCGGCTCGCCGAGTCCACCTTGGAATTGATCGAGTCGATCGTGCCGGTGAACTGCTCCTTGGGGAAGGTGTCGACGGCGGCGACCGCCTTCTGCCCGACCCGGACGTGCGCGAGCGCCTGCTGCGGCACGTAGAAGTCGATCAGGATGGGATCGAGCGCCTGCAGGGTGACCACGGTGGTGCCCGCGGTGAGGTATTGGCCCTCGTCGACCTGGCGGATGCCGAGCCTGCCGGCGAAGGGCGCCCGCACGATCTTCTCGTCGATCAGCGCCTGCTGGGCGATCACCTGGGCGCGCGCCGACTTCAAGTTCGACACGTCGGTATCCAGGACGGCCTGGCTGATCGCTTGCGCGGCGAGCTGCTCCTGGTCGCGCTTGTAGGTCTGCTCCGCGAGCGCGGCCGCCGCCTGGAGCTGCTCGAGCTTGGCGGGATCGTCGTTGGGCCGCAGCCGCATCAGCACTTCGCCGGCCGCCACGTCCTTGCCCGATTCCATGTGCAGCGTCTCGACGATGCCCGCGGCCTGCGCCGCGAGGTCGGCGCCGCGCACGGCGCGCAGCGAGCCGATCGCCTGGGTCTGCGACTGCCAGCTCGACTTGGTCGCGACCGCGGTCGACACGGTCTGCGGGGCCTGGGCCGCGGCGCCCATGTATTTCTTCATCATGCCGCCCACGAACAGGTGGCAGCCGTGGACGCCGCCGAGCACCACCGCCACCGCAACGAGCAGGATCACCAGCGGCACGACCATCTTGCGCGGCGGCGCGCTTCGAGCGCGCGAGTTGTCGATGTCGGATTCGATGCTGCTCACTTAAGTCCCCTTGGCTGCGTAGTTCGTGGCGCCGGCGGTCGAGCCGCCGGCCGCGGAGGCGCTGTGTGCCTTGCCGTCGCTGCCGACGTCCGAGCGGTTCCACCAGCCGCCGCCGAGCGCCTGGAAGAGGGCCGCCGTATCCGAGAAGCGCTGCGCCCGCGCCTTGACCAGCGCGATGGCCGCATTCTGATAGGTCTGCTCGGCGGTCAGCACCTGCAGATAGTTGGCGCCGCCGCTCTTGTACTGTGCCTGCACCAGCGAGAGGCTGTCGGCGGCGCTGCGCTCGGCGGCGCTCTCGGCGGCGAGCGTGTCCGCATCGCCCTGCAATGCGTACAGGGTATCGGCCACGTTCTGGAACGCGGTGATCACGGTCGCCCGATAGTTGGCCGCCGCTTCCTGGGCGGCCGCGATCGCGGCGCGGCGCTGATGCAGGAGCTGGCCGCCCTTGAATATCGGCTGCGACAACGACCCGATCAAGCTCCACACGTTCGCGCCCGAATCGAAGATGTGCGACCAGCTCGCTGCTTCCTGACCGAAGCTGCCGGTGAGGGTGATCTGCGGCAGCATGTTCGCGGTCGCAACGCCGACCTGCGCCGTAGCCTGATGCAGCAGGGCGGAATATTCGCGGACATCCGGCCGCTGCTCGACCAGCTTGGAGGGCAGGCTGACGGGCAGCTCGAGCGGAAGCTGCAGCGAGTCGAGCTTGAATTCGGCGCCGGTGTAGTCGGCCGGCAGCGTGCCGACGTAGGCCGCGAGCTGGTTGCGCTGCTGCGCGAGCTGGCTGCGCAGCGCGGGCAACGTCGCAAGCGTTGCCTGCAAGGCCGATTGCTGCTGCAGCACGTCGGCGCGCGAGGCGCCGCCGGCGTTGAAGCGGGCCTGGGTGATGTCCAGCTGGCGCTGCTGGGAGTGGGCGATGTCCTCGCTGGCCGCGATCTGAGCGCGCAGCGATGCCTCGTTGACCGCGCTGGCGACGATGTTGGACGTGAGCGTGAGATAGGCCGCCTCCAGCGTGAATCGCTGGTAATCGGCTTGCGCCTGCAGCGCCTCGACCTGGCGGCGGACTCCGCCGAAGGCATCGAGGGTGTAGGCGACGCTGACCTGCGCCGTCTGCAAATTGTAGAAATAGCTGCTGGGGAAGCCCGGAATACCGAAAGCCGCGCCGGATGCCTTCTGGCGCTGGCTGGCGAGCGAGCCGGTGACACTCGGGAAGAAGCTGCCGCGCTCGGCGGCAACCTGCTCATTGGCCTGTCGCAGCGCGGCCTGGGCGGCCTCGAGCGTCGGGCTGTTGGCGAGCGCGTGCTCCATCAAGCCGTTGAGCTCGGCCGATTGAAACAGGGTCCACCATTGGCCCGGGATATCGAGGCCGGCCACGAACTTCTGGGCGTCGACGCCTCCGGCGCCGCTCGAGGTCTCGTTCGGCTGCTTGTCGGCGGGCACGAAACCGCTCTTCGGGGGCGCCGGCTCCTTGTAATTGGGGCCCACCGCGCAGCCCGCCAGGAGCGCCATGGCGAAAGCGAGGGCGGCCGCGGAACGAGGTCGGCTGAGTTTGAGGGCGGTCATGAGGAGGCTATCTCGACTGAATATGTGAACTCAGCGCGGCTCAAAAAATGGCATGGGTGTTTTTCCCACGCAAGAACTATTTACGAATGAGTAGTTCATGGCTAAAATATATTCTAGTTAATGGTTAGTATGCAAATGAATAATTCCGATTCGCCGTTCGAGAAGCTCGAGGACAATCTGCGTGCCTTGAGCCGCCGCATGCCGGACGTGCCCTTCAACGAGATCCTGCTGTGCCGGCTGGTGCTGCACATGGGTCGCGAGATGGCCACGGCACTCGAGCAGAAAATCCGGCCGTTCGGCCTGGCCGAGGCTGAGTTCAGGGTCCTGATGACGCTGTTCTCCCAGCCGGAAGGCGTCGCCCATCCCGGCGATCTCTGCAGCCGGGCGTCGCAGAGCCCTGCAAACATGTCGCGCATCTGCGATGCGCTGGTGGAGCGCGGCCTCATCACCCGCGTCTTGAGCGCCCAGGACCGGCGCCGCATGGTGCTGCGCATGACCGAGGAGGGTGAGGAGCTGGTGCGCGAGCTGCTCCCCAAGATGTTCGCGCCCTTGCGCGGCATGCTGGCCGGATTCCCGGAGAGCGATCAGCGCCAGCTCATCACGTATCTGAAGCGATTGCACCAGAATCTCGAGCGCATGGACAAGCCCGAGTCCGCGGAGCCGCGCGAATGATGGGCCCGCGCTGGACGCCCGCGCGGCAGCGCGATCGGCGCCGTGGCGCCCGAGGCCCCAGGCTCCCGACCCTGGGGTTCGCAGCCCTGGCACTCGCGGTCCTGGCGGCCGTCGGGTGCACCGGGTTCCCTTCGCGGCCCAAGCCGCCGGCCTTGCCGGCCGCGGCGCCGCTCGAAGGTTTTCCGACCGCCGGGGCCGAGTGGCCCGCCGCCGAGTGGTGGAAGGCGTACGGCGATGCGACGCTCGACCGTCTGGTCGAGATGGCGGTCGGCACCTCCCCAACCCTGGCGACCGCGCACGCCCGCTATGAATCGGCGCGGCAGTCCGTGCGCGTCGCGGGCGCGGCCAGCGGCGTCAAGGTGGATGCGAACGCGGACATCGAGCGCCAGCGCCTGAGCGATAACGGCCTGTTTCCGCCGCATCTGCTCGGCTTCACCTGGTACAACCAGGCGGACCTCGGCTTGCAGGTGAGCTACACCTTCGACTGGTGGGGCAAGCAGCGCGATGCGATCGATGCCGCGATGGATCAGGCGCACGCCGCCGAGGCCGAGCGCGCGGCGGCTGCGCTCATGCTGGCGAGCTCGGTGGCGGATGCGTACTTCGGCTGGCAGGCCGACGAGGCGCGCCTCGCGCTTGCGCGCGAGCGCGTGCAGTTCGACGAACGCCAGGCCGCCATCGTGCGCCACCGTGTCGAGGCCGATCTCGAGCCGGCGGACAGCCAGAGCAGCGTCGATCTCACCATCGCCGCGGCGCGCGAGCAGATCGCGGGCCTGGAAGGCTCGGCCAAGCTGCGCGTGGTGACGCTGGCCGCGTTGCTCGGGCGCTCGATCGCGGATCTGCCGCCGCTCGTGGCGAAGCCGCTGCCCGCCGTCTCCGCCGGCATTCCCGACGACGTGCGGATCGATCTGATCGCCCGCCGCGCCGACATCACGGCCAGCCGCTGGCGCATCGAGGCCGCCGAGCGCAATCTCGATGCGGCGCGCGCCGAGTTCTATCCCGACGTGAGCATCAACGCGCTGCTCGGTCTGTCGAGCATCGACGTGGGCAGGCTCCTGGAATACGGCAGCCGCGTGCCGCTCGCCGAGGCGGCCGTGCATCTGCCGGTGTTCGATTCGGGCCGGCTCAAGGCTCGCTATGGGGCGACCCAGGCGGCGTTGCAGTCCGCGGCCGCCTCGTACCGCGACACGCTGGTGGACGCCGCGCGCGACGTCGCGGTCCAGGCGACCTCGCGCACGCAGCTCTCGGCCGAGCGCGTCGAGCGCGTGAAGCAGGTCGACGCCGCGCACAGTCTCGAGCAGGCGAGCGCCGCGCGTGTCCGGCAGGGCGTCACGGATGAGCGGCCGGAGCTCACCGCCGCCGCCTCGCTCATCGAGCAGCGCGATGCCCTCCTGCAGATCGACGCCGCCGCGCTCTCGGCGGATATCTCGCTGAAGCGCGCCCTCGGCGGCGGCTATGAGCAACCCAAGGAGCTCGCCGGCGCGGCGCCGAGCGCAGCGAATAACCGCTAACCGAACCTCGAACCCGCAGAAGTCACCATGAATGCCACCGCAGAATCGCCCGCGCCCGCCGCGGACTCGCGCAAGCGCACCAAGCTCCTCGTTCTGATCGCCGTCATCTTCATTGCGGCCGGGCTCCTGTGGGGGGCCTACTGGGTTCTCGTGCTCTCGAAGCGAGAACGAACCGACGATGCCTACGTGAACGGCAACAAGGTGGTGATCTCGGCGCAGGTGTCGGGCACCGTCATCGCAGTGCTCGCCGACGATACGCAGCTCGTGAAGGCGGGGCAGGTGCTGGTGAAGCTCGATCCGGTCGACGCAGAGACCGCGCTCAGCCGCACGGCGAGCTCGCTGGCGCAGACGGTGCGCCAGGTGCGGCAGGAGAAGCTGACGGCCGAGCAGTACGATTCGGCCATCGAGTCGCGCAAGGTGGAGCTCGGGCGGGCGCAAGCCGATCTCGAGAAGCGCGAGCCCCTGCTCGCCGATCGCGCCATCGCTCCGGAGGAGGTGCGGCACGCACGGGAGAGCGTCGAGCTCGCGCGCGCGGCTCTCGCGCAGGCGATGCACCAGTCCTCCTCCTCGCACGCGCTGGTGGACGGCACCGGCGTCGAGGAGAACCCGCGCGTGCTCGAAGCCAAGGCGGCTTACCGCGACGCATGGATCGCCTCCCGGCGCAACGCGGTCGTCGCCCCGGTGACCGGCTACGTCGCGGAGCGCAGCGTCCAGCTCGGCCAGCACATCCAGGCGGGGCAATCGCTCATGACCGTGATCCCGCTCGATTCGCTGTGGGTGGATGCGAACTTCAAGGAGGTCCAGCTCCGCAACCTTCGCATCGGTCAACCCGCCGAGGTGCGCTCGGACCTCTACGGCGGATCGTTCATATTCCACGGCCGCGTCCGCGGCATGTCGGCGGGAACCGGCGCCGCCTTCTCGCTGCTGCCGCCTCAAAACGCGTCGGGCAATTGGATCAAAGTGGTCCAGCGCGTGCCGGTGCGCATTCAGCTCGACCCGCAGGACCTGAAAAAATCGCCGCTGCGGGTGGGCTTGTCCGCAACGGTGACGGTGGACACCGAGAGCCGCTCGGGGCCGGTGCTCGCGCAGGAGTCCGACGACAAGCCGGTCGGCGACACCGAGGTGTACACGCAGGACCTCGTCAAGGCCAATGCCGAGGCGGAC
>DATAUO010000025.1:0-27847 GCA_036268215.1 Steroidobacteraceae bacterium
GCTGATCGGCGCGAGCAGCGGCTCGCCGTTCTTGGTCAGCCCGATGAAGAGCGTCCCCATGTCCCAGTCAATGTCTTCCCATTTGGCCTTTAGCAGTTCGTTGCTGCGCAGGCCCATGAGCAACAGGAGCCAGATGCCGTGCCGAGCATGGTCGTTGTCTTCCTGTTCGAGGGCCTGTAGCAGGCGCGGCATCTCGACGGTCGTCACGAACCGCTTGCGCGTCCGCTCCGGGAATCGGACGATGCCTGCGACGAGGTTCGGGTGATCCCTGGGCACAAGACCCGCGACCTTGCCCCAGTTGAACATCTTGCGGACCACTTTCAGGACGTCATTCGCCCCGTAAGGATGCTCTACACCGAGTTGCGAGTGGATGGCCTCGATGTCCGCGGTGACGAGGCTCACCGCCAACCGCCCCGAGAGCTTCGAGAGGACGTGGCGATTCAGGTAAGACCGGTCCTCCCTCCAGGTCTTCTTTTTCTTCTTCGCATGACCCTCGATGTACGCCTCGACGAGCTCGTCGATCGTCTTCAGTTCCCGCTGCGCGTCGAGGTTGCTCTGTGGGTCTTCCTGGTTCGCCGCTTTGGCGAGGTAGGTCATCGCCTTCTTACGGGCCTGGTCCAGGCTGACCGCATCGGCGCGGCCGAGCCGCGCCAGGCGCTTGCGCGTGTTCACACGGTACGCGCACACATACACGCGCCGGCCGCCCGGGTACACCCTCAGACCGAACGATTCCAGTGCCTCGTCCCAGTACACACATTGATGCTTGCCGCCATACCCCTGATACGGGACCGTGCGCACGTTGTCTTGTCTGAGTTTTAGAGTTGGCACCGACCGTTCTCCCCGAAATTCCGTGACCACATCGTGACCAGGACACGTCGAAAGACGGCAGGTTGTGGCGGAGACCGGAGTAGTCTACGATCCGCTAAGTGCTTGAATAACCAAGCCGGGCGCGTTCTGGAGTACATGAGCGGGATGATCCGCTACAACTCCGAAGCCGAAGGTCACTGGTTCGAATCCAGTCGGGCGCGCACCTCAGCAACGTACAGCACCCGCTCGCGATCAGCCGAGCTCGAACCGATCCAAATCCATCACCTTCGCCCACGCCGCCACGAAGTCCTTCACGAACTTCTCCTGCGAATCCTCGCAGGCATAAATCTCCGCAACCGCGCGCAGCTGCGAGTGCGAGCCGAAGATGAGATCCGCGCGGGTGGCGGTCCACCTGACGCGGCCGGTCTTGCGGTCGCGCCCTGCGTAGACGCCTTCCGAGCCCGCGGCCGGCTGCCATTGCGTGCCCATGTCGAGGAGATTGAGGAAGAAGTCGTTCGTCAGCGACTCGGGCTCGTCGGTGAGCACGCCGTGCGCTGACTTGCCGGCATTGGCTCCGAGGACGCGCAGCCCGCCAACGAGCGCCGTCATCTCGGGTGCGGTGAGCGTCAGCAGCTGTGCCCGATCCACGAGCAGCTCCTCGGCGGTCAGCCGCTGTTTGCCGGGGCCGTAGTTGCGGAAACCGTCGGCGACCGGCTCGAGCGCCGCGAAGGCGTGCACGTCGGTCTGCTCCTGAGAGGCATCCATGCGACCTGGGTTGAACGGGACTCTCGCGTCATGGCCGGCGGCCTTTGCGGCTTTTTCGATCGCCGCGCATCCGGCGAGGACGATCAGGTCCGCGAGCGACACCTTCTTTCCGCCGAGCTGCGAGTCGTTGAACTCCTTTTGAATCCCTTCGAGCGCCCGCAACACCTTGGCGAGCTGGACCGGCTGGTTCACCTCCCAGTCCTTTTGCGGCGCCAGACGAATGCGCGCGCCGTTCGCTCCGCCGCGCTTGTCCGAGCCGCGGAACGTCGATGCCGACGCCCAGGCCGCGGAGACGAGCGCGGAGACGGACAGACCGGCGCCGAGAATCTTGGCCTTGAGCGCCGCGATCTCCGGCTGCCGGATGAGCGGATGATCGACGGGCGGGATCGGGTCCTGCCACACCAGCTCTTCCCTGGGGACGAGCGGGCCTAGATATCGGGCGATCGGGCCCATGTCCCGGTGCGTCAGCTTGAACCAGGCGCGGGCGAACGCGTCGGCGAACTCACCCGGATGGGCGAGAAAGCGCCGCGAGATCCTTTCGTAGGCGGGATCGAATCGGAGCGCGAGGTCGGTGGTGAGCATGGCCGGCGCGCGGCGCTTCGATGAATCGTGGGCATCCGGCACCGTGCCTGCGCCCGCTCCATTCTTCGGCTGCCACTGGTGCGCGCCCGCCGGGCTCTTGGTCAGCTCCCATTCATGGCCGAACAGGTTCTGAAAGAAGTCGTTGCTCCACTTCGTCGGCGTCGCGGTCCAGGTGACCTCGAGGCCGCTGGTGATCGCGTCGCCGGCCCGGCCGGTCCCGAATTTGCTCGTCCAGCCCAGGCCCTGTGCCTCGATGTCCGCACCCTCCGGCTCCACGCCGACCGAGGCCGCGTCGCCGGCACCGTGGGTCTTGCCGAAGCTGTGGCCGCCGGCGATCAGCGCGACCGTCTCTTCGTCGTTCATCGCCATGCGTGCGAAGGTCTCGCGGATGTCGCGCGCCGCGGCGAGCGGATCGGGGTTGCCGTTCGGCCCTTCCGGATTCACATAGATGAGACCCATCTGCACGGCGCCGAGCGGGCTCTGGAGATCACGCTCGCCGGAGTAGCGCTCGTCGGCGAGCCACTTGCCCTCCGGCCCCCAGTAGATGTCCTCCTGCGGCTCCCACACGTCCGCGCGGCCGCCCGCGAATCCGAAGGTCTTGAAGCCCATCGACTCGAGCGCGACGTTGCCTGCGAGAACCATCAGGTCGCCCCAGGAGATCTTGCGTCCGTACTTCTGCTTGATCGGCCACAGCAGCCGGCGCGCCTTGTCTAGATTCGCATTGTCGGGCCAGCTGTTGAGCGGCGCGAACCGCTGCTGGCCGGCGCCGGCTCCGCCCCGCCCGTCGCCGATGCGATAGGTGCCGGCGCTGTGCCACGCCATGCGGACGAACAGCGGGCCATAGTGGCCGAAGTCGGCCGGCCACCACTCCTGCGAGTCCGTCATCAGCGAACGGAGGTCCTCGATCACCGCATTCAGGTCGAGAGTGCGGAATTCCCTGGCGTAGTCGAACGACTCGCCCATGGGATCGGACAGGCTCGAGTGCTGGTGCAGAACCTGCAGGTTCAGCCGGCCCGGCCACCAGTCGAGATTCGTCCGTGCGCGAGTTCCGCCCGTGAACGGGCACTTGGATTCGGTCGCCATCGTGGTCTCCAGAATGTTTGCTCTGGAAGCACACTATCGCCACGGACAGGATGAATGAAGTTGATTCTCTCTATGACCGCCATCGAGAGCATCAATCCAACATTGCGCACCTTCCGCGAAGGGCCTCGCGGCGTGCCTAGGCGCGCCGCTCCATCGCCTCGTTCAGCGCATTGCGAAATGCAAGCGGGCGGGCGATGCGGGGAACCGGGTCGAACGTGGTGCCGGTGCCGGTGATGGTGATGTCGCCGAAGTTGAATACCTTGCCGAGCAAGCCCTGCTGCACCCGAACCGATTCGATCTTGTCGAGACGGATCTCGATCGAGCGCGTGGACACGAGCCCAAATTTCGCAATGACCCGCTTGTCGGTCACCACCAGCTCGGTGGATTTGCGGCTGATGAACGGCAGGAGAATGATTCCCACTCCGACCAGAACGAGGATGGCCATGGTGGTCGTGAACGGCCCGCGCACGGACTCGGGTGCGGTGAAGCTCTTCATGAGCCCCGCCACGGTGATGAGGAGCACGATGGCGCCGATCACGAAATTGAAGAAGTAGCCCCATAGCGACAGCGCAGCGGTGTAGCGCACCGTCTCGCCCTGGCCGAGACTTTGCTCCGTATAGGAATTCACGGAAGCCCCCTGTTATTGAACACCTTCGCCGTCCACGAGATCGGCGCCGTGCGCCTTCTCCGGCGATGGGATCATAGCAGGCGGGCGCGCATCGACGGCAACCGTCGGCGCCCGCGTGTAGTTATTTCAACCCTCGGACCGAACGGATCTCGCGCGCATTCGAGGGCCGAAGTCCGGCTGGAGCCGCGCCGCCGCGCTCACTTCAACGGCATCGCGGCGGGGTTGCCCCGGCTCGCCGGCGCGGCGCCGCGCGAGCGGGTCACGCTGCGCAGCGTCTGGCCGGCGCCCGCGATGGAGACCGAGAACAGCTTGTCGAGCAAGCCGCGCGTTGCGCCGCCGCGATTCATGTTGGTGCTGGTCCATTGCAGCGACGGGTCTCCGCGCCTTCCCGCCTGGAGCGAGACCGCGCCGCCGCTCGATTCCCACAGCGTCAGCACGCGAACGCGATCGTGCGAGCGAAAATCCGCCATGCGTTGCCACAACGTGGTGCCGCGAAGCATGGGCGAGTCGGTCTCGAGGTCCGCGCCGGGATCCGGATCGAGCATGTTGCGCCGGCGCGGGCTGAAGTCCGCGGCGGAGTAGCGGGGCAGCCCGCCATCCGCGGGGGCGGAGAACATGTCGCCGATGTGCACCCGATCCGTGGATTTGCCGAACGGCGCCGTCGCCCAGAGGCCGCCGGGCCGCAGGGCCGCACCGAGCTCATCCGCGGGCGGTGCCGCCGGCACCGCGGATGGCGGTCGCGCAACGGCGCCCGCATCCGAGCTCAGGTCATTCGAACGAGGGTGCTCTTCCGCGCGGGCCTCGGCGGCGCTGAGCGCGATCAAAACCAGCGCGAGGAGCAGCGTGTCGCGAACACCGGGGCAACTCGGCGCCGTGCGGAACGGCGCATCAGCGGTTGGACGAAACTCCGGCATGTGGACTTCATCGCTACCCATGGACGAGAGCAGCTTCCCCCAAACCCGAGGATGCTCCGAGCGAAACTCGTCACAGTTGCTCCCCGGCGCCGGAACCCGGGCGCGTTATCTCGATGGAGTTATCAGGCCGCGGCGCATTATGTCGCCACGCGGGGCGGGCGCTCGGCGGCGGCCGCGCTGCAATACACCGCTACGCGGGATCGCGGTATTCCGCGCGGGCCCTTTCCCAGTCGCGGCCGTCGAATGGCGTCACCGACATGGATGCGACGGTGTCGCTGTCGATGCAGCGCGCATTGACGCTGATGCCGTCGGGGTGGGAGCGGGGAACGTAAAAGGACTTGATGCCGCAGACCGAGCAGAAATTGTGCTTGGCCACGTGGGAATTGAAGGAATACGTGGTGAGCGCTTCGCGGCCCTGCGTCAGTTTGAAGCGATCGGCGGGCACGATCAGATGCAGATATCCGGATTTGGCGCAGATCGAGCAGTTGCAGTCCGCAACCTCGAGGTTCGCCGGCGCGATCACCTCGAAGCGCACCCGCCCGCAGTGACAGCCGCCGGAGTGAGTGATCATGCCTTCGCGGCCTCGCTAGTGCTTGTGCTCGAGCGCCGCCAGATCCCCCACCAGGGCGATCAGGCGATCCGGACCATTGGCGGACTGCACGTCGGCGATGTACTTGCCGTTGACGACGAATCGGGGCACGCCGTCGACGCGGTAGCGCTGCACGAGCTGGTCTCCCCGCTGCAGCGACGTCTGCACGGCAAAGGAGTGGTAGGCCTGCTTGAATTCGGTCTCGGAGATCCCGAACTTCGCCGCGAACGCGGCTTGGATTTGCTCCGTCTCGACGCCGTTGCCCGGGTCCGCCGCCACCAACGGATTCCCCCGATCGTGAATCTCCTTGAAGATCTCCTCGTGCACCTGATCGATCTTGCCGAGGCTCACCATGGTGTAATAGAGGCGCGCCAGCGCACGATGCGACTCGCTCCACATGACCGGCACGCGGGAGAACGTGACGAAGGCCGGCTTGGACTTCTTCCACGCCTCGACCAAGGGGTCGATGCCATAGCAGTGCGGGCAGGCATACCAGAAGAACTCGAGCACCTCGACCTGACCCGGCGGCACGTCGGTCGGCTGCGCGGGCACGAGCCGCGTGTAGTTGACGCCCTCCTGCCATTGCGTCGCAGGCGCGGCCGGCGTGGCGGCGGATGCGGCCGGTGCCGCGGCGGCCACGGTCGAGGCCACCGCGGCAAGCAGCGGGTTATGCGCGCCGCTGTCGCTCGGAACGTCCTCGACGGTCTCGGAGCCGTCCTCGTTCAGCCGGGTGATGGTGGAAGGAAGGTCCGATGCTTGCTCGGCGGGCTTTCCCTGGACGGGACCGGCATGCTGCGCCAGCGCGGCGCGCGGCGCGCTCTGTGCGCGAGCCGGCCGCGGCGCGGACTCGCCGGACGATTCCGGTTTGCCGCATGCCCCGAGTGCCAGCGAGATGCCGAACAGGAATGCCAGGCGCCAATTCTTCATGCTCAGCGAATGCCCTGCAGGTACGAGGCGACATTGCGCATGTCCTCGGGCGACAGGCGCTTTGCAATGGTCTGCATGATGCCGCCGGGCCCGGTGTTGCGCGCGCCCGAGGCGAAATCGGTCAACTGCTTGATCAAGTACACGGAGTGCTGGCCGCGCAACGCGGGAAACTTCGCGGGCTCATTGCCCCGCCCGGTCGGCCCATGACAGGCCATGCAGGCCGGAACGCCGCGCGCCGAGACGCCCGCCCGATACAGCTTCTCGCCCGCCTGCCAGTAGGAAGGGTCGGCCTCGAGGCCGGTATTCATCAGGCTGTCGAAATAGGCGCCGAGGTTCGGCAGATCCTCGTCCTTGAGCTGCTGCGCCTGCGCGGTCATCACGGGGTCGCTGCGCTTGCCGTCGCGAAAGCCCTTCAACTGCTCGGCGATGTAATCGGCGCCCAGCCCCGCGAGGCTCGGCCACTGGGGATTCGCGCTGTTGCCATTCGCACCGTGACAGGCCTGACAAACCACCGCCTTGGCCGCTCCCGCCTCGACGCTTGCGGCGGGAAGGGCTGCATTGCTGACGACCGCGCCCGAAATGATCGCCGCGAGAATCCAAAGACGCTTCATGACCGCCTGTCACCCCATAGCTGTTGTAAACCGAGCCGATTGGAAATTGTACACTAGAGTCAATAATTTGCGTTCTCGCGGCGGTCCATGTCCAGGTTTCCCCACGTCAAGTTTCTCACCAGCGCCGCGGAGCCCAATCAGCTGCCGCCGGATCTAGGTCGGGAAATTGCCTTTGCCGGTCGCTCCAATTCCGGCAAATCGACGGCGATCAATGCCATCGTGCAGCGGTCCGGACTTGCCCGGGTGAGCCGCACTCCGGGGCGGACTCAGCTCATCAATTTCTTCGAGGTGTCGCCGGAGCGAAGGCTCGTCGATCTCCCGGGGTATGGGTTCGCGCGCGTGCCGGACCGGGTGCGCCTGCACTGGCTCGAGCTCATGCAGGACTACTTCAACGTGCGCGAATCCCTGGTCGGCTTGGTCCTCATGGTCGACAGCCGCCGCGGCCTCGGCGCCGAGGACGCAAGCATGCTGGAATGGATACTCGCCCGCGATCGAATGGCGCACGTGCTCCTGACCAAGGCGGACAAGCTCAATCGCCGCGACGCGGAGCGCGTGCTCAAGGAGACGCGTTCGGCGTGCTCGGATGCGCAGGTGGGGGTACAGCTCTTCTCGGCACACTCGGGACTCGGTGTCGATCAAGCGCGCGACGTGGCGGCGCAGTGGCTGACTGTGGAGAAGAGTCAAGTAATCTAGAGCTTTGTGCGGCAGACCCGCCGGCCGCGGCTCGCGGCCATATGAAGCTGAGTGCCGATGCGCCGCCGCCGTGTGGCGTCCGGCGGCCGCAATTCAAAAAAAAGCCCCGGTGGTCACTTTGCAGTAGCCACCGAGGCAGACCAACCCGGCATGGGGATGACAAACCGGGTTTTGCCCGCTCAGGGAGAAGAGCGGGGAGCGTCATTGACGCTCATTCGATTAGATGGTGACGCTCGTCGAAAGTTCCAGCCCTCCCCATGGCAATTTTTTTTGCGCCGTAGCGCGGAACTGTCGTCAGCGCTGATTCTGCCTGAAATCGCCGGCCAGTGCATGCCTGTTCGACTGAAGGGCGGCTATTTTCCGCGATTTTCTCGTGTTGCGTCGCTCTATTGCGACGCGCCTTCCTCATTTGCCCGGATCGCCGCCAGATTTTTCCGACACAGCCGCCGGGAATCCCGGAATCCCCGCGCAGGCCGGGACCGATGCCGGGCTTCCTAGTGGGCTTGATCCCAGTTTCGACCGATGCCGATGTCAACCTTGAGCGGCACGCTCAAATCGGCGCCGCGCGCCATGTGTGCGCGCAACGGCTCGACGATGTCCTCGATGGCGCCGTCGGCGACCTCGAGCACGAGCTCGTCGTGAACCTGCATGATGATGCGCGCCGGAAGGCCCGAGCTGCGCAACCACGCGTCGACTTCGATCATCGCTCGCTTGATGATGTCGGCCGCCGAGCCTTGCATCGGCGCATTGATGGCGCTGCGCTCGGCGTACTGACGCAGCGCCTGATTGCGCGACTGGATGTCCGGCAGGTACAGCCGGCGCCCGAATACCGTCTCGACGAATCCCGTCTCGCGGGCGAAGCGCCGCGTCTCTTCCATGTAGCGCCTGACTCCGGGATAGCGCTCGAAGTACCGCTCCATGTACTTCTGCGCATCGCCGCGGCTGATTCCAAGCTGACGCGCAAGGCCGAACGCGGACATTCCATACATCAGGCCGAAATTGATCGCCTTGGCCGAGCGCCGCTGCTCGGCGGTCACGATTTCCACTGAGACTCCGAGCACCTCGGCGGCGGTGGCTTGATGGACGTCGCGATCCTCGGCGAAGGCCCGCAGCAAGCTCGCGTCGCCGGACAGGTGCGCCATGATCCGCAGCTCGATCTGAGAATAGTCCGCGGCAACCAGGAAAAATCCCGCGGGCGCCACGAAGGCCTGGCGGATGCGCCGGCCTTCCTTGGTGCGGATCGGAATGTTCTGCAGGTTCGGGTCGGCCGAGGAGAGCCGGCCCGTCGCCGCGACGGCCTGGTGGTAAGACGTATGAATGCGCCCGGTGCGCGAATCGATCTGCTCCGGCAGCTTGTCGGTATACGTCGACTTGAGCTTCGCGATGCCGCGATATTCCAGGATCAATCTCGGCAGCGGATAGCTCGTCCCCAGCTCCTCCAGCACGTCTTCCGCCGTGGACGGTTGGCCCGTGGGGGTCTTGCGCATGACGGGAATGCCGAGCTTGCCGAACAGGATTTCCTGGAGCTGGCGCGGCGAATCCACGTTGAACGCTCCGCCCGCCTCGGTGTGACACTGCGTCTGCAGCTCCAGCATGCGCGAGGCCAGCTCCGAGCTCTGCACCTTGAGAAGGTCGCGGTCGACCAGGACGCCCGCGCGCTCCATTCGATACAGCACCGGCATCAGCGGCTGCTCGATGGTCTCGTACACGGACTTCAAGGGCGGCACGGCCTCGATCCGCGGCCAGAGCGCCCGGTGCAGGCGCAGCGTCACGTCCGCATCTTCCGCGGCGTAGGCGGCCGCGCGATCGACCTCGACCTGATTGAAAGCGATCTGCTTGGCGCCCTTGCCGACCACGTCTTCGAAGTGCGTGGTCTTGACGCCGAGATACTTCTCGGCGGTCGCGCCCACGTCGTGCCGCGTGGCCACGCTGTTGAGCACATAGGACTCGAGCATCGAGTCGTAGCGCTGACCGCGAATCTCGATGCCGTGATTCGCCAGCACGTGCGCGTCCAATTTGGAGTGATGGCCGACCTTGAGGCACCCCGGGTCCTCGAGCAACGGCCGGAGCGCCGCCAGAACGTCCTCCAGACCTAGCTGCGTGGGCGCGCCGGGATAATCGTGCCCGATCGGAACATAAGCGGCCTCGCCCGGCGCAGCGGACATGGACAGCCCGACGATGCGCGCCTGCATGTAGGCGAGCCTGTCGGTCTCGGTGTCGAAGGCAATGAGCGGTGCCGCGCGCAGCTTGGCGATCCACGCATCCAGGCCCTCGCGCGAGAGAATTTTCTGGTAATCGAGCGCGGGCGGAGGCGCCGGGAAAACCTGCGATCCGTCCGCCGCCGTTCCGGCCGCGCCTGCGCCTGCGTCCGCACCGGCGGCGCTCCGCGCGGCATCCCGGTTCGCGGGGCCGGATTCGGTGCCGGCGAGCGTGAGCGCCGGCGGCGCGCCCTGCGGTTGCGGCGCGGCCCCGAGCGGCAGCGCCTTGAGCAGCGAGCGCAGCTCGAGCCGCGTGTAGATTTCGGCAAGCCGCGCGAGGTCCGGCGCGCCAGCCGTGAGACCGACGGCGGCGACGCCGAGGGGAACGGCGGTGTCGATCCGCGCGAGCTTGCGCGAGAGCTCGAGCGCGTCGAGCTCGTTGCGCAGGTTGTCGCCGATCTTGCCCCCGATGTCGCCGAGGTGCTCGAGCAGGCCATCGAGCGTTCCGTATTGATTCAGCCATTTCGCCGCGGTCTTCGGGCCGACGCCGGTGATTCCCGGGATGTTGTCGGAGGTGTCGCCCACCAGGGCGAGGTAGTCGACGATCTGCTCCGGGAACACGTCGAACTTGGTCTTCACGCCGGTACGATCGAGCCGCGTATTGCTCATCGTGTTCAGCAGGCTCACCCTCGGCCCGACGAGCTGCGCCATGTCCTTGTCGCCGGTCGAGATCACCACGTCGAAGCCCGCCGCCGCGCCCTGCACGGCGAGCGTGCCGATGACGTCGTCGGCCTCGACCCCGGCAATCCGCAAGAGCGGCAATCCCATGGCCGCCACGGAGTCGAACAACGGCTGGATCTGGGAGCGAAGGTCGTCCGGCATGGGTTGACGGTGCGCCTTGTACTGCTCGAAGAGCGCGTCGCGGAACGTCGGGCCCGCGGCGTCGAAGACCACCGCGATGCGGTCCGGTGCCTCCTCCTTCACCATCTTGTTCAGCATGTTCAGCACGCCGAGCACGGCGCCGGTCGGCTCGCCCTTGGAATTGCCGAGGGGCGGCAGGGCGTGAAAAGCCCGATACAGATAGCCCGAGCCATCCACGAGGATGAGCTTGCCGGCGCTCACGCGGCGGCACCGCGGCATGCGAGCCGCACGGCGCTAGGCCCGCTCGGCACGCGTTTCCCTAATGGGTCGGCGCATCGCTCTGCGGTTGCGCGGGCGCCGGGTTGCTCGGTGTGGAAGGATTCGAGGAAGGCGATGGCGGCGGATTGCCAGGCGCGGGAGGGTTCACGGATGGCGGAGGGGCCTGCGCGGGCGCGGAGCCCGATGCATTGCCTCCACCGGACGGCCCGGGGTTCGGGGTCGCGGTCCCCCTCGAGGGGGTCGCGGGCGCGCGCGGGTGCAACGGGGGGGCGATCTTGTGATGCTTTTGCGCGTCCGGCAGCACCAAGGGACCTTTTTGACCGCATCCCGCGGCCAGAACCGCGATGCCGAGAAGACTCGAGGCCGCATGGCGGGATAAACAAAACTTCATGTCGGCAGTATAGCGCGCAGGCTGCCCCGCCAGGCCGCTCGGAACTTCCGCCTCCCGGGGTCGGTCCCACAAACAGTACTCTTACGCTGGAGATGTCGATGATGCGGACGCGAATCTTGGGGGCGGTATGCGCGGGACTCGTCGGGAGTTGTGCCGCGTCCGCGGCATTCGCCGACAATCCTGCGGGCTTCTACCTGGGCGCCGGTGCCGGTTACTCGACCGTGCGCAGCGACGATCCCGCCTTCGGCTATCCCGGCTATTTCAACGATCACCAGACCGCGTGGAAGGTGATGGCGGGCGTGCGTCCCATTCCGTTCGTGGGCGCCGAGATCGAGTACATCGACTTCGGGCAGCCCGACATGCATCGCGGCTACTACGACTACAACTATTACGGCACCGACTCGCATCCACGCGCCGGGATTCTGTCCGCGGTGGGCTATCTGCCGCTGCCCGTGCCGTTCTTCGACGTCTACGCCAAGGCCGGCGTGGCGCGGCTCGATACCGACGTGACCACGACGGTCGTCCCATCCTGCGCGAGCGGGTCAACCTGTCCGCAGAACCTGGGATACCTGGTCCGCCACGACGAGACTTTCAACAAGTTCGCGTATGGCGTCGGCGTGCAATCGAAGTTCTGGAACGTGCTGTTCCGCGCGGAGTACCAGCGGATCAGCTCGACCTTCGGCGATCCGGATGCGCTCACCGTCGGTGCCGCATGGAACTTCTGATCCGCAGGTTCCGCGGCGCGCGCTGACGATTCCGCCGGCCGACGCCGGCAACGTTCGAGGGCTTGCGGCGCGGCTATACTGGCGCGCATGAGCAAAGCCCGCCTGACCGCACCTCCCCGTGGATTCCTCGTCGCCCGCGTGCTCGAGCCCGCGCGGCGCATGCACGCGTCGATGACGGCAAGACTGCCCGCGTGCGCCGCCGTGCTGGCGTATGGCGCGCTCAGCCTGTCCGCCTGCGCCGGCCTCTCGTCGGCGACCGACGGCACGGATGCCGTCACGCGGGCGCTGCGCTCGAAGGTCGACACCATCGTGGTGATCTACGCCGAGAATCGCGCCTTCGACAATCTCTACGGCAATTTCCCGGGCGCACACGGTCTTGCCGATGTGATCGGCGCCGACGGCCGCCCGCTGCCTGCCTACCACCCTCAGCTCGATCGCGACGGCTCGGTTCTGTCCATGCTGCCGCCGACCTGGGGCGGCGTCACCGCCTCGGGCGTGCGGCCGGTGGTGACACAAGCGGAAAGCCGCGGCCTGCCGAACGCGCCTTTCTCGATCGAGCACGGATTCATGCCGCAGGCCGGAGTGGTGCTGACGACCTCGACCGTGACCCGCGATCTCGTGCACCGTTTCTTCGAGCACCAGATGCAGATCGACGGCGGCAAGAACGACGGATATGCGGCGTGGTCGGACGCCGGGGGACTCGTCATGGGTCACTACGACACGCACGAATCGGCGCTGTACAAGCTCGCCCAGGAATTCGTGCTCGCCGACAACTTCTTCCAGGGCGCGTTCGGCGGCTCGTTCCTCAATCACCAGTACCTGATCTGCGCCTGCGCGCCCGAGTATCCCGATGCGGATACCGCCGCGGCGCGGCCGAGCATCGCGCAGTTGGACAAGGATGAGGCCGGACATTACCTGCCGAGACTGACCGTGGCGCCCGGCGCCAGTCCGTCGGCGCTCGCGGGGCCGCCGGTGTTCGCGAAGAACGGCAATCTCACCCCGGAGAACTATTTCGGGGACGGCAAGTACCATGCCGTGAACACCATGCAGCCCGCCTATCAGCCGAGCGGCAATCCCCCGGCGCCCGCCGACGGCTCCTACCTCTACGCCGATCCCGACAAGGGCACCACCCTGCCGCCGCAGACCACCCGCACCATTGGCGATGCCCTCGACGCCAGGAACGTCGCGTGGGCCTGGTACGCGGGCTCCTGGAACGCGTCGGTCGCCGACGGACGGCGCGCACCGGGCGCGCCGCGCAAGGCGATCTACGAGCCGGAGACCGCCAACGGCGACCCGGACTTCCAGCCGCATCACCAGCCCTTCAACTACTACGAGCGGTTCGACCCGAAAACACGCGCGATCGATCGAGCCCTGCACTTGAAGGACTACGACGACCTGATCACCGCTGCCGCGGCCGGCCGGCTTCCCGCCGTGACCTTCTACAAGCCGCAAGGCAACGTGAACCAGCACCCGGGCTACGCCTCCGTCGCGGAGGGGGATGCGCACATCGCGAACCTGGTCGCCGCCCTGCGCGCCGGACCGCAGTGGGGCCGGATGGTCATCGTCGTCACGTATGACGAATTCGGCGGAGCCTGGGATCACGTGCCGCCGCCGCAGGGGGATTTGCTCGGCCCCGGCGCGCGGATACCGGCACTCATCATCTCGCCGTTGGCGAAACGCGGCACGGTGGATCACACGCAGTACGACACCGCCTCGATCCTGAGGTTGATCACGCGCCGCTTCGACCTCGATACGCTGCCCGGCATCAAGGCGCGCGACGACGCGCTCGCGGCGCACGGAGCGCCGCGGATGGGCGATCTCACCAACGCGCTCGCGTTATTTTGAGGTCGGGGCCGGCGGAGGGCCGTTCCGCTGCGCCCCTGCGTTGACCGACAAGAGCTCGACCTCGAAAGTCAGCAGGGAACCGCCGGGAATCCCCGGCCGGGGCACCGGGCCGTAGGCCAGGTCGGGCGGCACGAACAACCGCCACTTGGCGCCCGGCTTCATGAGCACGAGCGCTTCCTGCCAGCCGTGGATCACGCCATTGACGTGAAAGGTCATGGGTAGTCCGCGCGCATAGCTCGAGTCGAACTCCGAGCCGTCGAGGAGCTTGCCCCGGTAGTTCACGGTCACCTCGTCGGTCGGCGCGACCGCGGCAGCGTTGGAATCGCCGGGCGAGAGAATGCGGTATTGCAGACCGGACGGCGTGGTGACGACGCCCTTTTCCTTGCCGTTGCGCTCCAGGAATTCCCTGGCGCTCTCCTGATTGTGCTTGACCATCTCCTGCATCGCGGCGCCGACATGCGCCTTGATCTGCGTCTGCTCCGCGCCCGAAAGCGTCTTGCCGTGCACACCGTCCTTGATGCCACGCGCGAGAGCGTCGTACTTGAGCTCGCCGCCGACGCCGAAGGATTTCAGGCTGTCGCCGAACTGAATCCCGTACCAGTAGCTGAGCTGTTCCGGCGACGGCGCAGCGGGTGCCTCCGCGGGCATTGCCGGCGCGGCTGAGTTTGGCGCGGCTGCGGCGGTCCCGGCTGAGCTTGGCGCGGCGGTCGGGGGCGCGGCTGCGGCCGCCGAGGCGCCGGCATGCGCCATCCGCGGTGCGCCCGTGGGCGGCGTTTGAGCGTGAACGCCGGCCGCCGCGATCAGCAGGCAGAGAGCGGTTCCCGGGAGGATCGACGAGGGTGCGCTTGGTTTCATGGCGCGCCACCATACCGGGTGCGGGGTCAGCCGCGCAACGCCCCACGGCGCACGATCGCGACGGTGAGGCGCGAGATGCAGACCAACCTGCCGGCCTGGTTCGCAATCTCGATGGACCATACATGGGAGCGGCCGCCGACGTGCAGGGGCCGCGCGGTTCCGGCGACCGTTCCGGAACGGACCGCTCGCATGTGGTTGGCGTTGATCTCCTGTCCGACGCACTGGAACTGCTCCATGTCGACGCACAGGGTCGCGGCCATGCTCCCCAGGGTTTCGGCCAGCGCAACGGACGCCCCGCCGTGCAGCAGCCCGTACGGCTGGTGCGTGCGGGCGTCGACGGGCATCGTGCCGCGTAGGAAGTCCGCGCCGATCTCCGTGAACTCGATCCCGAGCTGTCCCGCGAGAGTCGAGCTGCGGTAGGCGTTCAACTCATCGAGGGTTCTCGCGGTCTTCCAGATGCTCATTTGGGCTCGTCCTCGAGCTTGGCCGCCACGCGGCGGTAGGCCTCGCGAAACGGGATATTCTCGCGCGCCACCATCTCGTTCGCGCGGGCGGCGGCGTGGATGCCGGGATCGAGCCGCACGCGTTCGGCGCGAAAGACCACGCCGTCGAGGGCGCGCGGGAGGATCGCGAGGGTCTGCAGGCAGGAATCGACGGCACGAAACAGCGGTGCCTTGATGAGCTGCAGGTCCCGATGGTAGCCCGAGGTGAGCTTCTGGGTGACGCCGAGAACCTCGTTGAGGGCGGCTTGCGCCACCGAGCTGCGCCCGCGCACGAGCTCGAAGACGTCGGGGTTGCGCTTCTGCGGCATGATGGACGATCCGGTGGTGAAGCCATCGGGCAGTGCGACGAGACCGAACTCCTGCGTGTAAAAGAGCAGCAGATCCGCGGCCAGGCGGGAGAGATCCTGCGCGAGCAGCGTGACCTCGAACAGGAGCTGCGCCTCGGCCTTGCCGCGGGAGAGCTGTACGGCCGTCACCGGCTCCTGGGTGACCGCGAAGCCCAGCCGTCGACGGGTCTCTTCGCGGCTGATCGGCAACCCCGGCGTGCCGTAGCCCGCCGCCGACCCGAGCGGGTTCTTGCCGATGCGCCGTTGCGCGGCCGCGAGCCCTTGCGCGTCGTCGCGAATCTCCGCGGCGAAGCCTCCCGCCCAAAGCGCGACGCTGCTCGGCATGGCCTGCTGCATGTGCGTGTATCCCGGGATCACCAGGTCGGGGTGGCGCGCCGCGAGCGCATCGAGCGCATCGGCCACGCCGAGAGCGCCCTGCTCGAGATCGCGCGCGGCATCGCCCAGATACAGGCGCAACGCGGCGAGCACCTGATCGTTGCGCGAGCGGCCGGCGTGCAGCCTCCCGCCCGCCGCGCCGATGCGCGCCGTCAGCAGATTCTCGATGGCGGTCTGGCAATCCTCCTGCTCGAGCGAGACGGTCCAGCGCCCGTGCGCGTGCTCCTCGCCGATGGCGGCAAGCGCCGCGCGAATGGCATCGAGCTCGGGCGCCGACAGGAGGCCCTGCGCGGCGAGCATCTCGGCGTGCGCGATCGAGGCGCGGATGTCGTGGCGTACCAGGCGGTTGTCGAGCGCGTGATCCTCGCCGGCCGTGAAGCCGAGCACCGCCGAGTCCAGCGATTGTCCCTTGTCCCAGAGCCGCGTCATCGCTCAGGCGCCCGCCGCGCTCTGCTCCGCGGGAGACAGCGCCGTGAGATCGGCCACCACCAGGGTGCCCGTGCCCTCGTTCGTGAACACTTCGGCAAGCAGGCTGTCCGTGGACTTGTAGCTGATCACGTGCACCCGGCGCACGCCGCCGCGGATCGCGCTCTCGATCGCCGCTGCCTTCGGCAGCATGCCTTCCTTGATCGCGCCGTCCTCGCGCAGACGCTTCAAGCCGCGGATGTCGGTGTAGGAGATCACCGAGCGCGGGTCCTCGACGTTCTCGAGGATTCCCGGCGCGCCGGTGCACAGCACGAGCTTCTCGGCCGACAGTGCCCCGCCGATGGCGGCGGCCACGGTGTCGGCATTGATGTTGAGGAGGATGCCGTTGCCGTCGGCGGACAACGGGCTCACGACGGGCATCAAGCCGTTCTCGAGCAGTTTCTCGATGACGGCGGCGTTGACCGAGTCGATGTTGCCGACGAAGCCGTAGTCGACGGTCTCCGCCGACCCTTCCACGCGCACCGGCGGGCGCTTGTGCGCACGGATGAGGCCGGCATCGACGCCGGAGAGACCGATGGCCTCGATGTCGAGCTCGCGGCAGATCGCGAGGATGCGGGTGTTGATCAGTCCGTTCAGCACCATGGCGGTCACGTCGATGGATTTCTGATCGGTGACCCGGCGGCCGCCGACCATCCGCGTATCGATGCCCAGGCTCGCCTGCAGCGCATCGAGCTGCGGGCCGCCGCCGTGCACGAGGACCGTCTTGATGCCCACCTGGTGCAGGATCGCGACCTGCTCGATCAGCGCGCGCGTCGAGACCTCGTCGGTGAACACGGCGCCGCCCGCCTTGATGACGAACACCTTGTTCTTGTACATGCGGATGTAGGGCGCGGCGCTCTTGAGCGCGCGCACCGCGATGGAAGGATCGGGTCGACTCGTGATCATGGATACTCCATTAGGCCAGCAGGCGGTGCAGGACGGCCATCTGCACCACCAGTCTGTTGAATGCCTCGCGCTTCACCGCCGCGCGCGGCCCATCGAGCACCTCGTCGGCAACGGCGACGTTGCGCCGCACGGGAAGGCAGTGCATGAGCCTCGCATGGGGCGCGGCGCGGTCGAACCAGCGCTCGCGCACGCACCAGTCGGCGAGGTCGGCCTTGAGCTTCGCGTCGGCCGCCGGATCGCCGTAGTGACGGGTGCTGCCCCATTCCTTGGCGTAGATCACGTGCGCGCCGGAGAGCGCCTCGCCGCGGTCGGAGGTCTCGCGCACCGACCCTCCCGAGGCGCGCGCGGCCGCCTTTGCGCGCTCCATGACGGCCGCCGGCAGCTCGAAACCCTCGGGGCGCGCGACCACCACGTCCATGCCCCGCAGAGCGGCCATGTGAAGCGCCGCGGCCGGGACGGCGAGCGGCAGCGGTTTGGGATGATAGACCCAGGAGAGCACGAATCGCGCGCGCACCGGGACGCCGAGCTCATCCAGCGTGCGCCAGTCGGCGAGCGCCTGACAGGGATGATCGGCGGCGGACTCGAGATTGATGAGCGGCTTGTCGCACAGCTCGTCGATTTTGGCGAACAGCGTCTCCGCGAGGTCGGCGGCGAGATCCCTGCCCTCGGCGAACGCGCGCACGCCGAGCGCGTCGCAGTACGAGGCCAGCACGGGAATGCCCTCGCGCACGTGCTCGGCCGCGGCGCCGCTCATCACCGCGTGATCGCGGGTCTCCAGCTGCCAGGTTCCCTGTCCGGGCGTGATCACGAATGAGCTGCCGCCCAGCCGGGACATTCCGGCCTGGAACGAGGCCAGCGTCCGCAGCGACGGGTTCATGAACAGGAGTCCCAGGATCTTGCCGGCGAGCGCGCGCGGCTCGGGCTTGTCCGCGAGCGCCTGCGCAAGCGCCAGCAGATCCAATACCTCGTCGCGGCTGAACGCCGAGAGGCTCAGGAAGCGGGTGAGTCTCACGCGGGAATTCTCGCGAGCGCGTCGCAGAGCTGATCGACGTGGCTCTCGTTGAGGATGTACGCGGGCAACAGCCGCAGCACGTACGGATCCGCGCTCGTGCCCGTGAGGATGTTCTTGTCGAGCAGCGCCGACTGAACCTCCTTCGCGGGACGCGAGGTGCGCAGTCCGAGCAGGAATCCCTCGCCGCGGATGAGCTGCACCGGGCCGACGATGCAGTTCGAGCGGATGTAGGCCGACACCTCGCGCACGTTCGGCAACAACGCCTCGGACTCGATGATGTCGATCACCGCCTCGGCGACCGCGCAGGCCATGGGCCCGCCCCCGAAGGTGGTGCCCATGTCGTCGTACTTGAGCTGCGCAGCGATCCGCCCCGACAGCATGAGCGCGGACACCGGAAATCCGTTGCCGAGCGCCTTCGCCGTGGTGAGCATGTCCGGCGTCACGCCGTAGAGGTTGGCGCCGAACGGCTCTCCAGTGCGGCCGACGCCGCATTGGACCTCGTCGAAGATCAGGAACGCGCCGACCTCGTCGCAGCGGCGGCGCAGTCCCTCCAGCATGCGGGCACCCACGTCATAGGCGCCGCCGAGCCCCTGGACGGGCTCGACGATCACCGCGGCTGTATCCCGATCGATGCAGTCCTGCGCGACGGAGGCATTGTCGCGCGGCGCGAAGCACACCTCGAACGGCGTGCGCGGAAATCCGTACCACTTCTCGAGCGCGCCCCAGGTGACCGCGCCGGCCGCCGCGGTCCTGCCGTGGAAGCCGTGCTCGAGCGCCACCACCTTGCCGCGCCCGCTCAAGCGAAACGCCAGCCTGAGCGCGTTTTCGTTGGCCTCGGCACCGCTGTTGACCCAGAAGACGGTATCGAGCTTGAGCCCCGCGAATTTCGCGAGCCGCGCGGCCGCGCGCTCACGCACGTGCATGGGAAGCGCATTGGTCTGGAACGTCATTTGCCGCGCCTGCCGCTCGAGCGCGGCAAGCCAGCGCGGATGGCCGTAGCCCAAACCGGCGACCGCGTGTCCGCCGTAGAAATCGAGGAGCTTGCGGCCGTCGCGCGCGTGCAGCCAGACGCCGTCGCCGTGCGCGACTTCGATCGGATACTGGGCAAAGACCCTGGCCAGATGGCCGGTCAGGGTCTCAACAATCGGATTCGCGGCCGCCATGATCGCTCCTAAGTCCACCCGGGCGCGGGGGCCGTGAGCCCCGCCGTCTCTTCGAGCGCCAGCAACCGGTTCATCCATTGGATGGCGCCGCCGGCCGCACCCTTGTTGAGATTGTCGACGACCGACATGACTGCGATGGAGCGTCCGTTGGTCACCGCGGAGAGGTGGGCGTAGTTGCTGGTCGCCACATCCTTGACGCGCGGCGCACCGGTGCCGACCCGCACGAACGGGCTGGCGGAATAATACGACTTCAGCGCGTCGAGCGCCGAGGCGCTGTCGATCGGCTTCTTGAGGGCGGCCTGCACCGTGACGTGAATGCCGCGCGCAAACGGACCCGAGTGGGGCACGAAGTTGAGCTCCGCGTCGCGGCCGGTGGCCGCCTTGGCGCACGCCAGGATCTCCGGGACGTGGCGATGCGAGAGCGCGCCGTACGCGTAGAGATCGGAATGCCGGTGCGGATGATGCGTTCCCTCGATCGGCTTGCGCCCCGAGCCCGTGCTGCCGGTCACGCCGGCTGCGTACAGCCGGGGCTCGATCAGATCCAGCGCCAGCAGCGGAACCGCGGCCAGCAGCGTGGCGGTCGCGAAGCATCCGGGATGGGCGACATGCGGCGTCGGCGACTTGGCCAGGTGCTCCGGTACCGCGCAGGTGAACTCCCGGATCCTTTCCGGCGCTCCGTGGGCGTGCTTGTAGACCGCCTCGTAGGCCGCCGCGCTGGCGTAGCGAAAATCCGCGGAGATATCCACGCATCGCGTGCTGGTGCGCGCCGCTTCGGCGGCGCGGAGCAGGCGATCGATGAGGCCTGCCGCGACGCCGTGGGGTGCCGCGGAGAAGATGGCCGACTGCGGCATGGTGGCGATGCGCGACTCGAGCGCCTCCAACGAAACGAAGCTCGACTCGGGATAGGCGCTCCTCAAATGCGGGAACGCGCTCGCGACCGACGTGCCGGGCTGGCTGTCCGACAGCACCGCGGCCACGCGCAGGTGCGGGTGCGCCGCGAGCAGCCGCAGCAGCTCGCCGGCGACGTAGCCGGTACCGCCGAGCACGATGGCGGGAATGCGCGCGCTCATCGTCCGACGGCGGCCGCGCGCGAATTTCCCAGCCCGAGCCGCGCGATCACGTGGTCGCCGAGGTCGGCGGGATTGCTGATGGCATTGAACGCCTCGACGCCCATCTGCTGGCGGATGATCTCGACGCCGACCAGATTGTCGGTGGCCGGGCCGGTGACCGCGCAGGGCTCGATCCCGAACCGCTCACGCAGCAGCTTGACGCCGCCCCAGGCGGCGACCGGGTCGTTGGCCGACAGCACCACCGCGGTCAACGCCGCGCGGATGTCCTCCTGGCGCAGGATGGCCTCCACCCCATAGGTACCGAGCAGTCCGTCGCCCAGCTCGAAGACGATGGCGTCGGGTCCGCCCGCCGCCATCTCGGTCAGCATGCTGCGGGTCAGCGCCGGACCGCACTCGGCCGTGGTCGTGACGACGCCGAGGTCGGTGAAGATCATGGTGCGCCGGGCCCCGGAGTCCTCGAACGCCAGGATGTCGCGGCGCAGGGAGACGCCGGTGGCCTTGAAGGCGTCCACGATCAGCCCGCGGTGGCGCATGCGCGCCACGATGGCCGCGGCCGCCGCGGTCTTTCCCGCCTCCATGCAGGTGCCGGCGAGCGCGACCACGGGGATGCCGCGTACGTCGAGCGTCGCGGCGGGGTCGAGCGGCTTGTAGCCGGCGCGCGCCGGAACGCCGATGCGCTCTCCCAGGAAGGGAAAGCTCAGCACCGCCCCGAGCACCTTGCAGTCGAACGGCTTGCCCTTGTCGGGGGTGGCGGAGTCGCACACGCCGAGCACGCCGCCGATGTTCAGCATCTGGATCACGTCGCCCGCCTGGAGGCTGGCGGGGATGTGCCCCGAATATCCGAACAGCGCCTTGCGATGACCGAGCGCGCCGACCACGATGTCGCCGCGCGCGACCTTGGCCATGCGCCCGCTGGTCAGCTCGAGCGTGTTGTAGGTGGACTTGTTGTTGAGGATCTCCACCACCACGACGGTGCCTTCCTCGCAGGGAATCTCCGTGGAGATGCGCAGCTCGTGCGACAGGCCGCAGGCCTGGGTGACGGAGGCGATCTTGTCGACGACTACGGTGCGCATGCCTTGCCTCCGGCTCGCGTGTAGAAGACGCCGGTGAGCGCCAGCATCTTGGAATAGCCGAGCGCGTCCGCCGGGGTCCACTCGCCGGCCGACTCGCCGTATACACCCTTGGATGCCGCCATCAGCGAGAACGGCGAGGCCACTCCCTCGACGAATGCGGACCCGGGCCGGAACACGACCCTGACCTCGCCGCTCACGCGCGCCTGCGAGGACTCGAGCAATGCCTCGATGTCGCGGCCGACCGGGTCGAGATGCTGTCCCTCGTGGACCAGGTCGCCGTAGATCTGAGCCACCGATTCCTTCACGCGCGCCTGCTTGCCGGTCAGCACCAGCTTCTCCAGCTCGCGGTGCGCGGTCAAAAGCACGTCGGCCGCGGGCGCCTCGAACGCGACGCGCCCCTTGGTCCCGATGACGGTGTCGCCCAGGTGGATGCCGCGGCCGATGCCGAAGGGACCGGCCAGCGCCTCCAGGGTCTCGATCACCGCCACCGGCGATGCCGGCACGCCGTCGAGCCTCGCCGGAACGCCGCGCTCGAAGCCTATGACGTGGCGCTCGGAGGGCCTCGGCGCGGCGAACGCATCGCGCGACAGCACCCAGGCGTCCTCGGGAATACTCCCCTCCGAGGTGAGCGTTTCCTTGCCGCCGATGGTCACTCCCCACAGGCCCCGATTGACCGAGTAGGCGGCCCCGAACGGCGGGACCGGCAGTCCGTGCTTCTGCAGGTAGGCGAGCTGCTCGGGGCGCTTGAACGCCCGGTCGCGCACGGGCGCGATGATCTCGAGATCGGGCGCGAGCGTGCGCAGCGCCACCTCGAAGCGCACCTGGTCGTTGCCCGCGGCCGTGCAGCCGTGCGCGACCCTGCGCGTTCCAAGCGACAGCGCCATCTGCGCGATCGTCTGCGCCTGCAGCACGCGCTCGGCGCCGACACAGAGGGGATACAGGCCGCCGCGGCGCACGTTGCCCATGATCAGGTACTTGAGCACCTGGTCGAAGTAGCGCCCGCGCGCGTCGACGAGATGATGCTCGACGGCCCCGAGCTTCGCGGAGCGCTCCGCGAGCGACTTCGCCGCGTCCGCATCGATGCCGCCGGTGTCGACGGTCACGGTGATGACCGGCCGGGCATACGTGTCCTTGAGCCAGGGCACGCAGAAGGAGGTGTCGAGGCCTCCGGAAAATGCCAGGAGGATGGGCTCGGAGCCCTTCGGGGAGGTCGTTGTCATGCGAATCAGCCTGTGACGCGATGGATCATGGTCGGACCTAGCGTCCGAAGAGCGAGAGCAGGCGCTGCTCGAGCTTGCGCTGCTCGCGCGCGCCTGCGGTGGCGATGAAGATGGTGTCGTCGCCCGAAATCGTGCCGATGACCTCCGGCCAGCGCGCCGTGTCGATCGCCACCGCGACGCTCTGGGCCGTGCCGACCGCCGTCTTGAGCACGGTGAGATTGGTGCCCGCCGTGAGCCGGGCGTTCACGAAGGGGCGCAGCGCGGTGAAGTCGTTCTTCACCGGTATCCCCGCTCCCGCCTCGGGCAGCACGTACCGATCGGCGACCTTGGCCACGCCCAGCTCGCGCAGATCCCGGCTGACGCTCGACTGCGTGGCGGCATGACCATGCTTGCGCAGCATCGCAACCAGCTCCGATTGCCGCCCGACCGACTGCTCGCGAATGATCTTCGCGAGCGCCGCGCGGCGCGCGAGAGCGCTGGAATGGTCGACGTCGATGCGCAGCATGGCTACTCTTGCATAAAAACCCATGCATCCTGCATAAAAATGCAAAACTTGTCAACGCCTGGCCGCGAATTTCGCGTACGACATCGCGGCAGACCCTTGACTCCGCGCGTTTCGCGCCAACAATCGTCCGCATGATTCCACTTTCGGTCCTGGATCTGTCCCCGGTGACTGCCGGCGGCACCGCCGCGCAGTCCTTGCGCAATACGCTCGATCTCGCCCGGCAGGCGGAGGCTCTGGGATATCGCCGGTACTGGCTGGCCGAGCATCACGGCATGCCCGGCATCGCGAGCGCGGCGACCTCGGTCGTGATCTGTCACGTGGCCGCCGGGACCTCGACCATCCGGGTCGGCGCCGGGGGCATCATGCTGCCGAACCACTCGCCGCTGGTCATTGCGGAGCAGTTCGGCACGCTCGAGAGCCTGTTTCCGGGGCGCATCGATCTCGGACTCGGTCGTGCTCCGGGGTCGGATCCGACGACCGCGCGCGCCCTGCGCCGCAATCTCGCCTCGGATCCCGACCAGTTCCCCCAGGACGTCCTGGAGCTCGCCGGCTATTTCGGGGCCGCGGGCTCGGGGCCCGAGCCGCGCATCCGCGCCGTGCCGGGCACGGGACTCAAGGTGCCGCTGTGGATCCTGGGCTCGAGCTTGTTCGGCGCGCAGGTCGCCGCGGCGCTCGGACTGCCCTTTGCGTTCGCCTCGCACTTTGCGCCGGCAATGATGCAACAGGCGCTCGAGGTCTATCGCGAGCGCTTCCGGCCCTCCGAGCAGCTCGACCGCCCCTACGTCATGCTGGGCTTCAATGTCTTTGCCGCTCCCACCGATGAGGAGGCGCGCTACCTTTCGACCTCGATGCAGCAGGCATTCGTCAATTTGCGCAGCGGGCGGCCGACGCAGCTGCCGGCGCCGGTCGAGGGGTACGAGAATCAGCTCCCGCCGCAGGCGCGCGCCATGCTCGCGGACGTGCTGACGTGTTCGGCGGTGGGCTCGCCCGGCACGGTGCGCGAGTCGATGCGCGCATTCATCGAGCGCACGAGGGCCGACGAGCTGATGATCACCGCGCAGATCTTCGATCACGCGCTGCGGGTGCGCTCCTACCAGATTGCCGCGGAGGTGCGCGGCGGCCTGGCGGCGTAGGCTCGAGCCCGAGAAATTCCCGCAGCCGCTCGAGCTCCGCCTCGAGCGCACGACGAAACGCCGCCTCCCGGGGGATCCCGTTCGCGTAGCCGATCGAGCACTCGAGCCGCGTGCCGACCACCGCCGCGTTGCCCCAGCCGACCACGCGCTCGCGCCACAACAGCGGCAGGGCGTAGTACCCCAGCTTGCGCTTTCGCGGCGGTGTGTAAGCCTCGAAGCGGTAGACCCAGTCCCAGAGGATCTCGAAGCGCTTTCGATCCCAGACTATGGGGTCGAACGGCGTGAGCAGGCGTGCCTCGTCGTCGAGGCGCCAGCGCCGCGCGCGCGGGCTCTCGGCGGCCGGCCAATACCAATCGACGCCCTCGACGCGCGCCGTGCCCAGCCGCGATTTCGCGCGCGCGAGCGCGCCGGCGCAATGCTTGGACCATTGCGGGGCGCCGTGGCGCAGGCGCCGCACCAGATCCGACAGGGTGATCGCCGGGAGCGGCGCGTACTTGCCGACGATGATGTCCACCATCGCGTCCATCCGCCCCTCGATGGCGGCGGGATCGAGCGGCGGGCTCTGCGCGGCCGCGTCGGTGACCTGGGGGGCGACGTACACCCTCGTGCCGCCCTCGCGCCGGGCCACGCGCAGCATTCCGCGGTAGTGCATGGCGTCGAGGATCTGCGTGGTCACGTTCGAGGAGCCGCCGAACCAGTTGGTGACCCGTCCGTGCGCGAAGTGCGCGTCGACCTCGCGCGGATGAACGATGCCCCGCGCGCGGATGAACTCGAGGATCGAGGCGGCGCGGTCGGGCTTGACCAGGCACCACGGCTTGTCGACGGTACGCGGATGCATGAGTCGTTGGTGCACGCGCGGCAGGTAGCCGTAATTCACGAAGAAGTCCTCTTCCACCGCAAGCCTGGAATAGCGGCGCTCGAGATCGCCGGCGCGATAACCGCGGACGCGATGGCGGAGCGTCAGGTCCTGCGCGCGCGCGGGCGCGCGAATCGGATCGGCTTGCACGAAGCCGAGCTTGCGGATGGCGCGCTGGAGCGTGGTCGGCTTGAACAAGGAGCGCGCCACGGCATAGCGGCGCAGATGGTCCAGGGTGATGGGCATGCGTTACATTATCGGAGATGCTCGAAACCGTCGAAGTCCAAACCGCCGCGAAACCCGACGCGGCCGTGATCTGGCTCCATGGGCTCGGCGCGGACGGGCACGATTTCGAGCCCATCGTGCCCGAGCTCGTGCGGCCGGGCGAGCGCGCCTGGCGCTTCGTCTTCCCCCACGCCCCGGTCCGCCCGGTGACCATCAACAACGGCATGGTGATGCGGGCGTGGTACGACCTCAAGGGACTCGACCGGCGCGCCGCGGAGGACGTCGCCGGCTTTCGGGATACCGAGTCGCTGGTGGGACAGCTCATCGCGCGCGAGCGCGACCGCGGCATTCGCGTCGACCGCATCGTGCTGGGAGGCTTTTCGCAGGGCGGCGCGGTGTCCCTGTATATGGCGCCCCGCTTCGCGTCGAAGCTCGCGGGTGTCTTGGCCCTGTCCTGCTACCTGCCCTGCGAATCGAGCCTCGCGGCCGAGCGTCGGCCGGCGAACGACGCCACGCCGATCTTCATGGCCCACGGCCGGGGCGATGCGGTGCTCCCCATGAGCCTCGGAGTGCAATCCCGCGACTACTTGAAGGCCCTGGGTTTCTCGATCGAGTGGCACGACTACCCGATGGCGCACGCGGTGTGCCCCCAGGAGGTTGCCGATATCCGCGAATTTCTGGCGCGCGTGCTGCCTTGAGCACGCTGATGACAGCATGAGCCCCAAGGCTTAAGCTCATCGACCCATTTTCGTTCGGTGAGGCGACCCGTGGCCAAGACCAAGAATTCCGCAAACGACGCCGACAAGACTGCTGCATTGCAATTGCTGGTCACCGAGGCCGGCAAAGCCCTCGCCAAGGCCTCGGCCGCGAAGGAAGTGGTGCGCCTCGCCAAGACCGCGCTGAAGCGTGCCCGCAAGCTGGCAAAGCTCAGCAAGAGGGTGGCCAAGCTCGCCAAGAAACGAGCCAAGGATGCGGGCGCCGCGCTCCGTGCCAAGCCGGCGACCGGCAAGCGCCGGGCCGCGGGACGGCGATCGCGAACCGTCGCCAAGGCCAAGGCCGAGCGGCCGGTGAGCCGGCGGTCATCGCCGAGCCGGTCTCGGGCCCCATCGACGCCTGGCGCCAAGTCAGCCTCGGCGCGGACCGCAAAGACCGACGAACGGCGCGCCCGGTCCAAGAAGGCGGCTTCGGCCCCGCGGCGGGCGGCCCCGAGGGCTGTCTCCAAGAGTGTCGCCGCAAAGCCTGCCGCCAAGACCGACGCAGTAAAGCTCGCGGCCAAGCCCGCTCCCAAGGCTCCTGCAAAGCCTGCCGCCGAGAAGGCCGCGGCCGCCCAGCAGAACTCCAATAGCGGGAGCCGGAAACCTGCCGGCAGAGGTACGGCCGGGAGGTCGGATCGTCAGGCCGTGAAGACCACGCCGGCGAGCAAGCCTTCCACCAAGGTGACTTCGACCACGGCGAGCTCGCCCGTCGAGCCGGCCACGAGCGACGGCACGCTGCGGGCAACGGCGGCCGACGTAGCTCAGGCGGTGATCGAGCGGCTCGAGGCGGTACCGCCGCTGCTCATGTCAGCGATCCGGAGCAATGTGGGGCAGAACGCCGGCAAATAGCAGCTGGAGCAGCTGCACCAGGAACAGCGACGCCAGCACCCAGATGAGCTGGCCGAGCACCCATACCCCGAAGGCTTTGCGCACGAGGAACCCCTGCACCTCGCTCAAGCCCATCACCTGCAGCACCACGCTCCAGAGAGTCAAGAGCAGGTAGACCGCAACCTGGACGAAGACCAGGAAGGCGGGGAAACCCTCGACCTCCGTTTTCGGCGTGTCGATGAACGCCGCCTCGCCGATGAGGAGTGCCGACAGGATCCAGAGCCCGGCGGCGGCGGCGGTCGGGACGTTCCCGTATGCCAGCACGTGGATGACCTGCGGCACGGTCGCCCGGCCTCCGGCCCTGGCGCTGAGGCGGGTGTAGATCAAACCCATCAGCAGCGTGCCGACGATGCCGGCGATGGCGCCGTACGCGACCGATTGAACCACGATCTCGAGGACCGGGGCGTGTGCTTCTGCGCCCTGCGGGCGGTAGAGCGCGAGGAAATTGCCGATCCCGATGGTCGCGGCCAGCAAGTAGTCGACGAGTCCCACCGGTCGAGTGGACAGTGCGCGGAACACCCGGCGGGGTCGCAGCCAGACGTCCTTCAGCGGACGGATGTTTTCGGTGGGCTCCACTCGGCCAGCCTACGCAATCCAT
>DATAUO010000026.1:0-2994 GCA_036268215.1 Steroidobacteraceae bacterium
AACAGCCCGCGTCTCGACCCGGGCTTTCACCAATTCCAGACCCTCCTCGAAGGCGAGCGGCGCTTCGCGATCGGCGGCCGTGCCGGGCGCGTCGTGCTGACGGCCTACGACAGCCGCGGGCGCATGGGCTTGCTGAGCTCGGCGGTCGAGCGCGCCATGCAGGCCCAGGGCCCGGTCGATATCGCCGCCGTGCGCCAGTATCGCGGCCGCGGCGGCGTGAGTCTCGATCTCGAGCAGGAAGTGACCGCGGATCTCGGCGTCTTCCTGCGCGTCGGCAAGGCCGCCGGCAACGTGGAGGCCTACGAGTTCACCGACATCGATCGCACGCAGGCCGCCGGCGTGTCGCTGCGCGGCACACGCTGGCATCGTCCGGGCGACACGGTCGGACTCGCGGCGATCGACGACGAGATCTCCGCGGCCCGCGAGCGCTTCCTGAATGCCGGAGGCCTCGGCATCCTGGTCGGCGACGGCAGGCTGCCGCATCCCGGACCCGAGCAGATCCTGGAGACCTATTATTCGCTCGGCCTGCGCGGCTACGCGCACCTCACGCTCGATTACCAGTGGATCGGTCATCCGGCCTACAATCGCGACCGTGGGCCGGTATCGGTTCTTGCGGTGCGCGCGCACGCGGAGTTCTAGATGAATGTCAGCCAGCCTGTCGCTTGCCCCGCGCGAAGCGCCAGAATCAAGACCTCGGCGACGATGACGCTGCTGCTCGCGGCGCTGTGCTTTGCGGCGAGCTCGATCGCGCTCGGCGACGTCGCCGCGCTGTCGAGTTCCGATGCTTCCGCGGGCCTCAAAAAGGCGCTCGATCAGGGCATCAATTCCGCCGTCGGGAAGCTCGGCGTCACCGACGGGTTCCTCAAGAACCCCACGGTGAGGATCGACCTGCCTCCGAAGCTCGCCAAGGCCGAAGGACTCATGCGCACGCTCGGCGCGGGCAAGGAGATCGACGAGCTGGTCACCGCCATGAACCGCGCCGCGGAGGCCGCGGTGCCCGAGAGCAAATTGCTGCTCAAGCAAGCGCTCAAGAGCATGACGCTCGAGGACGCGAAGCGCATCCTCACCGGCAAGGACGATGCCGCGACGCAATACTTCAAGCAGGCGACCTACGCGCCGCTCAAGGTGAAGTTCCTACCCGTCGTCAAGCGGACCACGGAGAAGGTGAAGCTGAGCGAGACGTACGATGCTCTGGCCGGCAAAGCTGCCGCCTTCGGCGTGCTCAAGCCCGAGGACGCCTCGCTCGAGTCCTATGTCACCGACCGGACGCTCGACGGCCTGTTCACCATGATGGCCGGGGAAGAGCGCGCGATCCGCAAGGATCCTCTCGGCCAGGCCAGCAGCCTCTTGAAGAAGGTGTTCGGCGCGTTGCGATAAGGGCGGCGGGGCGATGGGCTGAAAGTTTCTTCGCTTGCTGGGTTCGCCGGCGCTGCGTACCATCGATCGCGGCGCTCATCATAAGAAAAGGAGACAGCCATGAGCCTGGGATCGGAATTCAAAGAATTCGCCATGAAGGGGAACGTGGTCGATCTGGCGGTCGGCGTCATCATCGGCGCCGCGTTTGGCAAGATCGTGTCTTCGCTGGTCGGCGACATTTTCATGCCCGTCCTCGGAAAGGTCATCGGCGGCTTCAATTTCTCGGACCTCGCCATCAGCCTGGGCAAGGACCCGGCGGGCAAGGACGTGCTGATCAAGTACGGCGTTTTCATTCAGACCATGTTCGATTTCCTGATCATTGCATTGGTGTTGTTCATGGCGATCAAGGGCATCAACAAGCTGAAATCGCCGCCTCCGGCCGCGGCGCCCGCGCCCGCGCCGCCGCCGAAGTCGGAAGTGCTTCTCGAGCAAATTCGCGACCTGCTCGCCAAGCGCGCATAAACAGCCAGGACGGCGATAAATAGACGGGGGTGCGCGCCGCGGGCGCACACCCCCGTTCGCGCGTGCGCGCTTTGGGCGCACGCGCTCAACATTCATTCATGCTCGAAGGAGAATCATGATTCAAGCTCGCCTCGCAGCCGCTCTCATCGCCATCGTTCCCGCCGTGTCGGCCTGGGCCGATGACGCCCCTCCCCCGCCGCCTCAGCACGAATGGATCGGCAAGGGCCAGGCGGGATTTCTGGACTCCCACGGCAACGCCGATGCGGAGTCGATCAATGCCAACGTCGACATGTTGCGTTACGACGGACCGTGGAAGAACGAGCTCTACGTCGGCGGCTTGTATGGCAAGAGCTCGAGCGTCGTGTCCGCGGAGCGCTGGGAGACGCGCGGTCAGAGCAACTACGATCTCACGCCGCGGACGTTCCTATTCGGCGCACTGCGCTTCGAGCACGACCTGTTCGACGGCTTTCAGTATCAGGCGAGCGCCACCAGCGGAGTAGGCTACAAGCTCATCGACAGCGACTCCACCAAGCTCGCCGCCCAGGTGGGGGCGGGCTATCGCCGCCTGCGTCCCGAGGACATCTTCAAGAATCCCGACGGCATCGTCACCGCCCGCGTGCTGCACGATTCGCAGGGAGAGGCCATCGGCACCATGGGCATCGACTTCATGCACGCCTTCAACAAGAGCACGAGCATCACCAACAAGTTCCTGGCCGAATCGGGCTCGGACAACACCATGTTGCACGACGAGCTGGCGCTCAACGTCAAAATGACGGATAAACTGGCGCTGAGCGTCGGCTACGCGGCGACCGACAACACGACGCCGCCGCCGACCTTGAAGAAGCTCGATACGCTGACGACGGTCAATCTGGTGTTCTCGTTCTAACGAGGAGTGGGCGATGGGGATGTTCGACGGCATAATCGGCGGCCTGGTCGGCGCCGAGATGGCTTCGGTGGTGAATGGGCTGATCGAGAAGCATGGCGGCGTGCAAGGCATCGTCGCGCAGCTCGAGCAACAGGGGCTCGGAGGCACGGTGCGCTCGTGGATCGGCACCGGCCCAAACCAGCCGATCTCTCCCGATCAAGTGCATCAGGCCTTCGGTCCCGACCTCATCA
>DATAUO010000027.1:0-2370 GCA_036268215.1 Steroidobacteraceae bacterium
CTTCAAGACCACGGGGTCGACATGATGCCCGTCGACGATGATCCCGCACCAGGTCTCCTGGTCATCGAGCGCGGCGCCGACGATGCCGGGTGCGCGCGGCTCGAGCCGCGGCATCCCGTTGAACAGATGCGTGAAGCCGCGCACGCCCGCGGCGATGGCGGCCGTGGTCTCGGCGAAGCCCGCGGCGCTATGCCCCGCCGATACGAGTACGCCGGCGGCGGCGAGCTCCGCGATCATGTCGGGCGCGGCCATCTCGGGTGCGAGCGTGACCACGGTCCGCCCGCCGCGCAGCCCCGTCAGCAGCGGCAGCGCGTCTCGAGCCAAGCGGCGCAGGTTACGCGGCTCGTGGATGCCGCGGCGGACCGGGTTGATGAAAGGACCCTCGAGGTGGATGCCGAGCACTCCCGGCATGCCGGAGTCGACGGCGGATTGGACGGCGCCGAAGGCGCGCTCGATGACGGAGATCTCGTCGCTGATCAAAGTAGGCAGCCACCCCGTGGTGCCGAACCGCCGATGCGCGGCTCCGATGGCACGAAGGGATTCGAGGCTGGGATGGTCGTTGAACAGCACCCCGCCGCCGCCGTTCACCTGCACATCGATGAACCCGGGCAGCAGCAGCCTTCCGCCGAGATCGATGCGCTCGGCCCCGGCGCAGCGCGGATCGGCGGGATCGGCCAGCGCCTCGATGCGTGCTCCCGAGAGAAGCAGCGCGCGCCCGCCCACGATGCCCGCGTCGCTCAAGATCCGGCCGTTGAGCAGCGCGCTCCTGCTCACACCGTCTCGGTCACCTTGCGCAGATGCGCGGGACGGTCCGGATCGAAACCGCGCGCAAGAGCCAGCGTCGCGATCAATCGATAGGCACTCTGGACCAGCAGGATGGGCCCGATCTCGGCCGGCGCCCGCAGCGTCGGCAGCACGATGGCGCCGGCCGCGCGGGCCTCGGCCGCGTCGGCGCCGGCGACCAGGATCGGAACGTTCCGCCGCGCCAGCTCGGCGGCCAGGGCCTCCACGCCGGGCCGCGTGGCGTCCGATTGCGCATACAGCAACGCGGGAAAGTCCACGTCCAGCAGCGTGAAGGGGCCGTGCCTCAGCTCGGCGCTGGAGAAGGCCTCGGCATGCAGGCCGCAGGTCTCCTTGCACTTCAGCGCCGTCTCCTGGGCGGCGCCGAGGCCGAGGCCGCGCCCGACCACGTATAGATGCGCGGCGTGCGCGAGCACGGGGACCGCGGGCGACCAGTCGAGCGTCCAGGTGCGATCCATCAGATCGGGAAGCGCGGCGGTCGAGCGCGCGAGCTCGGCGTCTCCCCTCCACGCCGCCACCAGGCGCAGCAGCGCGGCCAACGATGCGAGATAGGATTTCGTCGCCGCGACGCTGGTCTCGAGCCCGGCGTCGAGATTCATGGAGAGATCGGCAGCCCCCATCAGCGGCGCATCGGGGTTGTTGCAGAGCGCGAGAACCGTCGCGCCGGCCGCCTTGGCCGCCGCGACCGATGCGAGCAGATCGGGGCTGCGCCCCGACTGCGAGATCGCGAGGAACAGGCAGCCGCGCAGATCCTGCGCCACGCCGTAGACCGAGCTGACCGAGGGCGCGGCGGATGCCGTGAGCACGCCCATGCGGGTCTCGATCAGGTATTTGGCATAGGTCGCGGCGTGATCGGAGCTGCCGCGCGCGCAGGTGATCACCGCCCGCGGCGCCAGCCGGCGCAGCTCCTTGCCGATCGCCGCGGCAGATGCCTCGTCGCGAAGCTGCGCGCGCACCGCCGCGGAGGCGCTCGCGGCTTCGCGAAACATGTGGGTGATGTCGACCGGCGGAAGCTCGAGGGGCATGAAGCCGGTATTATAGCCGCGGGCTCTGGGGTACGGCTCTGCCAGGGTGCGGTAAGCCGGTGGTCATCGCGTCGGGATTCGATCCGTCACCCGAGCGTGGGGCGAATGGCGGTCCTCCTGGTCAAGTCGACGCCGAGCGAGTAATGAAGGTCAGGAAAATCTTGAGATGTTCCGTGGGGTGGGTGTTCTCGATCCCATGGGAAACGTCCAATGGGGTATGTACGTGGTCCCCGGTCGACACGGGCACGATCTGCCCGTCGATCTGCATCTGCCCCTGCCCGCCGACGATGTAGTAGTACTCGTCGAACGGCCCTTCATTGTTGCGGTTATCGAGATGATGCACGTGCACGCCCTCGCTCGCGCCCGGCGGGATATCGTAAATGATGAAGTTGGCCGGTGCCGGATGCCCCTCGAACATAAATCTCTTGATTCCGACGGATCCCTTGCCTTGATGGATCGCCGCAAACTGCTTCAGCGCCCCGCTGTCGGTATCTTTTGCGAAACCTAACGCTGGAGGCGATCCGGGGGCCTCGCTTGCGGACTT
>DATAUO010000028.1:0-6615 GCA_036268215.1 Steroidobacteraceae bacterium
GTATCCAAGCGGCCGCTTGCACATGGGGCACGTGCGCAATTACACCATCGGCGACGTCTTGTCGCGCTTCATGCGAATGAACGGCAAGAACGTCATGCAGCCCATGGGATGGGATGCATTCGGCCTGCCCGCCGAGAACGCGGCGATCGCGAACGGCGTGCCGCCGGCGAAGTGGACGCTCGACAACATCGCGTACATGAAGGCGCAGCTCAAGTCGCTGGGCTTCGCGCTCGATTGGAGCCGTGAGCTCGCGACCTGCACCCCCCAGTACTACCGCTGGAATCAATGGCTGTTCCTACGGATGCTCGAGAAGGGGATCGCGTACCAGAAGACCGGCGTCGTCAACTGGGATCCGGTCGACAAGACCGTGCTCGCCAACGAGCAGGTGATCGACGGCCGCGGCTGGCGCACCGGCGCGCCGGTCGAGAAGCGTGAAATACCGATGTATTACCTCAAGATCACGGCCTACGCCGAGGATCTGCTCGCGGCGCTCGACCACATGCCGGGGTGGCCGGATCGCGTGCGTGCCATGCAATCGAACTGGATCGGACGCAGCGAGGGCGTGCGGCTGGGATTCCCTTACGAGATCGGCGGCGAGCGCGGCGTGCTGTACGCCTTCACCACGCGCGCGGACACCCTGATGGGCGTGACTTTCTGCGCCGTCGCGCCCGAGCACCCGCTCGCGTCCCATGCCGCGGCCGGGGATCCCGCGGTCGCGGCCTTCGTCGAGGAGTGCAAGCGCGGACCCGCGATCGAGTCCGAGCTCGCCACGCAGGAGAAGCGCGGCATCGCCACGGGACTCGACGTGCGGCATCCGCTCACCGGGAAGGCCATCCCGGTGTGGGTCGGCAACTATGTGCTCATGAGCTACGGCGACGGCGCGGTCATGGGCGTGCCGGCGCACGACGAGCGGGACTTCGAGTTCGCCCAGAAGTACGGGCTGCCGATCGAGCCGGTGATCGACGTGGCCGGGCGGCCTTACTCGACCGACGCCTGGCAGCCCTGGTATTCGGAGCACGGCCGGTTGATCCACTCCGGCAAGTACGACGGCCTGGACTACGGCGCGGCGGTGGATGCCGTCGCGCGCGACCTGCGCTCGCAAGGCTTGGGCGAGAAGCGGACCACCTGGCGCCTGCGCGACTGGGGCATTTCGCGGCAGCGCTACTGGGGCTGCCCGATCCCGATCATCCATTGCGGCGCGTGCGGCATCGTGCCCGTGCCGGAGGACCAGTTGCCGGTGGTGTTGCCGGTCGATCTGGTTCCGGACGGCAGCGGCAATCCCCTCAACAAGGATCGCGATTTTCTGTCCGTCTCCTGCCCGCGGTGCAAGGGCGCGGCGCGGCGCGAGACCGACACCATGGACACCTTCGTGGATTCCTCCTGGTATTTCCTGCGGTTCGCCTGTCCCGACAACGACCGCGCGGCCGTCGACTCGCGCGTGAGCTACTGGCTGCCGGTGGATCAGTACATCGGCGGCATCGAGCATGCGATCCTGCACCTCTTGTACGCGCGATTCTGGACCCGGGTGATGGGCGAGATCGAGCCGTTCTCGTTCAAGGAGCCGTTCGCGAACCTGTTCACGCAGGGCATGGTCCTGAACGAGGTGTATTTCCGCAAGCAGGGCAGCGGGCGCATCGAGTACTTCAATCCGGCCCAGGTCACCAAGCTCGGCGCGGGCGCCGAGGGCGCGGAGCAGCACGCCGCCGAGCACGGCAAGGGCGGGGCCGAGCACGGCAGGCGCGGCGCCGAGCATGGCAGGGGCGGCACCGAGCACGGCAGGGGCGCGGTGCGGGCCATCCTGAAGGCGGACGGTCAGCCGGTGGAATTCGGCGGCATCGTCACGATGTCCAAGTCGAAGAACAACGGCGTCGATCCGCAGTCGCTGGTGGACGAGTTCGGCGCGGACACCGCGCGCCTGTTCACCATGTTCGCCGCGCCGCCCGAGCAGACCCTGGAATGGTCCGACGAGGGCGTGCAGGGCGCGTTTCGCTTCATCAAGCGCCTGTGGAAGGCGGTTCACGATCACATCTCGCGCGGGCCGAGCGAGTCCGTATCGCGGCGGCTGGCCGGAGGCACGACCGGCGGCACGGCGCTGACCGAGCCGCAGCGGGCGCTGCGGCGCCAGGCGCATCGGACGCTCGCCAAGATCACCGACGACCTCGGGCGCCGCCGCACGGTCAACACGGCGATCGCCGCGGCGATGGAGCTCCTGAACGCGATCTCCAAGTTCGCGCCGCAGTCGGAGCAGGACCGAGGCGTCGTGCACGAGGCGCTGGAGATCGTGGTGCTCGGGCTCTCGCCCATCGTTCCGCACGTGACGCACGCGCTGTGGCGTCATCTCGGACATGCGCGGGCGCTGATCGACGAGCCGTGGATGGCGGTCGACGCGCACGCGCTCGAGACGGCGAGCGTTGCGATGGTGGTGCAGGTGAACGGCAAGCTGCGCGGGCACATCACGGTGGCCGCCGACGCCGACGAGGGCACGGTGCGCGCCGCGGCGCTCGCCGATGCGCACGTGCAGAAGTTCCTCGGGTCGGGTACGGTACGCAAGGTGATCATCGTGCCGAGCAAGCTCGTCAACATCGTCGTGTGACGCGGAACATGCCCAAAATGCCTGCGGCGTTGGTGGCCGTTGCGGCGTCGCTCGCCGTGGCGGCTTGCGGCTTCCGGCTGGTGGGCAGCTCGCCGCTGCCGGCGGTCTTGGCGCGGCCTTATCTGTCGCTCAAGGATCCGTACACGGATTTCTCGCGCGAGTTCGAGCATCAGCTGAAGAGCGCGGGCGCGTCGCTGCAGACGGTCCGGCCGGGCGCAACGGCCACGATCGATGTGACCAAGGATCTGGTCGAGCAGCGTACTCTGGCGGTGTCCGCCCAGAACACGCCGACGGAATACGAGCTGACCTACACCGTGACCTTCTCCGTGCGCGGCCCGGACAAGGAAATACTGGCGCCGCAAACCATCAATCTCGCGAGGGACTACAGCTTCGAGCCGAACGTGCTGCTCGCCAAGCAGCACGAGGCGGACATCCTGCGCCAACAAATGGCGCGGGACCTGGTATCGATCGCCATGCATCGGCTGACCAGCCTGAAATAGGAGCCGCGTGCTCCTGGTGAATTCCATCGATCGCGTGAGCCTCGGGCTGATCCTCGATCGATACGGCCTGGAGCTGCAGCTGGTCGCGCCCGGCGAGGTGATCCCGGGCTCCTACTGGGGCGAGCGCGAGGCGGGGCTCATCGGCAAGAAGATCTATGCCCGCCTCGACACACCGCTCCACTCGGTGCTGCACGAGAGCTCCCATTTCGTGTGCATGACCGCGGAGCGGCGGGTCGGTCTCGATACCGACGCGGGCGGCGACGATGCGGAGGAGGGCGCGGTGTGCTACCTGCAGATCGTGCTCGCCGATGCGTTGCCCGGCGCCGGCCGCGAGCGCATCTGCCAGGACATGGATGAATGGGGCTACAGCTTTCGTCTCGGCAGCACGGCGACGTGGCTCGCCGAGGACGCGGAGGACGCCCGCGCCTGGCTGGTCCGGCACGGCATCCTGGACGAGAGCGGCAGGCCCACTTATGAGCAGCGGTGACCTTCCCAGGCGCGCGGTGCTGGCGGGCCTTGCCGGCGCGCTGGCCGCGGGCTGCGGGCGCGTCGAGTTCCTGGCGGCGAACCTGCCGGCCGCGTTCGGGCCGTATCGGCGCCACGCCGACATCGCCTACGGCGTGCTGCCGCGCCAGCGCCTGGACGTCTACGTGCCCGCTCAGCCGGCCGCGCGGGCCGCACCACTGATCGTGTTCTGGCACGGCGGGCGGTGGAGCGGCGGCGACAAGGGCGACTATCGATTTGCCGGCGCGGCGCTGGCGGAGCTCGGGGTCGTGGCGATGGTCGCGAACTATCGCCGCTATCCCGAGGTGAGGATGGCGGGCTTCATGCACGATGCGGTGCTCGCCGCCGCCTGGGCCGGCGCGCACGCGGCGGAGTTCGGCGCGAGCCGCGAGCGGCTGTTCGTGATGGGGCACTCGTCGGGCGCGCACATGGCGGCCCTCGCCGTGCTCGACCGCCGCTACTTCGCGGACCTCGAGCGGGAGGCGCCGCGGATCGCCGGTGTCATCGGCCTTTCCGGCCCGTACGATTTCCTGCCCCTGCACGATGCGGACACCGAGGACATGTTCGGACCACCGTCCCGCTATGCGGATTCGCAGCCCATCAACTTCGTGCATCCCGATGCGCCGCCCATGCTGCTCGTGCATGGGCTCGGGGACGAGACCGTGTGGCCGAAGAATTCGCGCAATCTCTCCACCGCGCTGCGCGCGCAGGGAGTCGCGTCGGTGCTCAAGCTCTATCCCAAGCTCGGCCACGCCGATACGGTGGCCGCCCTCAGCAAGCCGGCGCGCGGGCGCGCACCCATCCTCGCCGACATCCGCGATTTCGTGACGCGAATCGCCTCCTGACCCAAAGATCGGGGTGGATGCGCGCGCAACTTGGGTGCGCGCACCGATTTCCGCTCCGTCGCCGAGCTCTATCGTGCCAATCGAGCGATCGATGGATCGCAGCGTTTTGTCCGATCAATCAGCTCGTGAGGAGATGGTCATGCTCAAACACAGTATTGCCTCGCGCATGCGCGCGTGGGCGGGCGCCGCCGCCGTCCTGTCCTCGTGCCTCGCCGGCGCCGCCGCGGCGGGGGACGCCCCGTCCATCGCGCTTTCCGTCCAGGTCAACAGTCAAGGCCTCGATCTGCAACGACCGGCCGACATGCGCCGGTTGTACTCGCGGCTGAAACACGCCGCGTGGGACGTCTGCTCCAACGCAACCCGGATCGGACTGGAGGCGGTGCCGAACCGGCAGCGCTGCATCGACAACGCCTTCGGCGACGCAATCCGCACCGCGAACATGCCGCTGCTCACGCAGATCTACCTTGCGACCCACACGCTTCAGGAAGCGGCCGCGCGGGGCATCGACGTATCGGCGCAGGTGGCGTCTCTGCCGCCGCGGCCCGCGGGAGCCGGATCGACACCGTAACCCGCACGGTATCGCCCCGGCGCGGACGGCCCGGCCCGCGCTATGGTTTGCCGGCCGCCGGCGCGCGGGTCAGCGCCGCGGCCTCGATGCGCGATTCCACCCGCAGCTTCGCGAGAACCGCCGATACGTGATGCTCCACGGTCTTGGTGGAGAGGAACAGGCGCTTGGCGATGACCGTATTGCGCAGGCCTTCGGATAGCAGCGCGAGGATCTGCGCTTCGCGGCGGGTGAGCCCGTAGGGGTTCTGACGCGTCGAGCGGCGCGAGCCGCGCGGGATGCGGCGGACCCCGCGCTCACGCATCCGCCTGCGCAGGGCCTGCGCGGCGGGGTGCGCGCCAAGGGCCTCCAGTACGGTCAGCGCCTCGCGTTGCTCGGCCTCGCCGCCGTGCCAGGCCAGGAGGCTGGCGTGCTCGTAAGGGCAGCCCAGCATGCGCCAGGCGCTGGCTGCACCGCGCCAGTCGCCGGCGATCTCCAGGGCATAGGGCTCCGCGATGTCGGCAGGCGGCCGGTCCAGCGCACCGGCGCGCCACAGCCAAGCCGCCAGCTCGCCGTTCATGCGCGGATCGCGGTGGCGCCGCGCGAGGTCATACAGCGGACGAATCTCGCGCACGACGCCCGCCAGGTCGGCGGCAAGCCATGCGGCTTCGGCGCGCACGAGCGCGAGCATCCCCGCCCGCTGCAGCACGGGATTCGGTCCCGCGAGCGTCCGCGCCGTCTCCATGGGCCGGTCGAAGTCGGAATCGCCGCGGCGAACCCGCAAGTGCGCCAGGGTCCGCAGCGCCGGGATCTGCGTGACGGGCGTCGTGTGAGGGTGCTGCAGCGCTGCCTCGACATCGGCGCCCGCACCGTCCCAGTCTCCCTGCTCGAACTTCATGCGCGCCCGGTAGGCGAGAATGTACGGCAGGCAAAAATCGAGATCCCGGTCTTCGCAGTAGCGCGTGCCGGCGGCAAGGTACCCGGATGCGTGCTCGTATTGGCGGCGGGAGACCGCCATGGCACCGAGATCGGTGTAGGAGGTGGCCGCTTGCTCGTGCAAGCTGTTCGCGAGGGCGAGCTCGAGACTTCGGTTGATATCGGCCCATCCCGCGGTGTCGCCGATGATGAGCCGCATGGTGCCGAGAGCATTGAGCGCCTCGCACAGAATGTCGTATCTCTCCCAAGTCTCGGCGAGCGCGATGGCCTGTCGTGCCGACCCGATGGCCGTGCCCGCATCGTGAGCCTCGAGCGCGAGGTCCGCGCGATTGCAGTAGGCCATGGCGAGCTCGGGGCTCGGCGGCAGGAGCTCGAGCGCGGCGACGGCCTCCGCGGAGTAACCCGCTGCTTCATCGCTGCGGCCGAGGAGCCAGCTCAGCCGCGACACCCACCGCAGCGCATCCCCCTCCTTCAGGCGCTCTGCCTCGGCGCGCCAGACCTCGAGGGCCGAGCGTTGCGCCTCGAGCGCTTCTTCGTGCTTGCCCGTCATGTAGCACTCGTATGCCAACCGCTCTTGAAGGCCGGCGCGCTCGGCCGGCGCGACCTCGCCGGCATAGCGCAGCGCGACCCGATAATGCGATGCAGCCTCGCGATGGGCCCCGACCGCGGCCGCCTCCAGGGCTGCGCGAGGCC
>DATAUO010000029.1:0-5104 GCA_036268215.1 Steroidobacteraceae bacterium
CGTCGACCCCGCGTACTTCCCGCGCTACAAGCAATTGAACGTGATCCCCGTGCTGTCCTTCCAGTGGGAGAAGCAGGCGCCGGACACCGTGGACGGCGCGGAGGCCTACCTCGGGCCGGCGCGCTTCAAGTACATGGAGCCCGCCGGGTTCCTCGCGGATGCCGGCGCGCGCATCGCCTACGGCAGCGATTGGCCGGTGGATCCACTCGGCGAGTGGTTCGCGCTCAAGGTCGGCATCACTCGAATCAACGCGCCGCAGCCCGGCGGGAAGTACGCCGGCCGCCTGAGCCAGGACCGGGGCCTCACGCGCGCCGAGGCGCTGCGCGCGATCACCCTGAGCTCGTCGTACGAGCTGCATCAGGATCGCGACACGGGCTCGCTCGAGGTGGGCAAGCTCGCCGACCTGATCGTGCTCGATCGGAACGTGCTCGACATGGCGCCGCGGCAAATCGCGGACGTGAAGGTGGTCGAGACCGTCGTCGGCGGCCGCGTGGTGTACGACGCCGCCCACCCCTAGATCGATTTCGACAACCCGAAGAACAGGCCCCTGCGCGGACCGAATTGGGGCGCGCCGACGCCCACGCCGGTTCCGTCACGGATCTCGTAGCGCTTGTCGAGCACGTTGATGACGTCGAACCGGGCGGTCAGCGTGCCCTCGTCATCCAGGTGAAACACGTGGCTCGCACCGAGATTGACCTGCGTGTAGTAGGACAAATGCGCGCCATTCGGGATCGAGCTGCCGTCCGGCAGGGTCAAATCGGAGCGCAGACCGGAGCCGACGATGAAGTCCGCGCTGAAACGCGTGTGACCCAGGAGGTAGGACGCGCCTCCCGATGCGGTTACGCGCTGCTCGTGATCCAAATGGATGTAATGATCGGCAATGTAGGCGAGATCGTCCGCACTGAAATTGAACTGCGCCGAATCGATGTCCTTGCCGCGCGCGCTTTGCCAGGCGAGGTTCAGGTAGGCCGTGAAGTCATCCTGGGTGAAGCCGCTCGTCAGCTCGACGCCGTATTGCTTGCCGTAGGCATAGTTGAACGGCGTCAGAATGATGGGCGCCCCGAATTGGCCCTCGTCTATCAGGTTGTGCGACTGCTTGTAGTAGCTGTCCAGGCCGACGGTGACCTGTCGGGTCACCTTCTGCTGAACGCCGACATCGTAATAGTTCGCCTCTTCCGGAAGCGGGGTGTCGGCCTGCAGCACTTGCGCGCTTGCGGTCGTGTTGATGAACCTCGAGACGGTCTCGGTGCCGACGAGCTCGAAGGGCGGCGGTGAGAAATAGCGCGAATAGCCCGCATGCACCGTGGTGTCCGGGAGCGCCTGCCATACGACGTTGACGCGCGGACTCGCCTGATGTCCGGAGGCGAACGCCGTGAACCTGTCGAGCCGCAGACCGTAGTTCAACGTCACCGTCGGAATGAGCTTCCACTCGTCCTGCAGGTACAGGCTCTCGATCCATTCCGTTTTCGCCCCGTCATCGACGATGCTCACCGGCACCTCGCCGATCTGATTGCCGGCATCGTCGAGGGCGATGACGGCGGAGCCGGTCAAGCTCTTGGAATGGTCGCTTTGCAGGAAAATGCCGCCGCGCAGCGTATGCGCGTCGTCGAGCCGATAGGCCGCATCGGATTGCAACGCATAGGCGACGTTTTGCTTGTAGGCGTCCTGCGCGATTCCGTCGAACAGGATGTCGCCCAACGGGTCGGGAAGGAAATTCAGGCTGGAATAGCGCGCGGTCGCGGAAGTCTGAACGTCGAACGCCCCTTGCGAATGCTGCCAGCTCAGCACCGCAAAGTGATTGAGCTCCCGTTGATTCTCGTCGAGCGCATCGCTTGGATAGGCCGTCTGCCCGTTGACCGTGAGCGGCGCGCCGTCGGCATTCGTGATTCCCGCCGCCTGATTGGCCCGGTTCGGGATCTGGAATTTACCGGTGGAGCTCGACAATACGGCGCTCACGCGGTTGCCCTCATCGAGAATGTATTCGAGGTATGCGAACCCGTGATACTGGGTGGTGTGGTCGTGGTCGGGGTTGGATCGGCCGTCGGGAGATTCGATGCCGAGATCGTTGCGCAGAAAATCGCCGGACACGAAGTAGTTGAATCCGCCCTCGCTGCCGCCGTAGTTGAAGCTGGGCTCGACCGTGCCGTGGCTGCCGCCGTAGATGGAGACCGAGCCGCCCGGATCGATCACGCCGCTCTTGGTCTTCAAGTCGATGATTCCCGCCGTGCGCAGGCCGTACTCCGCCGGCAGCGCGCCGGTCACGAGAGTCAGCGAGGAAATCAGGCGCGGATCCAACGACTGGCCGAAGACGCTGATCCCTTCCGGCAGGATGATGCCGTTCAAGCGGTACTGCAGACCGTTGTGCTCTCCGCGAACATGGAACTGCCCGAACGAGTCTTGCGCAACCTCGGGGGCCTGCATGATGACCTGGTTGAGCAGCTGATTGTCGCCGCCGGGCTCCGCGCCGATGGCCGCCTCGTTGATCGTGTATGTCGACGCGCCCGTCTGCGTTTGAATGCCGTTGCGGGCCTCGTTCAAGTGCTGCGCGATGACCACGATCTCGTCGAGCGTGGTCGACGAATTGCGGGAGCCGCCGGAATTGGCGGCGGAGTCCGCGGCATCGGCGGCCGCCGCGGCGTGGGCCAAGCCGAAAAACAATGGAAAAGATGCCATCGCGAGCGCACGGCGCGCCGCTGGGACGGAATGAGACATGGATGAGCACTCCTGATCGAATACGCCAGAGGCCGCAATTTGCGTGCGGCTCCATCAAGTCCGGGAAGACTCAGCGTGTGACGGGGGGTGCTCGGGAGCGAAAGGCGAGGTAGGTACGGTGATCGAGAAACGAGGCCGGCGCCGCGGGCGGCGGGCCGCTCTGGGTGAGCTGCAGCGAGAACGGCAATACCGCCGGTGTCCCCGCGGCCGCGAGCAGCGGAGCAAAATTCAGACACTCGCCGCAGTACTCCTGACTGGGGGAGGTCTGCTTCTGGACGGAGACCTTGGCAGCCGCGGGCTGGTGAGTATAGGTATGCGCGATCGCGCCGAATTGAGCGATGAAAAGCGCCAGGACGGCGAGCGCCGTGATGCGAAATTCCTGGCGATGGGACCGCTTGAACAAGGCGTCAGGTCCTAAGGTCGACTCCGAGGCCGCATGATGCTAGCACATATTAATGATTATCCTTAGGGACTGGCGCGGCCCCGAAGGTTAAGCTCGAAGCGCATCGTCGCTCGACGGTGCCTCGGCGTTGGAGATTCCAGCGGCTTGCCGGCCGCAAGACACGGGAGATGGAGATGCGGGAACCGAGCTTCCCTTATGGCCTTCTGCTTGCCGCGATCTCATGCCTCTCGGCTGTGGCGGTGCCGCGCGCGTGGAGCGACGAGTCCTCGGAGCTGTCGACCATCGTCGTCACCGCGACGCGCATCGCGCAGGAGAGCAAGGATCTGCCCGTCTCGATCGACCGCGTGGACCAACGCACCATCCGGAGCGGGCAGCTCGAGGTGAACCTGTCGGAGTCCCTGGACACCGTGCCCGGCGTCTCGGCGCAGAGCCGGCAGAATTACGCTCAAGACCTCCAGCTCTCGATCCGCGGCTTCGGTGCGCGCTCGAGCTTCGGGGTTCGCGGCCTGCGGCTCTATTCGGATGGCATTCCGGGAACCATGCCGGACGGCCAGGGGCAGTTCTCGCAGTTCGACCTCGGGTCGGCCGATCACATCGAGGTGCTGCGCGGGCCGTTCTCCGCGCTCTATGGCAACTCCTCCGGCGGCGTGATCGCGATCTTCACCGAGGACGCGAAGCCAGGACACCTGCTCCGCGGCGGCGTCCAGTACGGCACGTTCGATACGCAGCGCTATCAGCTCGAGGCCGAAGGCGACGACGGCGTCGTGAACTACGTGCTGGACGCGGCGCACTTCCAGACCGACGGCTATCGCTTCCATAGCGATGCCGAGCGCAACAATTTCAACGCGAAGGCAAAGTTCGCCGTCGGCGAGACCGGCCACTTCACCTTCGTCGCCAACGTGGTCGATACGCCGTTCGTGCAGGATCCGCTCGGTCTCACGCGCGCGCAACTCGGCATGGATCCGCGGCAGGCCGGCGTCGGCGCCATCCAGTTCGACACCCGCAAGAACCTCGCGCAGCAGCAGGTCGGCGCGATCTACGAGGACAAGCTCGGCGCGCACGACGACTGGACCACGACGCTGTACACGGGCCATCGCGCGACCACGCAATTCCAGGCGATTCCGGTCGCGACGCAGAAGAACGCGCCGCTCTATCCGGGCGGCGTCATCGACCTGGACCGGGCGTACTGGGGCGTCGACTCGCACGTCACCGATTCACGAGGCCTGGACGGCGCGCCGCTCGAGATCACGGCCGGCATCGCATACGACGACCTTGCCGAGGCGCGCAAGGGATATCTGAATTTCCAGGGCACCCAGACCGGGGTCGAGGGTGCGCTGCGCCGCAACGAGGCGAACCACGTCGATGACTTCGATCAGTACCTGCAGGCGCAATGGGACCCCGCGGCGGCTTGGCGCCTGATGGCCGGCGTGCGCAACAGCACCGTGGAGGTGACCTCGCGCGGTCACATTCCGGTGATCGACGGCGCGGACTCGAGCGTGAGCTACTCCGCCGTCAATCCGGTCGCCGGCGTCACCTTTCGCGCCACCTCCAACGCCAACCTGTACGCCTCCTACGGCAGGGGTTTCGAGACGCCGACCTTGAACGATCTGGCGTATCGCTCTGTGGACGGGAGCCTTCCGGGATTGAACCTGGGGCTGAAGCCCGCGCGCAGCGACAACTACGAGGCGGGCATCAAGGCGGGCGCCGGAAGCGTGCACGGAACGCTCGCCGCCTTCTACATCGAGACCGAGGACGAGCTCGCAGTGCTGCAGAATTCCGGCGGCCGCACCGTCGATCAGAACATCGGCGAAACCAACCGGCGCGGCCTCGAGCTCGAGGTGAACGCGGACCTCGCCGGCGGCTTCCGCGGCGAGCTGGCCTACACTTACATTCGCGCGGTGGTGGGGCAGCCGTACTCCGAATGTGTCGCCGCGCCCTGCAATCCGCTCGCCAATCCCACCGGCCCGCTGCCCGCGAATTACAAGACGG